>NZ_CP107921.1:5857500-6195000 GCF_036014215.1 Streptomyces sp. NBC_00440
ACCCCTACGGCGGGCCCAACTTCCTGGGCCCCGACGACCTCGCCCAGATCGGCAAGGCCGTCGCGTCCAGCCCCGAAGTGCACGCGGCCATCGAGGAGTTGTGGCCGATCCTCACCCCGCAGCAGGTGGTCGCCGACTACCTCACCGACCCGGTGCACCTGCCGGACGCCGACGCGGACGCCATCCGCCGCAAGGGCGGTGACTGGACGGCGGCCGACGTCCCGCTGCTCGACGAGGCCGCCGAACTGCTCGGCGAGGACGACTCCGCGGTACGCGCGGCGGCCGAGGCCGCCCGGCAGGAGCAGGTCGCGTTCGCCCAGGGCGTCCTCGACCTGTCGCTGGGCTCCGAGTCCTTCGAGTTCGAGGACGAGGAGTCCGAACTGCTCGCGGCGCACGACATCATCGACGCCGAGCGGATGGCCGAGCGCCACGAGGAGGCCGACCACCGCAGCGCCGCCGAACGCGCGGCGGCCGACCGCACCTGGGCCTTCGGCCACATCATCGTGGACGAGGCGCAGGAGCTGTCGCCGATGGTGTGGCGGCTGCTGATGCGGCGCTCCCCGACCCGCTCGATGACGCTGGTCGGCGACCCGGCCCAGACCGCCGAGCCGGGCGGCGTGGGCGACTGGGCGACGATGCTCGCCCCGTACGTCGAAGACCGCTACGAGCAGGTGCGGCTCGGCATCAACTACCGCACCCCCGCCGAGATCATGGAGGTCGCGGCAGCCGTCCCGAGCGCCGCGGACCCGGCGTTCCGGCCGCCGCGCTCCATCCGCTCCACGGGGGTGGCGCCGTGGGTGCGGGCCACCGATGACCTGCCCCGCGCCGTGGCCGATGCCGTCGCGGACGAGCGCGCCGACGAGCGCAGGCTCGCGGTGATCGCCCCTGCCGTGCTCCACCGCGAACTGGCCGCCGTACTCCCGGACGTCGACGGGGGCGAGCCGGACCTGCACCGGCCCGTCGTCCTGCTCGATCCCCGGCAGGCGAAGGGGCTTGAGTTCGACACGGTGATCGTGGTCGAGCCCGGCCTGATCCTGACCGGTTCGCCGCGCGGTACGAGCGACCTGTACGTGGCCCTGACCCGGGCCACCCAGCGGGCCGGCATCGTGCACACCCGCGGCGGACTGCCGGAGTGCCTCACGGGCGCGACGGAGCCCCGCCCGTGACACGGAGCCTGACACGGAGGAGGCGCGGCGCGTGTGAGCTGTGAGCTCCACGCCGCCGCACCTCCGTACCTCCGTGCTGCCGGGGGTGTGTCTCCCCGTCCGGCCGCGCCCGGCTGGATCAGACCGGCCTGAACCACACCGTCGCGAGCGGCGGCAGCGTCAGACCGATGCTGGACGGCCGCCCGTGGTACGGCACCGGCTCGGGCTTCAGCGGGTCCGCGTTGCGGATGTCACCGCCGCCGTAGAGACCGGTGTCGGTGTTGAGCACCTCGTGCCACTCCGGCACCGATTCCGGCACCCCGAGCCGGTACTGGTGCCGCACCACCGGCGAGAAGTTGGAGACCGACAGGAGTGGGGCGCCGTGCGCGTCGTAGCGCAGGAACGCGAAGACGTTGTCCTCCGCCGCGTCCCCCACCACCCAGTCGAAGCCGCCCGGGTCGGTGTCGCGCTGCCACAGGGCGGGGGCCGCCGTGTACACCGCGTTCAGGTCGCGCACCAGGTCCCGTACCCCGCGGTGGTCGTGCGCCGCCCCGTACGACGGGTCCAGCAGCCACCAGTCCGGGCCATGCGCCTCCGACCACTCGGCGCCCTGCGCGAACTCCTGTCCCATGAACAGGAGCTGCTTGCCCGGGTGGGCCCACATGAAGCCCAGATACGCGCGGTGCGTGGCGCGCTGCTGCCACCAGTCGCCCGGCATCTTCGAGACCAGCGCCTGCTTGCCGTGCACCACCTCGTCGTGCGAGATGGGCAGGACGTAGTTCTCGCTGAACGCGTACACCATCGAGAACGTCATCTCGTTGTGGTGGTACTTGCGGTGCACCGGCTCCTTGGCCACGTACTCCAGCGAGTCGTGCATCCACCCCATGTTCCACTTCAGCCCGAAGCCGAGACCGCCGAAGCCGCCCGCGCCGACCTGGTCGGTGGCGCGGGTGACACCGTCCCAGGCCGTCGACTCCTCGGCGATCGTCACCACACCGGGGTTGCGGCGGTAGACCGTCGCGTTCATCTCCTGGAGGAAGGCCACCGCGTCCGGGTTCTCCCGGCCGCCGTGCTCGTTCGGTGACCACTGCCCTTCCTCGCGGGAGTAGTCCAGATAGAGCATCGAGGCGACCGCGTCCACCCGCAGCCCGTCGATATGGAACTCCTCGCACCAGTAAGTGGCGTTGGCGACAAGGAAGTTACGCACCTCGGTGCGGCCGTAGTCGAACTCCAGGGTGCCCCAGTCGGGGTGCTCGGCACGGGCCGGGTCGGAGTGCTCGTACAGCGGGCACCCGTCGAACTGCGCCAGCGCCCAGTCGTCCTTCGGGAAGTGCGCGGGCACCCAGTCCATCAGGACACCGATACCCGCCCGGTGCAGCGCGTCCACCAGACACCGGAAGTCGTCGGGCGTGCCCATCCGGGACGTCGGCGCGTAGAAGCCGGTGACCTGGTACCCCCACGAGCCGCCGAAGGGGTGCTCCGAGACCGGCATCAGCTCCACATGCGTGAACCCCAGGTCCTGGACGTACGCCGGCAGCTGTGTCGCGAGCTGGCGGTACGTCAGACCAGGCCGCCAGGACGGCAGATGGACCTCGTACACGGAGAACGGCGCCTCGTGCACCGGCCGGTCCCCTCGGTGCGTCATCCACTGCTCGTCCTGCCAGCGGTGGTGCGCCTGCGTCACGACCGAAGCGGTGGCGGGCGGCACCTCGGTGCGCCGCGCCATCGGGTCGGCGCGCAGCGTGTGGCTGCCGTCCGGGCGCATCAGGTCGAACTTGTAGAGCGCGCCCTCGCCGATGCCCGGCACGAACAGCTCCCACACACCGGACGAACCGAGCGAACGCATCGGATACGCGGCGCCGTCCCAGTAGTTGAAGTCCCCGCTGACCCGCACTCCGCGCGCGTCGGGTGCCCAGACCGTGAAGCGGGTGCCGGTGACGCCCTGAACGGTCATCGGGTGCGCGCCGAGCGCCTTCCACAGCTCCTCGTGGCGGCCCTCGCCGATCAGGTGCAGATCGAGCTCACCGAGAGTGGGCAGGAAGCGGTACGGGTCCTGGAGCTCGATCTCGGTGTCGTCGTACGTGACGAGCAGCGCGTACTCCGGGACGGTGCGCAGCGGCAGCAGCCCGGAGAAGAAACCCTGGCCGTCGTCGTGCAGTTCGGCGCGGAGCCCCTTCGCGACCACGGTCACGGCCCGGGCGTACGGCCGCAGCGCCCGGACGGCGATGCCTCCGCCGACCGGATGGGCGCCGAGCAGCGCGTGCGGGTCGTGGTGGCCGCCGCTGAGCAGCCGCTCACGGTCCCGGGCGTCGAGCGCCTCCACGGGCCGTGCACCTCCGGTCGGCGCCGGCGCCGCTGTAGGTGCCGGTGCCGGCTGGGAGGGCAGGACCGCTGTGTGCTCGGTGTTCGCCGCGGGCTCCGGAGGCGCTGCGGACGGGGCGGCAGAGACAGGTGGGGCGGCCGAGTCGGCCGGGGCGGGCTCGGGTTCGGCGGGCGACGGAGTGCGGGACGGGGGACGGGCGGTCACTGGGGCGGCCTCCTCGGCAGCTTCGGCGCACGGTGGAAAACGGTGGGTTCGGGAAGCGAGAGCCGCTCGATCGCGGCCATCGGCACGGGCAGCCAGTCGGGGCGGTTCCTGGCCTCGTAGAGGACCTCGTACACCGCCTTGTCGGTCTCGTACGCGCGCAGCAGCTCCGGCTCCGCGCGCGGGTCGGCGCCGGCCACCGACGCGTACCCCTCGCAGTACGCGTCGCGGCAGCCGATCGCCCACTTCGGGGACCAGGGGCGGTGGGTGCGGGCCGCGTAGTCGAAGGAGCGCAGCATCCCCGCCACATCGCGGACCACCGGCTGCGGGCGGGTGCGCTCGGCGAGCGGGCGGGCCGGTTCGCCCTCGAAGTCGATGACCGACCACTCGCCGTCCCTGGCCCGCAGGCTCTGGCCCAGATGCAGATCGCCGTGGATGCGCTGGGCGGCCCAGGTGCGGCCGGCGTGGCCCAGGTCCGCGATCGCGTCGAATGCGGTGCGCAGCCCCGCCACGTACGGCGCGAGCGCGGGCACGGCCTGAGCCGTGGCCTCCAGGCGCTCCGTCATCCCCGCGGCGAGATGCTGTATCTGCCGTTTGCTCAGCACCGCGGTGGGCAGGGCGGACGCCAGCGTCCCGTGCACCTCGGCGGTCGCCCGGCCCAGCGCCCGTGCGCCCGCCGCGAAGTCATGGCCGTCGGAGAGCGCGAGCAGGGCCAGCTGCCAGCCGTCCTCGGACCCGGCGAGGAACGGCTGGAGCACACCCAGCGTGGCGGGTTCCGGCTCCGTCGTCTCGTACCAGGCGACGGGCGCCGGCACCCGGGCGCAGCCGGCCTGGGCCAGCGCGAGCGGCAGCTCCAGATCGGGGTTCGACCCCGGGTGGACCCGGCGGAAGACCTTCAGGATGAACGTATCGCCATAGACAAGAGAGGTGTTGGACTGCTCAGCGCCCAGCGGCCGGGCGGGCAGTCCGGCGGGGATCGCCGCGGACGGGTCGCGGTCGAAGCGCAGCGCCCCGATCCGGCCGGGCGCGCGCAGCCGCTCCAGGAGCAGCCCGGTCAGCCGCGGGTCGAGCAGCGCGTCGTACAGCACGGACCCGGCGAGCGGTCCGGTACGGGCGCGGCCGATCAGCGCGTCGGCGAGGCGCGGCGGCAGTGAGGTCCGTACGCCGAGCAGCAGCTGGTAGCAGTCGCCGGTCGAGTGGGCGGGGGCGGGGGAGTCCTGTTCGGCGCGGACCAGCAGATGGAGCAGCCCGGGGGCCGCGCCGAGCGGCAGCAGTTCGGTGGCCGAGACCAGTGTGAAGGCGGTGACGGGCCGTCCCTTGCCCGCGAACCAGCGCTGTCTGGGCAGCCACTCGTGCAGCAGGGGGGCGAGCGAGTCGAGGAGACGGAGAGGGCCGGACGACCCGGCGGAGCGCACGCTGTTCCGGGTGGATGCAGCCTTGGACATGGCATCGCGTCCTTTCCCGGGCACACCACACGATGCGCAGAGTGTCCCGGATTGCGTGGGGTCGCCTCCCATGCTGAACGCAATGGGGGCGGGAATCCGGCTGTGCGGGACGGTGCGGGTGAGGATGGACCAGATGGACTAGGGCCTTTCGTTTGGATCAGGCCTGATCCAAACGGAAGGACCTACGGCTCAGTGGGCCGGGTGCTGGTGCCCCGGTACCAGTGGCGCGGTACCTGTGGGGAGCGTGCCCGGGACGGGGCGGTGGAAACCGCCGCGCCCCGGGCACACCGTCAGACGGTGGGGGCGTCCTTGCGCAAGCGGAACCAGTAGAAGCCGTGGCCCGCGAGGGTCAGCAGATACGGCAGTTCACCGATCGGAGGGAATCGCACCCCGCCGATCAGCTCCACCGGATGGCGTCCGGTGAAGGAGTTGAGATCGAGCTCCGTCGGCTGCGCGAACCGCGAGAAGTTGTGCACGCACAGCACCAGGTCGTCCTTGTACTCCCGGAGGAAGGCGAGCACGGCCGGGTTGGACGAGGGGAGTTCGGTGTACGAACCGAGGCCGAAGGCCGGGTTCTGCTTGCGGATCTCGATCATCCGGCGGGTCCAGTGCAGCAGTGAGGCGGGCGAGGCCATGGAGGCCTCGACGTTCGTCACCTGGTAGCCGTAGACCGGGTCCATGATGGTCGGCAGATAGAGCCGCCCCGGGTCGCTGGACGAGAAGCCCGCGTTCCGGTCGGGGGTCCACTGCATCGGCGTGCGGACCGCGTCCCGGTCGCCGAGCCAGATGTTGTCGCCCATCCCGATCTCGTCCCCGTAGTAGAGGATCGGTGAACCGGGCAGGGAGAGCAGCAGCGCGGTGAACAGTTCGATCTGGTTGCGGTCGTTGTCCAGCAGGGGCGCGAGCCGCCTGCGGATGCCGATGTTGGCCCGCATCCGCGGATCCTTGGCGTACTCCGCGTACATGTAGTCGCGCTCCTCGTCCGTGACCATTTCGAGCGTCAGCTCGTCGTGGTTGCGGAGGAAGATGCCCCACTGGGCGTTCTTCGGAATGGCCGGGGTCTTGGCCAGGATCTCCGAGACGGGGTAGCGGGACTCCCGGCGCACGGCCATGAAGATGCGCGGCATCACCGGGAAGTGGAATGCCATGTGGCACTCGTCGCCGCCCTTTTTGAAGTCGCCGAAATAGTCGACGACATCCTCCGGCCACTGGTTGGCCTCGGCGAGCAGCACCGTGTCCGGGTAGCTCGCGTCGATCTCGGCGCGCACCCGCTTCATGAACGCATGGGTCTGCGGGAGGTTCTCGCAGTTGGTGCCCTCGACCTGGTAGAGGTACGGGACCGCGTCGAGGCGGAATCCGTCGATGCCCAGGTCGAGCCAGAAGCGCAGCGCCGAGATGATCTCCTCCTGCACCACCGGGTTCTCATAGTTGAGATCCGGCTGATGGGAGAAGAACCGGTGCCAGTAGTACTGCTTGCGCACCGGGTCGAAGGTCCAGTTGGAGCTCTCCGTGTCGACGAAGATGATCCGGGCGTCCGCGAACTGCTTGTCGTCGTCGGCCCAGATGTAGTAGTCGCCGTACGGACCGTCCGGGTCCTTGCGCGACTCCTGGAACCACTCGTGCTGGTCGCTCGTGTGGTTCATCACGAAGTCGATGATCACGCGCATCCCGCGCTGGTGGGTGGCGTCGACGAACTCGACGAAGTCGGCGAGGTCACCGAACTCCGGCAGTACGGACGTGTAGTCCGCCACGTCGTAACCGCCGTCCCGCAGGGGCGACTTGAAGAACGGCGGCAGCCAGAGGCAGTCGACGCCGAGCCACTGGAGGTAGTCCAGTTTGGCGGTGATGCCCTTGAGGTCACCGACGCCGTCCCCGTTGCTGTCCTGGAACGACCTGACCAGGACCTCGTAGAAGACGGCGCGCTTGAACCAGTCGGGGTCACGGTCCTTGGTGGGAGTGTCCTCGAATTTGTCGTGGACGGGCTCATTGACAATCATGATGTGGGTGACCCTCCGATCGGCGGGGACGGTCGCAGCACCAGGATGTGCGCGGGCGTGCTGCCCGGCTCCAGACGCACATAGTTGGCCCTGCCCCAGTGGTAGGTCTCGCCGGTGAGCTCGTCGCGCACCGGGACGGACTCGTGCCATTCCAGGCCGAGATCCGGCATGTCCAACGAGACCGTGGCCTCCTGGGTGTGGTGCGGGTCAAGGTTGACGACAATCAGAACCGTGTTCGAGCCGGCGGTACCTCCGTCCGGTGTGAAGCCGTCTGCCGGGGCCTCCGTGCAGGCCGGCACGGACACCGACTTCGAGTACGCGATCACCGCGTCGTTGTCGGTGTGGTGGAAGTGCACCGAACGCAGCTGCCGCAGCGCCGGATGGCGGCGCCGCAACTCGTTCAGCGTGGTGATGAGCGGAGCGATGGTCCGCCCCTCCCGCTCGGCGGACTCCCAGTCGCGCGGCCGCAGCTGGTACTTCTCCGAGTCCAGGTAGTCCTCGCTGCCCGCCCGTGCGGTGGTGTTCTCGCACAGCTCGTACCCGGCGTACACCCCCCAGGACGGCGCCATCGTCGCCGCGAGCACCGCACGGACCTCGAAGGCCGGGCGGCCGCCGTGCTGGAGGTACGCGTGCAGGATGTCCGGGGTGTTCACGAAGAAGTTGGGCCGCATGGCCGCCGCGGACTCCCCGGCCAGCTCGGTGACGTAGTCGGTCAGCTCCTGCTTGCCGGTCCGCCAGGTGAAGTACGTGTACGACTGCTGGAACCCGACGGCGCCCAGCGTGTGCATCATCGCGGGCCGGGTGAACGCCTCGGCCAGGAAGACCACGTCCGGGTCGCGGACGTTGACCTCGGCGATGACGCGCTCCCAGAAGACCACCGGCTTGGTGTGCGGATTGTCCACGCGGAAGATCCGTACGCCGTGCTCCATCCAGAAGCGCAGGATGCGGACGGTCTCGGTGACCAGTCCGTCCATGTCCTGGTCGAAGGCGATCGGATAGATGTCCTGGTACTTCTTCGGCGGGTTCTCCGCATACGCGATCGTGCCGTCAGGACGGTGGTGGAACCACTCGGGGTGCTGCGTCACCCAGGGGTGGTCGGGCGAGCACTGGAGCGCGAAGTCGAGGGCGATCTCCAGGTCCAGCTCACGGGCGCGCCCGACGAAGTCGTCGAAGTCCTCCAGGGTGCCGAGATCCGGGTGGACGGCGTCGTGGCCGCCGGCCGGCGAGCCGATGGCCCACGGCACCCCCACGTCGTCGGGCCCGGCGGTCAGCGCGTTGTTGGGGCCCTTGCGGTGGGTGGTGCCGATGGGGTGGACCGGCGGCAGATACACCACGTCGAACCCCATGGCCGCGACCGCCGAAAGCCGCTTCGCCGCAGTCCGGAAGGTGCCGCTGACGTGCGGCTTGCCCTCCTCGACCACAGCGCCCTCGGAGCGCGGGAACAGCTCGTACCAGGATCCGTACAGCGCCCGCTCACGCTCCACCTGGAGCGGCAGCGGCTCCGACACACTGACCAGTTCGCGCAGCGGGTACCGGGCGAGGGCCGCCACGGCCTCCGGCGCGAGCGCGGCCGTGAGACGGTCGGCGGCGGGCGCCGCGGTGTCGCCCAGCGCCTCCGCCACCGCGAGGACCGCCCGGCGGCCCCTGCTCTTCGGCACCCCGGCCGCCGCACGTGTATACAGCCCGGCGCCCTCGGCGAGCACCAGCTCCGTGTCGATGCCCGCCGGGACCTTGATCCGGGCGGTGTGCAGCCAGGTGGTGACGGGGTCGCTCCACGCCTCGACCGCGTAGGTCCAGCGGCCCTCGCGGTCCGGGGTGACGTCGGCGCCCCAGCGGTCGGTGCCGGGGGCCAGCTCCCGCATCGGCGCCCAGGGCGCCGTCCGGCCGCGCGGGCCGCGCAGGACGACATTGGCGGCGACCGCGTCATGGCCCTCACGGAAGACCGTCGCCGTGACCTGGAAGGTCTCACCGGTCACCGCTTTGGCGGGCCTGCGACCGCCGTCGACGCGCGGCCGCACATCGAGCACCGGGATACGGCCGATCAGCTGACCGGTGGGCGGCCGCCTGGGCGGCTTCGGGGACTTCGGCGGCAGCGGGGACGTCGCGAGAGTCCCTCTGGCCGGCTTGTCCGATGATGGCTTGCGGGCTGCGGGCATGACCGCTCCTGTCCGCGTTCACTCAGGCTGTGGTGAGGCGTGGGGTGAGGGCTGGGGATGCGCTCGGGCGGGTACCGGAGGAGCCTTCCCCCACACCTCCGGTGGGCAATCCGGCTCCTGAGTTAAGTACTCGTGCGTAATGTGCAAGGCAAGGACCAGGTGGGCCGCGCGTCGCAGAGGGGCCGTGCACGGCCGTGCGGGTGGCCGCGGTTTCACACCATTGGCAGAGTCCGCCGTGCTCCGCCACGGCCGGCCGGACCGGACGGAGCGCGCCACGCACGGCGCGCACGGCGCACGGCCGGCGCGGGCCGTGCACCGCGTACGGGAGGTGCCGGTCCTGCACCGCGTACGGGAGGTGCGGACGGCGCCTCATGAGGCGGGCCGCTCCCGGCAGGTGACGGTTCGTTCCATCCGGGCGCGCTCCCTTCCGGTCCAGGCGTCGCGGCGATGTGTCACACAGCAGCCTCACCCGTGGTGCGAAGTGCCACAAGCCCACGCGAGGGGGGAGAACCGGCCATACCGCCCGGCGGGACCCACCCGGGCGCACTCCGCGGCAGCGCCGCACCGGCGCACGCGGACGCGGCCTCGCGCCGTGGTTGCGGGGAGCGCTGACGGTTACCTTCGGGGTGAAGTGCGGACGTACACACCGCTGTGCGTCCCCTGGATGCGCATCTCCCCTGCGAAGGTGGAACATGTGAAGGCCATTCGTCGATTCACCGTCCGCCCCGTCCTCCCCGAGCCGCTGCGCCCCCTGGGTGAGCTCGCCCGCAACCTCCGCTGGTCCTGGCACGCCGGGACCAAGGACCTGTTCAGAGCCGTCGACCCCGACGGCTTCCCGGCAGCCGGCGGTGACCCCGTCCGGCTGCTCGGCACGGTGTCGGCCGCACGGCTCGCCGAGCTGGCGGCCGACCCCGGCTTCCTGCGCGACCTGACCGAGGCCGCCGCCGGCCTCGACACCTATCTGCACGGACCGCGCTGGTACCAGGAGCAGCCCGCCGGGCTGCCCGCGGCCATCGGGTACTTCTCACCCGAGTTCGGTGTCACCGCCGCGCTCCCGCAGTACTCCGGCGGCCTCGGCATCCTCGCCGGCGACCATCTGAAGGCGGCCAGCGACCTCGGCGTACCGCTCATCGGGGTCGGCCTGCTCTACCGCCACGGATACTTCCGGCAGTCCCTGTCCCGCGAGGGCTGGCAGCAGGAGCACTACCCGGTGCTCGACCCCGACGAGCTGCCGGTCGCCCTGCTGCGCGAGGCGGACGGCGCACCCAGCACGGTCGCCCTCACGCTGCCCGGTGGCCGCTCGCTCCACGCGCACATCTGGCAGGCGCAGGTCGGCCGCGTCCCGCTGCTGATGCTCGACTCCGACATCGAGGAGAACGAGCCGGGCGAGCGGGGTGTCACCGACCGGCTCTACGGCGGCGGCAGCGAGCACCGGCTCCTCCAGGAGATGCTGCTCGGTATCGGCGGGGTGCGGGCGCTGCGCTCGTACTGCCGGATCACCGGCCACCCGGACCCCGAGGTGTTCCACACCAACGAGGGGCACGCCGGTTTCCTCGGCCTGGAGCGGATCCGCGAACTCGCGGGCGCCGGGCTGGACTTCGACGCCGCTCTGGAGTCCGTACGCGCCGGAACCGTCTTCACCACCCACACCCCCGTCCCCGCCGGGATCGACCGGTTCGACCGGGACCTGGTCGCCCGGCACTTCGGCGACGACGGCGAACTGCCCGGCGTCGACGCCGGACGCGTGCTCCAACTGGGCCGGGAGACCTACCCGGGCGGCGAACCGCGCCTCTTCAACATGGCGGTGATGGGCCTGCGGCTCGCCCAGCGCGCCAACGGGGTCTCCACCCTGCACGGCGCCGTCAGCCGGGAGATGTTCGCCGGGCTGTGGCCGGGATTCGACCCCGACGAGGTGCCGATCACCTCGATCACCAACGGCGTGCACGCCCCGACCTGGGCGGCGCCCGAGATCACCCGCACCGCCGTCCGCCGGATCGGCGCCGAACGCACCGAGCACGCCCTGTCGGTGGGCGTCGCCGACCGCTGGGACGCGGTGGCCGGCATTCCCGACGCGGAGATCTGGGAGCTGCGCCGCACCCTGCGCGAGCAGCTGGTCGGCGAGGTGCGGACCCGGCTGCGCGCGTCCTGGCGCGGGCGCGGCGCGTCCGACGCCGAACTGGGCTGGATCGACGGGGTGCTCGACCCCGGGGTGCTGACCATCGGCTTCGCCCGGCGCGTCCCCTCCTACAAGCGCCTCACACTGATGCTGCGCGACCGCGACCGGCTGACGGAGCTGCTGCTCCACCCGGACAGGCCCATCCAGATCGTGGTCGCGGGCAAGGCGCACCCGGCCGACGACGGCGGGAAGCGGCTGGTCCAGGAGCTGGTGCGGTTCGCGGACGACCCGCGGGTGCGCCACCGCATCGTCTTCCTGCCGGACTACGGCATGGCGATGGCCGAGCGGCTCTACCCGGGCTGCGACGTCTGGCTGAACAACCCGCTGCGTCCGCTGGAGGCGTGCGGTACGTCCGGGATGAAGGCGGCGCTCAACGGCTGCCTCAACCTCTCGGTGCTCGACGGCTGGTGGGACGAGTGGTTCGAGCCGGACTTCGGCTGGGCCATCCCCACCGCGGACGGCTCGGGGCTGGACGAGGACCGGCGCGACGAGCTGGAGTCGGCCGCGCTGTACTCGCTGATCGAGGACCGGGTCGCGCCGCGCTTCTACGACCGTACGGCCGACGGCCTGCCCGAGCGCTGGGTCGGGATGGTCCGCTCCACACTGACCACCCTGGGGCCGAAGGTACTGGCGGGGCGGATGGTGCGTGAGTACGTCGAGCGGCTCTACGCGCCCGCCGCCCTCGCCCACCGCTCGCTCGGGCCCGACGCGGCCCGGGAGCTGGCCGGCTGGAAGGCGCGGGTGCGGACCGCCTGGCCGGACGTGCACGTCGACCACGCGGAGGCCGTCGCGCCGACCGCGGCCGACGGCACCGCCGAACTGGGCTCCACCCTCTCGCTCCGGGTCCAGGTCGCGCTCGGAGCGCTGGGGCCCGACGACGTGGAGGTGCAGGCGGTGTCGGGCCGGGTCGACGACCAGGACCGCATCGCGGACGCGCGGACCGTCGCACTGAAACCGGCGGGCGGCCCGGACCTGGAAGGACGGCGGCTGTACGAGGGCCCGCTGGCCCTGGACCGTACGGGCCCCTACGGCTACACCGTCCGGATCCTGCCCGCACACCACCTGCTGGCGTCCGGCGCCGAGCTGGGACTCGTGGCGTTGCCGACCGCGGCGACGGGGGAGGGTGCGGGCGTACTCCTGAGGTGACAGCTCAGAAGGCGAACGCCTGAGCTGACACAGGATCGGGACGGGCCCGGCGTCTCTTACGGGGCGCCGGGCTCTTCCGCTTCCCGGCGTCACCTGCGCGGTTCGGGAATGCGCTCACCGGGTGGCGAGGCCGACGGCGCCGATCAGCACCCCGAGTGCGGCGGTGGCGGCCAGCGGGACCCAGACCGCCTGCTTCAGACGCCGCCTCACTTGCTGTCTGGCTCTCGCCAACTCCTGTGCGGACGACGGCTTTTCGTCCGCGACCGGGGGAGGGGCGCCGGGTGCGGTGGGCAGCGTGGCGGACACCTCGAAGCCGCCCCCGGGCAGCGGCCCGTGGCGCAGGACCCCGCCCGCGAGCCGGATCCGTTCGTCCAGGCCGACCAGCCCGGTACCGCCGCCCGGGCCGCCGGGCGGTTCCACCGCGTCCGCCACCCGGCCGGCCTCCGCCGTCGGGCCAGGTGGCGGGCCGGGCGGTCCTGCCGTGCTGGTGACGGTGACCGTCAGGGCCGAATCCGACCGTACGAGCCGGACCGCCACCGGTGCGCCCGGCGCGTGCCGTGCCGCGTTGGTGAGCGACTCCTGAACGGTCCGGTGGACCGCGCGGCCGGTCATCGGGGCCAGGCCGTCCGCCTCCCCGTCGCCGCTCAGCTCCACGTCCATCCCCGCCCCGCGGGCCCGCTCCACCTGGTCCGTCACGGTCCCGCCCGGCGGCGAGGCCGGCGCCGCCCCGTCGTTCTCCCGCAGGACACCGATGATGTCGCGCAGCCGTGCGGTGGCGTCCCCCGCCGCCGCCCGCAGCTCACCCGCCGCTCTCTGCTGGCTTCCGCCCAGCGACGGGTCGACCTCAAGCGCCGCTGCCCGTAAGGCGATCAGCGACAGATCGTGGCCGAGCGAGTCGTGCATGTCGCCCGCGATCCTGGAGCGCTCCAGCAGCCGCGCCCGGTCCGCGGCGACGCGCTGCTCCCGCTCCAGCCGGCCGGCCAGCAGCCAGCCGGTGTCGACGAGTTGGGCGTACTGCCGCACATACCGGCCGAGCAGCCAGGGGACCATCACCACGAAGGCCAGGGTGGACAGCTCGGCGAACCAGGTCCAGAGATCCAGGTGCGCGGCCTGCGTGATCAGCAGACCGGCGGCGGCCGTCCCCGCGAACGCGTGCAACGCGGGCCGGGCCAGCGCGGTCCGCCGTCCGGCCAGATAGCCGAAGACCGCCAGGGCAGCCGCGTACTCCGGGGTCCAGAGCCTCGGCGTGACGGTCAGGCCCAGCGCCATGACGAGCAGCAGCGCGGTCAGCGGCCACCTGCGGGACAGCCCGACGCCCGCCCCGAGCACCGCGATCCCGGCCGCGGGCCGCCACCCTGTGCCCCCGCCGTCCGCCACGGCCCCCAGCACCACGGGCGCGCAGATCAGCGCCCCGAGTGCCAGGTCGGTGATCCGCTCTCTCCGCATGTGCCCAGCTTGCCGGACCGGGCCGCCGTCCGGCCCCTGACGAAAGTCGGGGGCGGCGGCTGCCTTTCGCCCCATGAACCCGGCCGGCCGCACTGCCTACCGTCGGCGCGGCACACACAGAGCCACTCGGCAGCGACTCGGCACGGGGGAGACAGCGTGGAAGGGACCGGGCCCGCGGCAGGGACGCGGCCGAGCGGGAGGGCAGCCCGGGGCCGGCACGCCGCAGCCAGGAGACCGGGCCCGGCCCGACGCGCGCTGCTGCGCCCCGCGCTGCTGATGGCGGTGGGGACCGTGGTGTCCCGGGCCACCGGCCTGATCAGACAGGTGCTCCAGGCCGGGGCGCTCGGTACGGGACTCCTCGCCACCACGTACAACCAGGCCAACACCGTCCCGGCGAGTCTGTACTTCCTCATCATCGGCGGGGCGCTCAACTCGGTCCTGGTGCCGCAGCTGGTCCGCGCCCGGATCGAGCAGCCGGACGGCGGACGCGCCTTCGAACAGCGGCTGGTGACGCTCACGCTGACCGTGCTGGGGGCCGGCTCCCTGCTCGCCGTGTGGGCCGCGCCGCAGATCATCGGTGTGTACCAGAGGGACACGCCCGGCAACCACGCCGCTTTCGAACTGACCGTGGTCTTCGCACGGTTCCTGCTGCCGCAGATCTTCTTCTACGGGATGTACGGCATCCTCGGCCAAGTACTCGGCGCCCGGGGCAGGTTCGGCGCGATGATGTGGACGCCGGTGCTCAACAACGTCCTGCTGATCGCGGTGTTCGGCTGGTACGCCGGCGTCATGACGGCGGCGGACGGGGTGCACGACATCGGCCGGGCGCAGGTGACCCTGCTGGGCGCCGGTACCACCGTGGCCCTCGCCGTCCAGGCGATCGCGCTGGTCCCGTTCGTCCGCGCCGCCGGATTCCGCTTCCGGCCGCGCTTCGACTGGCGCGGGACCGGGATGGGGGCGAGCCTCGGAGCGGCCCGCTGGACGCTGTTGTTCGTCCTGGCCAATCTGGCGGCGGCCACGGTGGTGACCCGCTACGCCACCGCAGCCGACCGGGAGCTGCCCCGGGCCGGAGTGGGCTTCACCGCGTACACATACGCGCAGACCATCTGGTCGCTGCCGCAGTCCGTCGTCACGGTCACGCTGGTCACCGCGTTGCTGCCGCGGATGAGCCGGGCCGTCGCCGAGCACCGCGGCGAGGATGTGCGCCGCGACCTCTCCCACGCCCTGCGGACCAGCGGCGCCGTCACCGTCCCGGCTGCCTTCCTCTTTCTCGCGCTCGGCCCACAGCTCGCACAACTGCTGTTCGCACACGGCGCCGCCGACGCCGCCGCCACCCGGCCGCTGGGGCAGATGCTCCAGGCGTTCGGGCCCGGACTGATTCCGTTCTCCGCGCAGTATGTGCTGCTGCGCGGCTTCTACGCCTTCGGGGACACCCGCACTCCGTTCCTGACGGCACTGTGGATCGGCGCGGTCCAGGTCGCGCTGGCCACCGGCTGCCATCTCCTGCTGCCCGCACGGTGGGCGGTCATCGGGATGGCCGCCGCCTACGGGGTCGCCTACGCGGCGGGGCTGCTGGTCACCGCGCGGCTGCTGCGCCGGAGACTCGGTGGTGGCCCGCCGGCCACCGGCAGGGTCGCCCGCACCTACGGGAAGCTGGTCGTGGCGGCGACCGCGGCCGGTGTCATCGGGTGGGTGGTGGCAGCGCTCTGCCCGGTACCGCCCGGCCCGCCCGCCGGGGCGGCGGCGCTCCCTCTGGCCGCGGGTGGCGGAGCCATGCTGCTGGTGTTCGTGACGCTCGCACGGGTGTGGGGGATCGGCGAGGTGCGCGGGCTGCCGGGGCTGCGGATCGGGCAGGTCAGCCGGAGCCGGTGACCAGTCCGGCCTCGTAGGCCAGGATGGCCAGTTGGACGCGGTTCCTGAGTTCCAGGCGGGCGAGTACGGAACTGACATGGGCCTTGACGGTGCCCTCGACGACGTGGAGTTCCGCTGCGATCTCCGCGTTGGAGAGCCCCGCGCCGACCTGTGCCACCACCTCGCGTTCGCGGTCGGTGAGCGGGTCCAGCCGGGTGCGGGCCTGCGCCGCGCGGGAGAGCCGTCCGGTGCCGAGGTGGGTGAGGACGCGCCGGGCCACCTCGGGGGAGAGGAAGGCGGCGCCCCCGGCGACGGCCTGGACCCCCGCGATCAGTTCCCGGGGATCGCCGGACTTCAGCAGAAAGCCGCTGACTCCGCTGTCGAGGGCCCGCACGATGTACTCGTCCTCGGAGAAGGTGGTGAGCATGACGAGGGCGGTGTCGGGTGCCGCCGTCCGCAGTTCCCGGGCAGCGCGCAGCCCGTCGAGGCGCGGCATCCGGATGTCGAGCAGCGCGACGTCCGGCCGGTGTTTCAGGGCAAGTTCGACTGCTTCATGTCCGTCGGCCGCCTCCGCGACGACCTCGATGGAGGGGTCGGCGGCCAGGACGGCCCGGATCCCCGCGCGGATCAGCGCCTCGTCGTCGGCGAGCAGGACGCGTACCCGTAGTCGTGGTTCCGTCATGGCAGCAGCCTAGGAGGCTGACCGGCCGGCCGGCCGGCGGAAGGCCCCGCCGCCCACCGGAGTGCGGTGGGGGACGGGGCCTTCGCGGTCGTACCGGTCGGGCAACGACCTTGCTGTTACTTCACGTTGATGCCGGTCCAGGCCGAGCCGACCGCCTTGTACTCGGCGCTGTCCGCGCCGTACAGGTCACTCGCCGCCTTGAGCGTCGCCGTGCGGGCCGCCGCGTAGTCGGTCGTCGAGGTCATGTACGTCGTCAGCGCCTTGTACCAGATCTGGATGGCCTTGTCCCGGCCGATGCCGGTGACCGTGGAGCCGTCCGAGGTGGGCGAGTCGTAGTCGACGCCGTTGATGGTCTTCTTGCCGCTGCCCTCGCTGAGCAGGTAGAAGAAGTGGTTGGCCGGGCCCGACGAGTAGTGCACGTCGAGGTCGCCGAGGCTGGACGACCAGTTGTCGGCCGATGCGCCGTCCTTGCTGGGCTTGTCCATGTAGCGCAGCGGGGTGCCGTCGCCGTTGATGTTGATCTTCTCGCCGATGAGGTAGTCGCCCGGGTCCGACGCGTTGTTGGCGTAGAACTCGACCGAGGTACCGAACATGTCCGACGTCGCCTCGTTGAGCCCGCCGGACTCACCCGTGTAGTCCAGGTTGGCGGTCGCCGCCGTGAGGCCGTGGGACATCTCGTGTCCTGCGACGTCGATGGCGGTCAGCGGGTCGGCGTTGCCCTCGCCGTCGCCGTACGTCATGCAGAAGCAGCTGTCGTCCCAGAAGGCGTTGACGTACGAGTCGCCGTAGTGCACCCGGCTGTAGGACGCCTTGCCGTCACCGGCGATGCCGTTGCGCTTGAGGACGTCCTTGTAGAAGTCCCAGGTCTCGGCCGCACCGTAGTGCGCGTCCACCCCCGCCGTCTCCGGGTTCTTGGCGGTGCCGTCGCCCCAGGTGTCGGTGGTGTTGCTGAACAGGGTGCCCTTGCCGTCCGTCGCGTGGTTCAGGTTGTACGTCTGGTGGCCGCCGCGGGCGCCGTCGTTCAGCGTGTAGTTCGACCCCGACTTGGTGGTGCCCAGGGTGACCTTGCCGCTGTACTCGCTGGTGCCGGTGCCGGTCTCGACTGCCTGCCACTGCGAGAGCTTCTTGCCGGTGGCGGCGTCGGTGACGACGTGCAGCTGGCTGGGGGTGCCGTCGTCCTGGAAGCCGCCGACCACGGTCTCGTAGGCCAGGGTGGGCTTGCCGGTGGCCGCCCAGATGACCTTGCGCGGGGCCTTGTCGGCCGAAGTCTTCGCGGTGCCCGCCGACTTGGCGGCGCCGAGCGCCTTCTGCTGGGCGGCGGCCGGCTTCACGGCCGCGGTGGTGCCGGCGACCTTGATGGTGGCCTTGGTCGCCTTGGTGACCGTGGTGGCACCGGACTTCGGCGTGTGGACGACGAGGTCGCCGCCGAGGACCGGGAGCCCGGCGTAGGTGCGCTCGTACCGCGTGTGCGTCGTGCCGTTGGCGTCCTTGATGACGTCCCGGACGACGAGCTTCTCCTGGCTGCCGAGGCCGAGCTTCCCCGCGGTGCTCGCGGTGTTGGCCGCCGCCGTGCGCATCAGCGCGGCGTGCTGGGTGGTGGAGAGGGCCAGGGCCTGCCCGCCCATGGCGGCCGGCGTGGGCGCCGCGCCCGCGGAGGCCGTGGAGAGGGTGGTGAGGCCGGTGGCCAGCAGCGCCGCGACGGCGATCGAACCGGCGATGCGCTGGGAACGCGATATGTGAGAGGTCACTCGATTTTCCCTTTCAGAGGTGGGGGGTTGGAAAGATGCGGGTGACGTGCGGGTGGTGGCGCCGCCCGGGGGAGGTTGGGGTCCCCCGGGCAGCACTGTCCTGTTGAACAGCCATTCAGTCGAACGATGTTTCTGCGAAACGCCGTTCGGTGGAACATTAGTGCGGCCGGGCGGCTTTGTGGCTGGAAATCAGAAGGTCAGTTTCCAGCTGTTCAGCGTTCCGGTGTCCTGCCGGGCGACATCCTGGACCTTCAGCTTCCAGGTGCCGTTGGCCGTCTCGGTGGACGCGTTGACCGTGTACGAGGCCACCACGTCGTCCGCCGAGTCGGACGAGCTGGAGTTCTTCAGCCGGTACGTCTTCCCGCTCGGGCCGACCAGGTCGATGACCAGGTCGCCGCGCCAGGTGTGGCTGATGTTGACGTCCACCTTGAGCGTGGCCGGAGCCTTGCCCGTCACGCCCGTGACCGCGATCGGCGAGGTGATCGCCGAACCGCCGTCGGGGATGGCGACCTTGGTGGTGGACTGGAAGACGGTGCCCGTGCCCGGGTCGCCGCCGCCGGGCCTGCTGCCGACGTTGATGGCGGCCCAGGCGTCCGCGACCGACTTGTACTCGGCACTGGTCGCGCCGTACAGCTCACTCGCGACCGCCAGCGTCCCGGTGCGGGCCGCCGCGTAGTTGGTCGTCGACGTGAACTTCTCGGTGAGCGCCTTGTACCAGATCAGCTGGGCCTTGTCCCGGCCGATGCCGGTGACGGGCAGACCGTCGGACGTGGGCGAGTCGTAGTTGACACCGTTGATGGTCTTCTTGCCGCTGCCCTCGCTGAGCAGGTAGAAGAAGTGGTTGGCCGGGCCCGACGAGTAGTGCACGTCGAGTCCGCCGAGGCTGGACGACCAGTTGTCGGCCGATGCGCCGTCCTTGCTGGGCTTGTCCATGTAGCGCAGCGGGGTGCCGTCGCCGTTGATGTTGATCTTCTCGCCGATGAGGTAGTCACCGGGGTCCGACGCGTTGTTGGCGTAGAACTCGACCGACGTACCGAAGATGTCGGACGTGGCCTCGTTCAGCCCGCCGGACTCACCGCTGTAGTTGAGCCCGGCGGTGGCCGCGGTGACGCCGTGGGACATCTCGTGGCCGGCGACGTCGATGGCGGTCAGCGGGTCGGCGTTGCCCTCACCGTCGCCGTACGTCATGCAGAAGCAGCTGTCGTCCCAGAAGGCGTTGACGTACGCGTTGCCGTAGTGGACACGGGAGTAGGCGGCGACGCCGTTGCCCGCTATCCCGGTCCGGCCGAAGACGTTCTTGTAGAAGTCCCAGGTCTCGGCGGCCCCGTAGTGGGCGTCGGCTGCCGCGGTCTCCGAGTTGGAGGCCAGGCCGTTGCCCCAGGTGTCCGTGGTGTTGGAGTACAGGGTGCCCTTGCCCGAGGACCCGTGGTTCAGGTTGTACGTCATGTGGCCGCCGCGGGCGCCGTCGTTCAGGGTGTAGTTCGACCCCGACTGGGTCGTGCCGAGGGTGACCTTGCCGCTGTACTCGGTGTTGCCGACGCCGGTCTCGACGGCCTGGCGCTCGAAGAGCTTCTTGCCGGTGGTGGCGTCGGTGATGACATGCAGCTCGCTCGGCGTGCCGTCGTCCTGGAAGCCGCCCACGACCGTCTCGTAGGCCAGCGTCGGCTTGCCCTGCGCCAGCCAGACCACCCTGCGGGGCGCCCGGTCGGCCGAGGTCTTCGCCGACCCCTGCGCGGCAGCGGCCTTCACCGCCGACTTCTCCGCGGTGGCCGGTGCGACGGCCGCGCTGGTGTGCACGTTCTTCAGTTCCGCGCGGGACGCCTTGGTGACGCCCTCGGTCGCTCCCGCCTTCGAGGTGTCGACGACGAGGTCGCCGCCGAGGACGGGAAGCCCGTCGTAGGTGCGCTCGTACCGGGTGTGCGTGGTGCCGTCACGGTCCTTGGTGACGTCGTGGACCTGGAGCTGTTCATGTGCTCCGAGACCGAGACTCCGGGCGGTGTCCGCCTTGGTGGCGTTCGCCTGACGCAGCAACTCGGCCCGCTGGGAGGGCGAGAGGGCTGCCGGGGCGGCGCCGGGGGCGGACTTGCCGGTGACCGCGGTGGAAGCGGCGGTGTTCCCGGGTGATGCGGAGGCTGTGCCGGCCTGTACTCCTACGGCGAGCAGTGCCGCAGCGGCGACGAGTGCGCCGGTGGCGGTGGCACGACGGTGCGTGGGTCTCACGCGGACTCCTTCTGCAAGGGTGGACAGAGCGACCTGGTGAGCCGCCCTGACGAGCAAGCAGTGCGCAGAACGGGGAGAGAGTGACATCTGTGAGGACCCTGTGTCAGGACCGCGTCAAAAGGTTGGCTGGAAATCGTCCGTTGTCCACATGGTCGTGTTCGCTATACGGAATGTTTGCTGGAGAGGCCAAGTGGGCGCCCGCGCACGCTGGATGGCAGCCTGGCTCCTGAGCAGGGCGCACGGGTCCTGACTGATCCACGGGAGGTACCGGATGAGCGCGGGGAACTCGCCGGGGGAGGCTCCGGCGCCGGTTGGTACGGGGGTTGGTACGCCGGGTGGTACGGGGGGTGGTCCTCCGGCCGGGCCGTCGGCCGGTGCGCTGCCCGGCCCCTTGGTCGGTGTCGAGTGGCTCGCGCCCCGGCTCGGTGGGCCGGGACTGGTGATCCTCGACGCATCGGTGGGCGCGCACCGGGCCGTCGCACCGGGCTCGTCCCACGTACGGGAGGACCGGACGGCAATCCCGGGCGCCCGGATCTTCGACATCGACGGGGCGCTGTCCGACCACGCGAGCCCGCTGCCGCACACCATGCCGGGCGCCTCCCACTGCACCGACGAGCTGCGCGCCCTGGGCGTGAACGACACCGACACCGTCGTGGTGTACGACGCCGTGGGCATCTACTCCAGCGCAAGGGCCTGGTGGATGCTCCGGGCGATGGGCTTCGACCGGGCCGCCGTACTCGACGGCGGGCTGCCCGCCTGGACGGCGGCAGGGCTGCCGGTGGTGAGCGGCGGACCCGAACCCGTGTGCCGCCTCGGCGACTTCATCGCCCGGCCCCGTCCGGGCCTGTTCGCCGGCAGCGCCGAGGTCACCGCGGCCCTCGCCGACCCGGCCGCGGCCGTCCTCGATGCCCGCGCCCGTGACCGGTTCTCCGGCGAGGCCGCCGAACCCCGTCCGGGGCTGCGTGGCGGCCATATGCCGGGAGCGGCGAACCTGCCCTTCGGGGAGATCCAGCACGGCGGCCGGATGTTCCCGGAGTCCGGACTGCGTACCGCTTTCGCCGAGGCCGCGGGCGGACGTGAGCGGCTGATCCTCAGCTGCGGATCGGGTGTCACCGCCTGCGTCCTGGCCCTGGGGGCCGAACTCGCCGGATACCGCGACCTGTCCGTGTACGACGGTTCCTGGAGCGAGTGGGGGCTGCCGTCCGGGCGACCGGTCGTGGGGGCGGCCGGAGGTGGCTGAGCAGGAGTCGGGGGTTCCGGCGTTGTTGACGAGGTCAGGACGGTGTCGGCGCCTTCTTCGGCCGGACGGAGCGCCACAGCGGCACCGATTCCCTCCGTCACCAAGTCCACGCTGGTTTCGGTCAGTTCACGGGATCGTGAAACCGGCGGGCCCGTACCAGCATCAGACTGGGGGACAGGCTTGCCCGCGGTGGAGTTCGGTCCGCCGCACTTCGAAGGAAGGGGAGAACTTCATGAATCCTGTGGTGAATCTGGACCTGGACGTCATCGATGTGACGCCCAAGGCCTGGGACGAGTTGTCCGCAGATCTGGTCTCGGACAACGTCTATGCCGCCGACTGCCAGTGCGGTGGTGGCTGCGGCTGTTGTGGCGGCTGCGCCGGCTGCTGCACCTGACGTTCGTCCCGTCGGCCTGCCCGGTGCCGCGCGCACCCGGGCCGGAACGGTGGAGGCAGAGCTGCCTCTGCCTCCACCGCCCAGCACACAGACAAAGTGAGGTCTCGCCGTAAGCGCCACAGACAGCTTCGACGACCTGGTGTCGCCTTACGGCGTTGTTCAGGCCACCGGTGCGAACCGTGCCGAGGGCTGGCTGGCCGGCATGACCGTCTCCCTGGCCGACGGCGGCAGCGGATGCCCCGGCCTGGGCGTCGGCCGTTCCCCCAGCACCGGCTGCGGCCGCGCGTTCGACGACCCGGCGCACGCCCGCATGATCGCCATCGCCGAAGCCGCCGAACGCTATTCGGCCTACGAGCCGCCCACGGCCGGACACCGGTGGGCGACGGCCGCCGAACTCGACGGACCTGTCCTCGACACCACCCGGCTGCCGCGTTGTTCGGCGGCCGAACTGGCCCATCCGGCCTGCCCGGTCACCCCGTTCGACGCCGACGCACCGGTGCGCTGGATCCAGGGCCTGGATCTGGTGTCGCGGGAACGGACATGGATGCCGGCGGTGATGTCGACGTACCGCCTGCACCCCGCGAGACCGGCGGAACGGTTCTGGTACCAGCTGTCCACCGGCTTCGCCGTCCATACCGATCCGGTGGAGGCCGTGGTCCGCGCCATCCTTGAGGTGATCGAACGCGACGCGATCGCGCTCACCTGGCTGCAGCGGATGCCGTTGCGGCCGATCCCGGCCGAGGCGCACTCACCGATGCTGGACCGACTGCTGGCCGCCGCACAGCGGCACTTCGTGCACACCCTGCTGCTCGACGCGACCACCGATCTCGGGGTGCCGACCGTGTACTGCCTGCAGATCGCCGAGCACGACCCGCGGGCGCGGCACGTGGTGGGGTGTGCGGCCGACCGCACCCTGTCCGCAGCGGCGGAGAAGGCACTGGCCGAGACACTCAGCATCCGTGATCTGGTCTACGCCGGCCCCGGTGCGCCGGAGTCCTTCGAGGAGTTCACCGACATCGCCGACGGCGCCCGCTACATGGCCGTGCCGGAGCGGTCCGAAGCATTCGCTTTCCTGCACCGGGGGAGCGCCGCCGGGCCACGCCGTCCGCCGCCCGCTCTGCCGACGCCACCGCAGGCCGCACTGGACACCCTGCTGGAGCGGCTGTCGGCACTCGACATGCCGGTGCTGGCAGTCGACCGCAGCCATGCCGAACTCCGCTCGGTCGGCCTGACCGCGGTCAATGTCGTCATTCCCGACCTGCAGCCGATGTCGCTGCTGCCGCTGGCCCAGTTCCGCGCCCATCCCCGGCTCTACCGGGCACCGGCCGCGATGGGCTTCCCCGTCCACTCCGAGGAGGAGCTCAACCCATGGCCGCAACCGTTCGCGTGACCGGCACCGTGCCGGTCCTCGGCCTCGGCGCCTTCGGATCCCGGGTGGCCGAGCTGCTGTGCGACGGCATCGTCGGCGCGTACCGCATCGGTCCGGACGACCTGGCGGGCTCCTTCGCCCGCCGGCCGGCCGCGGTCGTCGTGGCTGCTCCGCATCCGATGCCGGAGGTGTGCCGCAGCGCTGACCGTGCGGCCTGGCAGCACGGGGTGCCGTGGCTGCCGGTGGTCGACGAGGACCTGACCGTCCGGCTCGGCCCATGGGTGGTGCCGGGCGCCGGGCCCTGCTTCGACTGCTATCTGGCGAGGCGGGTCCAGCACGACGACCAGTCCGCGATCACCGCCGCAGTCCGGGCGGCCTGCGCGGACGACCCCGCGTGCGGACCACGCGGATTCCTGCCGCAGCACGCCCGGGCGGCGGCGGGCGTGGCACACGGCCTGCTGCACCAGCCGCCCGACCCCGGAACAGTGGTCGCGCTCAGTGTGCGCAGCGGAAACCTCGACTCCCACCGGGTCCTGCACTGCCACGGCTGCCCCCGCTGCGCCCCCGAATCCGTACCCGGCCTCGACCGCACCGGAGCACTGGCCGAACTGCTCCGCCCGGCCGGCGGCACGACACCGTACGGGGTTCCGGCATGAGCGCACCGTCGACCACGCGGGATCTCCATCGGGTCGGCAACGTGCGTCTGCGTCGCGGGCTCACGGTCGTCCCGACCGAGCGCGGGCTGGTCGTGGAGGGGGTGGGCCGACGGCACTTGTTCGGCGGTGCGTCGGCCACGGACGTGCTGCCGAGGCTGTTCACTCTGCTCGACGGCGACCGCGACCTGGCCGGCATCGCCGGCGAACTCGGCCTCGACGCCGCCCAGCTCACCTCGGTCCTGGAGCTGCTGACCGACCGCGGACTGCTCGAACCCGTACCGTCCGGCGTGGTGACGGCGGAGGAGACGGTCGCCGACTATCTGTCCCGCACCGGACCGGTGGCCGCCGCCGACGGCGGGTCGGGGAACGCGCTGGTCCGGCTGGCCATGAGCCGGGTCGTGCTGACCGGACCGGCCGTGGTGACCGGGCGTATCGCCGACGACCTGCGGGTCTGTGGCGTGGGTGGGATCACGACCGTGGCGCAGGGCACCCCGGTACCGGTCGGCCCGGCGAACCTGCTCGTGGTCTGCGACGACGGGACGGACCGAGTCGGTGAGGCGTACGGGGCCGGTGTCGCGGACCGGATCGGCGATGCGGACCGGGTCGGTGAGGCGTACCGGATCGGTGTCGCGGAAGGTTGCGAGGTCTTGCGGTGCAGCGTGCGGCGTACGGCCGGCCGTATCGCGGCGATCGAGATCGGACCACGCTTCCACCCCGGCCACACCGCGTGCCCGGACTGCCTGCGGACCGGCCACGAACGCGCCTTCCCGGAGGAGGAGTTGCCGGAGGAGGAGTTGCCGGAGGGCAGCACGCCGTCCGGCGACGCGTCCGGTGAGCTGCCAGGTGCGGTTGCCGATCTGTTCGCCGGGCTGGTCGCCGCCCAGATCACCGCTGTGCTGGCCGGCACCGCCCATCCGGTGCCGCGCCGGGACCTGTGGCGCCTGACGCTGCCGGATCACACCAGTCGGCGCTGGACGGTCGCCCCGGAGCCCGGCTGCCGTGCGTGCGGGCCCATCGGCACCGGCGCGGAGCAGGAACTCGACACGGTCGAATGGCTGTTGCAGAGCCCACCGGACGAAGTCTTCCAGGGCGACAGCGCAGCCCCGGCCTGGCCCGACCCGCTCGACGTCCTCGATCTCACGACCAGCCCGCGGCGCCGGCTCGCCACCCCGGACAGCACGGCCTGCACACCGGGGCTGCTGGACGAACAGGCGGTCAGCCTGCTGCTGTCCCGCACTGCGGGCCCCCGCGAAACCACCGGGGCACCCGGCAGTCTTCCGTCGCGGTGGTGCCCCAGCGGCGGCAACCGCGGCTCCGTCCAGCTCTTCCTGCTCACCGACGAGAACTGGCCGGGACTGCCGGGCACCGCCTTCAAATACGACGCCGACGCCGGCACCCTGATCGCGGTTCGCGCCGACAAACCGTCCCTGTCCGAGCTGCTGGGCGGCACCGGTCTGGCCGGACGGCAGCTGCGGGCGGCGGTGGTGGTCACCGGTGCGGTGTACCGGCTGCGCGGCAAGTACGGCGACTTCGCCTTCCGGCTGGCCCACCTCGACGCCGGTTGCGCCCTGGCCCAGTGCGCGCTGGTCGCGGCCGAACTCGGTCTGGAAGCCGAGCTGGTGTCCGGCGACACCGGCGGCCTCGCCGGACAGCTGGACCTCAACCCCGGCGATCAGCTGGCGATGGGAATCATCGGACTCTACGGGAAGGACACCGGCGATGCCGCTGCTGGACCAGCGTGACGTGATGGACGAGTTCGCCACGCGACTCGCCGCCGCCCGGCCGGTGCCGGTGACCGGTCCGGCCGGCCGGGCGGTGCCGCTGCCGGAGGGTTCGCTGTGGGAGGTGCTGTCGGCCCGGCGGTCGGTGCGGTCCTTCGCGGACCGGCCGATCGGCGCCGGCGACCTGTCCGAGCTGCTGGCCACCGCTCTGGCCGCCGAGCGCGACCGGTGGCCCGCCAGGCCGCCCGCGGACCTGACGGTGCTGACGCAGGCCCATCGCGTACACGGGCTGGCCGGCGGGTGGTACGAGGTCGCCCCCGACGGCAGCCACACCGGCGTGGCCGGTGCGCCGGAGCTGCCCGATCCGGCGGCGTACTTCGACGACGCCCCCGTGGTGCTGTCGTTCGGCGGCGATGTGCGGGCCGCGGTACGCCGCGCGGGCGTCGCCGGATACTCCGATCTGCTGGTACGGTCCGCCGAACTGGCCCACAGCTGCTGGCTGTTGGCGATCGCTCGCGGGTTCGGCGGATGTCTGCGTGGCCGCGCCCAGCACTTGTCCACCGCGGCCTTCGCCGCCGGCGGCCCCGGCCGCCGTCACCTGCTCAGCCTGACCCTCGGCCACCCCGCGCCCGAGCAGGCCCCGCCCGCCCCGCGACCGTCCGCCGATCAGCGGCCGGCAACTCGATGAGCGCGACCGCCGATTCGGCAGCCGCGGCCGTCCGGGCGGCCACCGCCGCCGACTCTGCGACTACCGACGGTCCAACCGCCGGTGTGGTCACCCGGACCGCTTTCGACGGCGATGACGAAGACGGCGGCAAGGCGTACTTCACCGGCACGCACCGTGCGTGCCCGCCGGCCCAGACCTGGGACCGTATCGCCCCGCTGCTGCCGGCCGCCGGTGTCAGCCGGATCGCCGATGTGACCTGGCTGGACGACATCGGCATCCCGGTCTACCAGGCCATCAGCCCGGCCAACCGCTACCTGTCGGTGTATCAGGGCAAGGGCCTTGACCACATCTCCGCGAAGGTGTCGGCGGCCATGGAGGCGATCGAACGCCTGCACGGCGCGCACCTGGACACCCGGCCCGACCACACCGGTACCGCCGGGGATGTGGAACCCGGCCTCGGCTACCGGCTCGACGAACTCACCCTGCGCCCCCGGCACTGCCTCAACCCAGCCACCCGGCTCGACTGGCGTGCCGCGGTACGCCTCGACGACGGCGGCCGGACACTGGTGCCGCTGGAGTGTCTGAGCCTGGACCGCCGGGTCCGCCCGCGCTGGCGCCCGCCGCTGTTCGCCCCCACCAGCAACGGCCTGGCCGCCGGGAACAACCGCTACGAGGCGATCGTGCACGGCCTGTACGAGGTGATCGAACGCGATGCGATCCACCGCAACACTCCCGCCGGGCCCGCGTTCGCCATCGACCCGGCCACGGTCGCGGGACCGGCGGCCGGGCTGCTCGAACGGTACCGGGCGGCCGGGGTGCGGGTCGGGATCGGCGTGCTGGCCACCCCGCTGAACCTGCCCTGCTTCAGTGTGGCCATCGTGAGCGACGGATTCCCGCTGCCGGTCTACGGCTACGGCTGCCACCTCGACGCACAGGTCGCGCTGTGCCGGGCGCTCACCGAAGCCGCCCAGGTCCGGGTGTCGGTGATCGCCGGCGCCCGCGACGACCTGGACGACCGCCTCTACGCGCGGTTGCGCCGGACCATGGCCGGTCCGGCGGCGCCGGCGCCGCCCGACGACCGGCCGAACGCCGGGTTCGACGCCGTCGATTCGGTGCGGGTGCCCGGCCACCGGGCCGAGGCCGCCCTGCTCGCCGGCCGGATCGTCGCCGTCACCGGCCGCAGCCCGCTGGTGGTCGACCACACCCGTCCCGAACTCGGCGTCCCGGTCGTGCACGTGATCTGCCCCGGGCTGACGATGCCCGCCGCTCTGTGAGGCCGCCCGTGACCACGCGCCACCTGTTCATCGGACCTTCGGCACCCGGGTTCGTGCCACCGCCGGGCATCGTTGTCCGGCCGCCGGTCGCCGCCGGTGACCTGCTCGCCCTCCCGCTCACCGCGGGCGACACCGTCGGCATCGTCGACGGCTACTTCCATCAGGTCCGGGCGGTGCCGCACAAGGAGATCCTGGCCCTGCTCGACCGCGGGGTCACGGTGCTCGGCGCGGCCAGCACGGGAGCCCTGCGCGCCGCCGAACTCGACACCTTCGGGATGCGCGGGGTCGGGCAGATCTATGAGGACTACCGCTGCGGGCGGCTCGACGCCGACGACGAGGTCGCCCTGCTGCACGGCCCGCCCGAAAGCGGCTACCGCGCGATGTCCGAGCCCTTGGTCAACATCCGAGCCTGTCTGGCGGCGGCGGTACGGGACGGAGTGTGCGCGCCGGAAGCCGCCGAGCGGATCATCGCCGCGCTGCGGTCGGTCCCGTATGCACTCCGCTCCTATCAGCGGTTTCCCGAGCTGGCCGGTACGAGCGGCCTCGATCCCGGGGAACTGGCCGCACTCGGCCGCCATTGCGCGCGCAACCGCCGCGACGTGAAACGCGCTGACGCGCTCGCCCTGGTCGAGGCGCTGTGTGCCGACGGCCGGAGCGGCGACAGTGCCGACGGCGCGGTTGGTGACCGTACCGGCGATCCGGTGCCCCGCACCGTGTTCCTGGCCGACTGGGAGGACCGGGCCAGGCGGCCGCCCGGCGAGCGCCCGGACCATCCCGGCAGTCTGACAGCGCTACGGGTGCTGCAACTGTTCTCGCCCGGATTCCCGGCGCTCCGCCGCGACCTGGTCCTGGCGTTGCTGGCACGCGAATGCGCCGCATCCTGTGGTCCCCGGCAGACCGGGGGCGACGCCGCGATCAGGCACGGGGTGCATCGCGGGGTGTACCCGGATCCGGATGAGCACCCGGACGGCTTCGACTTCCTGCGCCCGTGGCTCACCGACGAGGAGGTGGCCTGCGGCGACCGGCGGCGCCAGCTGCGCCTGTTCCTGTCTCGCAGCTTCGAGACCGAGCCCGGGACCGGCCGGGAATCGGTGTTCCTCGACGATCTGGAACCCACCGAGGAATTCGCCCGGGCGGCCCGCACAGCCGCCGCCTGCCGCCGCTTCACCGACGAACTGACCGCGGAAAGGCCGGACTTCACGGTGGACCGGATCTCGCCCGAGCGGATCGCCGAACTGCTCGTCCAGCAGTGGGGCGGCGCGCCCGCCGAAGCCGAATTCCACGCGCTCGACCGTGGGTTCGGCTCCTTCGCGGACGCGATCGAAGCGGCCCGGCCGTACTACCCGCTGGTCAAGCTCCAGCCGAGGACCTGAGGACCTGAGGACCCGGATGTGCTGCCCCGTATGAGAGGTGCCGCGCCGGTTCCGCAACACGGGCAGTGAGCCGGTGGGTCTCCGGCCCGCTGCCCGGGTCGCGATGCCCGCAACCAAAAGGTGAGCGTCCGCGAGCCCAGCACCCGCCGGACAGCCTTCCCGCCGGGCGAGGACACGTGCCCCGCTCCCGATCAGGCGTGCCGTGTGACCTTGCCATTGCTTGTGACACTCACAGTAGCCTCCCCGCCGGCCGGAACTTCGACTCGTGGCCAACCGAGGAACGCCGTATATCCAAGGGGGCGGGCCGATTGGCGGGCCGTTTCCGCCAGCACCGACACCTGTGCCGCATAGGGCGTTTCGTTCGTCAGGCGGAGCACTGTGGATCGGCCGTTCCCGTGGATACGTTCAACCCCGACATGGTCAAAGGTGAAGAGGACGTCTTCCCCGGGCCGGACGTAGATGCCGGGAAGTTCGAGTGCCATCAAGATGCCGTCGGTCTCGGTCCAGGAGTTTCTCGTCCGGATGAATTCGCCGATACTGTCCTTGCCCTCGGCGTCGCTGGGCTGGATCCGTTCCATGCTCGAACCGATCAAGTTGTCGGTTGTAATGTGCCCCGGCATATTGACGGCCTCGGCATGAGCATGCTGGATATCCCTGATGAGTTCTGCGTACTTTTTCTGCCCGGTTGCTCGATACAGCTTGAACAGGTGATCGGCGGAGGAGGTGCAGACGCCTGGCGCAGCATGCTTGTTCTGACTACTTGCCCAAACGGCGCCGGCCATCCTGCCGCCCAGTCGCGCAATATCGCTGCCTGCCGGGAACAGCGGATCGTACGCAAGCGTCCAGGACGAGCACAGTGCGGCTTGAACCTTCGCGCGGTCCAGCCAGGCGCTCTTGCCCGTGTACTGGTAAAGCGCCATGAAGGTCTCCAGGAGACCGAACGACGTTTCGGAATCTGCATCCTGTGAGATATCCGCGCATGCGCCGCCGGTGAATCCGCGGGACTTGACGTCGCGCTCGTAATAGAATTCGGCGCTTTCCTCGGCCACGGCCAACCAGTCCGGACGACGGAAGTATTCTGCCGCCAGGGCGAGTCCCGCCGGAGCTATGGCTCCTGCGGTCGAGTTGTAGACGGCAATCCCGCCCGTTTCGGGAACGATGTACTGACCGAATTCACCGCACTCCCGCCAGGTGCGGGTGAAGGCCGCGGCCAGATCGCGCGCGGCTGATTCCCAGGTCTCCTTGACGGTTTCGCCGTGTCCCTGCACCCTCAAGATCATCAAATGTTTGATAAGCCAGAAGAGGACGTCCCCGTTCTTGCGCACCATGGCCTGTACTGCCGGAAAATCGGGGTGGGACTTCTCTGAGCGGATTTCGCCGTCCGAGCTGATGTAGCCGAAGAAGAATCCGCTTCGCCCTTGCATACGAGAACAGATGAAGTCGAGTTCCTCGGCGACTCTACTGCGTTCTGTATCGTCATTCAGGGCCAGCATGGGGTAGGTGTTTATCATGCCGCTTACCCAGCCCAGCTGGAAGTCCTTCGAGTTTTCCGGGAGGTAGTACTTGCCGGCCTTGGTCTCGGTGAAGTTTGCGCGGCAGATGTCGGTACCGAGCTCCGCCAGCTTGCTCATTGGGAGCAGGTTGCGGGGCACCGTGGCCCCCGTCAGTGACTTCCGTACGTCCATGAATTCTTGCAGGAGAGCCGGAATTCCGTCAGCATCGAAAGTGAAAACCTGGAAGCGAATCGACACCGCGTCGCCGGCAGACCAGTTCGGCGCACTGTCCCCGCTCGGTCGAAAGTCGCCGAAACCGGCCGCGAGCCGACGCACGACAGGTGCCGAAATGCGAAAGTCGCAGCTTTCCCTGCTCGCGCTCTCCTCGATGGAGAGTCCACTATTGCCCAGTCGTGTGGCTTGCTCAGTGAGGACGATCCATCCTTTCTTGAACCTGGGCGAGAAGAAGCTCATCGACGGAGCAGCAGTTGCGCAGGTTTCCAGCTCGATCTGTGAGGACTCCGAGGTGTCCAAGGCGAGTCGCGGGTTATTCGATGTCACCAGTGATGCCCGCGGATTGTAGTACATGTCGGCCGGATAGTCTGGATTGTATCCATTTCCGATGGCGCGGTAACGATTGCCATTGTAGACAATTCCGGGAATCATCACGTAGTTCACGGTCTCCCACTTCTTGAATGGGAAATCAATCGAGATTGCGGTTTGCTCCGCTTCTCCCTGCTCCAAAGTGCACGTCAAGGTGACGTCCCATCCCTGACGACCGGGTATGCGCCGTGTTTCCCATGCCAGCTGCCACCGCTGCTGGTCGTCGATCAGCGTGTCGCCGTCAAACTTCTGGGTCTGACGCAGCGTGGTGCCCTCATACTTCCGAGTCAAAACTCGTAGAGAGCCATGGAGTTCTCGTATGGATCGGAACAATCCGGCTGTCTGGTCATCCGTACCCCCGACCTCCGGAGGAATCGGCTGAGCCAGCGAGGGTGTCGGCTTAAGGGCGATCTTCGCGCCGACTCCGGCGGCAGCCAGTAGGGAAAGGTAGTTCCTCCTGTTGAGCATTCCACACCGTCCTCGCGTACGTGGCTTCTCCGGCCGGAACTTCTCTGAAGGCCTGCACTTTGGCACGGTCGGCGAGAAGTGCGCAAGGATAGATACGAAACATTCTTCGCCGGGTCGGGCATCCCGAGGCGCTGGAATTCAGGTGGGTTGTCCCAGTTCGCGGTGATCGGCGGGGCGGGAGAACTGGAAGCAGGCGGACACAGCCCTGTGCGGATCACGGAGGTGTGGCCGGGTCGGCCGCATTCCCCGATCCCCGCGCCGAGCGGGGTCACCCCACCACGCTCTCCCGCCAGGCGCGGTGCAGCCCCGCGAACTGTCCGCTTCCGCCGATGAGTGAGTCCGGGGTGCCGTCCTCGACGATCCGGCCGTCCTCCATCACCAGGACCCGGTCGGCGATCTCCACCGTCGAGAGCCGGTGGGCGATGACCACCGCGGTACGGCCGTGCAGCACCGTGTCCATGGCGTGCTGCACCGCCCGCTCGCCCGGAATGTCCAGCGAGCTGGTCGCCTCGTCCAGGATCAGTACGGCCGGGTCGGCGAGCAGCGCGCGGGCGAACGCCACCAGCTGCCGCTGGCCTGCGGAGATCCGTCCGCCGCGCTTGCGTACATCCGTGTCGTACCCCTCCGGCAGCGCGCTGATGAAGTCGTGCGCGCCGATCGCCTTCGCCGCCCGCTCGATCTCGGCGGCGGTGGCCTCGGGCCGGCCGATGGCGATGTTCTCGGAGATCGTCCCGGAGAAGAGGAACGCCTCCTGCGTCACCATGACGACCCCGCGCCGCAGTTCGGGCACGTCCAGATCGCCCAGGTCGACGCCGTCGAGCCGGACCTGGCCCTCGGTCGGGTCGTAGAACCGGGCCAGCAGCTTGGCGAGAGTCGACTTGCCCGCGCCGGTCGAGCCGACGACCGCGACGGTCTGGCCCGCCGGGATGGTGAGGTCGAAGCGCGGCAGCACCTCACCGCCGGTGCGGTACGCGAACCGGACGCCGTCGAACACGACCTCGCGGCCCGGGTGTTCGGACGCGAGGGCGGGCAGCGTACGCGGGGTCACCGGCGCCGGGACCGTCGGCTCCTGGGCCAGCAGTCCGGCGATCTTCTCCAGTGAGGCTGCTGCCGACTGGTACGAGTTGAGGAACATGCCCAGCCGGTCGATCGGGTCGTACAGCCTGCGCAGATACAGCACCGACGCCGCCAGCACCCCGAGTTCGAGCCCGCCCTGGGTGACCCGGTAGGCGCCCCACAGCACGATGCAGGCGACGGCGGTGTTGGCGACCATCCGCGAGCCGGTCACATAGCGGGCCATCTCCAGCATGGAGTCCCCGTTGACGCGCTCGTGGTGGTGGTTGAGCCGCTCGAACTCCGCGTCGTTGGCGCGCTCCCGGCGGAAGGCACGCACCGGCCGGATGCCGTTCATCGTCTCGGCGAACTTCACGATGACGGCGGCGACCGCGGTGGAGCGCCGGCTGAACACGACGGTGACCCGCTGCCGGTAGCGCCGGATCAGCAGGTACAACGGCCCGAACGACAGCACGGCCACCGTGCCGAGCCCGGGATCGAGCCAGAGCAGCATCGCGCAGATGTAGACGGCGGAGAGCACGACGCCGATCAGCTCCTGGAGCCCGTCGCTGAGCAGCTCGCGCAGCGACTCCACATCGCTGGTGGAGCGGGAGATCAGCCGGCCCGACGTGTAGCGCTCGTGGAAGTCCACACTCAGTGCCTGTGCGTGGCGGAAGATCCGGCCCCGCAGGTCCAGCAGGGCGCCCTGGTTGACGCGGGCGGAGACCTGGACGAACGCGTACTGCAGGCCTCCGGAGAGCAGCGCACTGGCGAGGTAGCCGACGGCCACGGCGATCAGCGGGCCGCGGTCGTTGTCGCGGAAGGCGGGGACGCCGGTGTCGATGGCGTACGCGACGAGCAGCGGCCCGGCCTGCACCGCCGCCTGCTGGATCAGCATCAGCACGGCGGAGACGATCGCCGCCGTCCGGTGCGGCGCGACGAGCGAGCGCAGCAGGGCGCCGGTCGCGCCGGGCGGGGCGGGCAGCGCGTCCTTGTCGAACGGGTCGTCACCGGCCTGCTGCGGTACGGCCGCAGGGCCCGCTCCGGGTCCTGAGCCGGGTCCCTCGCCCGGGTCCGGTTCCGCGGCCTCCCGGCCGTCGACGGTGGTGGTCATCGGGTCCCGTCCCCCTCGGCGCCGGACATCAGCCAAGCGTACTCGGCGTTGCACTGCAGAAGTTCGTGGTGGGTGCCGACCGCGTCGATACGTCCGTCCGAAAGCAGCGCCACCCGGTCGGCGAGCAGCACGGTGGACGGCCGGTGCGCGATGACGAGGGCCGTCGTCTCCGCGAGCACCCGGCGCAGAGCGGCCTCCACCAGCGCCTCGGTGTGCACGTCCAGCGCGGACAGCGGATCGTCGAGCACCAGGAAGCGCGGCTGCCCGACGACGGCGCGGGCCAGCGCGAGTCGCTGGCGCTGCCCGCCGGACAGGCTCAGCCCCTGCTCGCCGACCTGGGTGTCCGGGCCGTGCGGCAGTTCGTGCACGAAGTCGGCCTGGGCGGTGGACAGAGCGCGCAGCAGCGCGCCCTCGTCGGCGCCCGCGTCGCCCATCCGGACGTTCTCGGCGACGCTCGCGGAGAAGAGGGTGGGCTCCTCGAAGGCGACCGACACCAGCTCGCGCAGCCGCTCGCGGGGCAGGGCGGTGATGTCCTGACCGTCGAGGGTGATGCGGCCCCCGGTGATCTCGTGCAGTCGCGGTACGAGCGCGGTGAGCGTGGTCTTGCCCGAACCGGTGGAGCCCACCAGGGCCAGCGTCTCGCCCGGCCGGATGTGCAGATCGATGCCGTTGAGGACGGGCGGGGTGCCGGGTGGGGCGTCGGGATACCGGAACTCGACGCCCTCGAAGCGCAGGCCGTCGCCGGTGCCGGCGCCGCCTGGGCCGAGCGTGGCAGGACCGGCGGCGTCCGCCTCCTCGGCCACGTCGATCACCTCGAAGTACCGCTGGGTGGCGGTCGACGCGTCCTGGGTGATCGCCAGAAGGAAGCCGATCGACTCCACCGGCCAGCGCAGGGCGAGCGCGGTGGAGAGGAAGGCGACCAGGGTGCCCGCGGAGAGATGCCCGTCGGCGACCTGGATCGTGCCGAGGACGAGGGCCGCGCCGATCGCCAGCTCGGGAATGGTGGTGATCACCGCCCAGATGCCCGCCAGGAGCCGGGCCTTGACCAGCTCCGTCGAGCGCAGCCGACCCGACAGCTCACGGAACGCCAGGGCCTGGCTGCGATGGCGTCCGAAGCCCTTGATGATGCGGATGCCGAGCACGCTCTCCTCGACGACCGTGGTGATGTCGCCGACCTGGTCCTGGGAGACCCTGGCGACCTTGGAGTACTTCTCCTCGAAGATCTTGCAGAGGATCATCAGCGGAATCGCGGGAGCCAGCAGCACCAGCCCCAGCGTCCACTGCTGCACCAGCAGGATGACGAAACCGACCACGATCGTCACCCCGTTGACCAGGAGGAACGTCAGCGGGAAGGCGAGGAACATCCGCACCATCATCAGATCGGTCGTGCCGCGCGAGAGCAACTGGCCCGAAGGCCACCGGTCGTGGAAGGCCACCGGCAGCCGTTGCAGATGGCGGTAGAGGTCTGCCCGCATCGACGCCTCGACCCAGGAGAGCGGCCGGGCGACCAGCCACCGCCGCAGACCGAAGAGCAGCGCCTCGGCGACCCCGAGCCCGAACAGCATCAGCGCGCCGATCCAGACCCCGTGGGTGTCCCGGTCGGTCACCGGGCCGTCGACGATCCACTTCAGTACGAGCGGGATGACCAGGCTCAGACAGGAGGCGACGACCCCCACGAGAGCCGCAGCGGCCAGCCGTCTTCGCACCGGTCGCACATACGGCCAGAGCCGCAGCAGCGAACGTACGCCGGACAGTTGTCTGTCTGTTGCATGTGTTTCGGGCATCGGGCGGGAGCCTACGGTCCGGCACTGACAGTGCCCACTGGATTTCGCGGCAGTTCGCGCCGCCCGGCACAGGACACCGGCCCGGCCGCCGGGAGGTCGTACCCCGGTATCAGCCGATCGGTTGATGACTGTTCGAGCGTGATGACGGATGCCGCCCGACGCCGTACCCCGGGAGCCTGTGGGCATGGCAATCATCGAAGTGGACGGGCTGCGGAAGGCGTACGGCGGCAAGCCCGCCGTAGACGGGGTGTCCTTCGCCGTCGAGGTGGGGGAGATCTTCGGGATTCTCGGGCCGAACGGCGCGGGCAAGACCACGACAGTGGAGTGCATCGGGGGGCTGCGGGTGCCCGACGGGGGCGCGGTGCGGGTGGCCGGATTCGACCCGGTCGCCGACCACGACCGGGTGACGCGGATCCTCGGCGCCCAGCTCCAGGAGAGCGAACTCCAGCCGAAGATCACCGTCCGTGAGGCGCTGGAGCTCTACGCGTCCTTCTACCCGCACCCCGCCGACTGGCGGCCGCTCGCCGAACGCCTGGGCCTCGCCGAGAAGGCCGACTCGCGCTTCGCCAAGCTGTCCGGCGGCCAGAAGCAGCGGCTCTCCATCGCGCTGGCGCTGATCGGCAACCCCGAAGTGGTCGTACTCGACGAGCTGACGACCGGGCTCGACCCGCGCGCCCGCCGCGACACCTGGAAGCTCATCGAGGACGTCAGGGACAGCGGGGTGACCGTCCTGCTCGTCACCCACTTCATGGAGGAGGCCCAGCGCCTCTGCGACCGCATCGCCGTGATCGACCGCGGCCGGGTCGCCGCGCTCGACACACCGGCCGGCCTCATCCGCCGCTCGTCCAGCTCGACGGTCATCTCCTTCACCCCCTCGCAGCCGCTCGGCGACGACGAACTGGACGCGCTGCCCGGCGCCGCCTCCCTACAGCACCGGGACGGCGCGCTGGTCATCGAAGGCACCGACGAGACGGTCAACGCCGTCATCACCCTGCTCGCCAGGCACCACATCACCGCCCACCAACTCCGGGTCACCGACGCCACGCTGGACGACGCGTTCCTGGACCTGACGGGAGCCGAAGCATGAGCACAGCGACCGCGACCACCCGTACGAAGGCCACTGCCAAGGCCGGCGCTTCCGCCGCCGTCCTGCGCTCCGAGTTCAGGCTCTTCCGCCGCGAACCGGCCACCCTCTTCTGGGTCATGGCGTTCCCCACCATCCTGCTGGTGATCCTCGGCTCCATCCCGTCCTTCCGGGAGCACGACTCCTCGATCGGGGGCCAGACACTGATCAGCGTGTACGTCCCGGTCACCGTGCTGCTCTCGATGATCCTGGCCGGACTGCAGGCGATGCCCCAGGTGATCACCGGATACCGGGAGCGCGGCATCCTGCGCCGGATGTCCACCACACCGCTCAGGCCGCACGCCCTGCTCACCGCGCAGATGGGCCTGCACGGCGCCGCGGCACTCGTCTCGACCCTGATGCTGCTCGTCGTCGGGCGGATCGCCTTCAAGGTCGCCCTGCCCCAGCAGATCCTCGGCTATCTGCTCTCGCTCGTCCTGGCGGTCTGCGCGGCGCTCGCCATGGGCTCCTTGGTGACCGCCCTGTCACGCAGCCAGAAGATCGCGAACGCGGTCGGCTCCGCCGTCTTCTTCCCGATGATGTTCTGCGCCGGGGTCTGGCTGCCCGTCCAGGCGATGCCGGACGCCATGGCGCACGTCGTCGAACTGACCCCCTTCGGCGCCGCGGCGCAGGCCCTCAACACGGCCGCGACGGGCGGCTGGCCCGGCTGGACCCACCTGGGCGTGCTCGCCCTGTGGACGCTGCTGCTGTCGGCCGCCGCCAACCGCTGGTTCCGTTGGGAGTGACGGCGGCCATGGGCCGGTACGGGCAGACTGGATGGATGACTTCGGACCTGACCGGCCCCGCCGCCCGGCCCGGCCGGGAGGCCGCCGCGCCCCTGATCGGCGGCTCCAGGCTGGGCGTCGGCTGGGCGGTCTTCTACCGCTGGGGCCCGTACGCACTGCTCGCCATCGGCACCCTCGCCGCGGGCGCCACCGCCGGAGCCCTGCACATGACCCGGTCCGAACTGGTCGCGGCGGCGGCCCTCACCGTGGCAGGGGCCGTGCTCCAGCTGTGGTGGGGCCACGCGGTCCGCACCCGGCCGGACCCCTCGACGGCGGGCACCTGGTACTACCTGCTGCGCTGGGCGATCGCCTTCGCCCTGACCTGGCTGAACACCTTCTACGCGTTCTACGCGGTCACCGGCTACTTCGGCGCCGAGCGGCTGCTGCCCCGCCGGTGGGTACGGATCGGGCTGCTCGCCAGCGCGGTCACCGTGTCGGGCTCCCAGGCCGGCGGACTGCCACCGCACGGCCCCATGGGCTGGCTGGTGTTCGGTGCGCTGTTCGGCGTGAACGTCAGCCTGCTCACCGTCTTCACCCACTTCGCCAACCTGGAGGGGGAGCGCGCGACACAGCAGACCGAGACCATCTGCGAACTGGAGCACACCAACGTCCGTCTCCAGCAGGCGCTCGACGAGAACGCCGCCCTGCACGCCCAACTCCTGGTCCAGGCACGGGAGGCCGGGGTCGCCGACGAGCGCCGCAGGCTGGCCGCCGAGATCCACGACACCATCGCGCAGGGGCTCGCGGGCATCATCACCCAGCTCCAGGTCGTCTCCCTCACCAAGGCCCCGGACACCGCCCGTGAACACCTCGCCCGCGCCCAGGAGCTGGCCCGCCACAGCCTGGGCGAGGCCCGGCGCTCCGTGCAGAACCTCAGCCCGGTCGCCCTGGACGGGACCCCGCTCCCCGAAGCGCTGAAGAAGCTGGTCGCCGAGTGGTCGGCGGAGGCGGGCGTCCGCGCCGAGTTCACCGTCACCGGCACCGTCGAGCCGCTGCACGACGAGGTCGAGGCCACCCTGCTCCGGATCGCCCAGGAGGCCCTGACCAACACCCGGCGGCATGCCGCGGCCTCCCGCGTCGGGGTCACCCTCTCGTACATGGACGACGAGATGACGCTGGACGTACGCGACGACGGCCGCGGCTTCGAACCGCTCGCGCTGCCGCCGCGCAGCACCGACGGCGGCTTCGGTCTCGGCGGGATGTGCGCACGCGCCGAGCGGATCGCGGGCACGGTGGCGGTCGAGTCCGAGCCGGGGCACGGCACGGCGGTCTCGGCTCGCGTACCTTTGGTCCGCCATGAACTCTGATGTCATCACCCTGCTGATCGTCGACGACCATCCCGTGGTCCGGGACGGTCTGCGCGGCATGTTCGCCGACGCCCCCGGTTTCCAGGTGCTCGGCGAGGCCGCCGACGGCGTCGCGGCCGTCGAGCTGGCCGGCCGGCTCGACCCCGATGTGGTCCTCATGGACCTGCGGATGCCGGGCGGTAACGGCGTGGACGCCATCGCCGAACTGACCCGCCGCAACAGCCGGGCCAAGGTGCTCGTCCTGACGACGTACGACACGGACTCCGACACCCTCCCGGCCATCGAGGCGGGCGCCACCGGCTATCTGCTCAAGGACGCCCCGCGCGACGAACTCTTCACCGCGGTACGGGCGGCGGCTGACGGCCGTACGGTGCTCTCCCCGGCGGTCGCCTCCCGGCTGGTCTCGCGGGTGCGCACCCCGGCAGCGCCGGGACGCGACGCGCTGAGCGCACGTGAACGCGAGGTGCTCGTGCTGGTCGCCAGGGGCACGTCCAACCGCGACATCGCGCGTGAGCTCTTCATCAGCGAGGCGACGGTCAAGACCCATCTGACCCACATCTACGGGAAGCTGGACGTCAAGGACCGGGCAGCGGCGGTCGCGGTGGCGTACGACCGCAAGATCCTCGGCTGAGGCTGTCCGGGGGCTGAAACCGACACCCGCCCGGCGCGGGCCGCCGCCTCAGGCCCGCACCTTCAGCAGCAGCACCGACCTGGCCGGGACCGTGAGCACGGCGCCGCCCGGGTGCAGTGTGCCCGGCGCCGCGCACTGGTCCTCCCGTGAGGTGTCGACGAGCAGTTCGTAGGTGTCCGCCCAAGGGGCCCCGGGCAGCAGGAAGTCCACCGGCCGCTCCGCCGAGTGCAGAACCGTCAGGAAGCTGTCGTCGGTGATCCGCTCGCCCCTGGCGTCCCGGCCGGGGATGTCGCCCCCCGAGAGGTAGACCCCGAGCGTGGCCGCCGGCGCGTACCAGTCCTGTTCGGTCATCTCCCGGCCGTGCGGGGTGAACCACGCGAGGTCCCGCAGCCCGTCGCCCGCGCGCGCCCCGGAGAAGAACGCCCGGCGGCGCAGCACGGGATGGGCGTGGCGCAGCGCCAGCAGCCGGGATGTGAGGCTGAGCAGCATCCGCGGGCCCGGCTCGTCGAGCAGCGTCCAGTCGACCCAGCTGATCTCGTTGTCCTGGCAGTACGCGTTGTTGTTGCCGCCCTGCGTCCGCCCCATCTCGTCACCCGCGACGAGCATCGGCACCCCGGTCGACACCAGCAGCGTCGTGAGGAGCGACCGCAGCAGCCTCCGGCGCAGCGCCCTGACACCGGGGTCGTCGGTGCCGCCTTCCGCACCGCAGTTCCACGACCGGTTGTCGTCGGTGCCGTCCCGGTTGTCCTCGCCGTTGGCCTCGTTGTGCTTGTGCTGGTAGGAGACCAGGTCGCGCAGGGTGAAACCGTCGTGCGCCGTGATGAAGTTGACGGAGGCCTGCGGACGCCGCCCGCCCCAGGCGTACAGATCGCTGGAGCCGGAGAGCCGGTACCCCAGATCCCGTACGTCGGGCAGCGCACCCCGCCAGAAGTCCCGTACGGCGTCCCGGTAGCGGTCGTTCCACTCCGTCCACAGCGGCGGGAAGGCGCCCACCTGGTAGCCGCCGCTGCCCACGTCCCACGGCTCGGCGATCAGCTTCACCCGCCGCAGCACCGGGTCCTGGGCGATCACCGCGAGGAAGGGGGACAGCATGTCGACGTCGTGGAAGGACCGGGCCAGCGCGGCGGCCAGATCGAAGCGGAAGCCGTCCACGCCCATCTCGGTGACCCAGTAGCGCAGCGAGTCGGTGATCAGCCGCAGCACATGGGGCTGCACCACGTGCAGGGTGTTGCCGCAGCCGGTGTAGTCCGCGTACCGGCGCGGGTCGTCCTGGAGCCGGTAGTAGCCGCGGTTGTCGATACCGCGCAGCGACAGCATGGGCCCCAGCTCACCGGCCTCCGCCGTGTGGTTGTAGACGACGTCGAGAATGACCTCGATCCCGGCGGCGTGCAGCGCCTGCACCATCCGCTTGAACTCGCCGACCTGCCGGCCGCCCGTGCCGGACGCCGCGTACCCGGCGTGCGGGGCGAAGTAGCCGACCGAGTTGTAGCCCCAGTAGTTCCGCAGCCCACGCCGCAGCAGATGGTCCTCGTGTGCGAACTGGTGCACCGGCAGCAGCTCGACGGCCGTCACGCCGAGCCGTACGAGATGGCCGATCGCCGCCGGATGGGCCAGACCGGCGTACGTCCCCCGCAGCTCCTCGGGGATCCCGGGGTGCCGCTTGGTGAAGCCGCGCACATGCAGCTCGTAGATGACGGTGTCCGCCCACGGTGTCTTGGGCCGCAGGTCGTCCGCCCACTCGTCGCCCGGGGTGTCGTCGTGGACGACGACGCCCTTGGGCACGTACGGCGCCGAGTCCCGCTCGTCGCGCACGGTGTCGGCGACCTCCTGCTCCGGCCAGTCCCTGACGTGCCCGTACACCTCGGGCGGCAGCCGGAACTCGCCGTCCACGGCGCGTGCGTACGGGTCGAGAAGCAGCTTCGCCGCGTTCCAGCGGGCCCCCGTCCACGGGTCCCACCGGCCCCGGACGCGGTAGCCGTACCGCTGTCCCGGCCGGACCCCGGGCAGGAATCCGTGCCAGATCTCATGGGTCAGCTCGGTCAGTTCGCAGCGCGTCTCGTGGCCCGCCCCGTCGAAGAGGCAGAGCTCGACGGCCTCGGCTCCGCCCGCCCAGAGCGCGAAGTTGGTACCGGCGACCCCGTCGGGCCCGACCCGGTACCGCGCTCCCAGCGGCATGGACGTACCGGGCCACACGGTCACCGCGTCCGGCCCGGCTTCGAACACCGCCCCGGGCACGGCGCCCGGCACGGCTTCCGGCTCCACCGCGGGCACCGCGTCGCGCACGGCTTCCTGCACCGCATCCGGTGCGGTCTCCTGCTCGGCTGCGCTCGACACCTGTCGGCCTCCCGCGGCTCATCGGGACCGGCGGCGCGTCGGGCCCCGGCGTCCCGGCCGCGGCCCCTCGCATGGTCCTCGTTCTTGTTCTGCCCGCAACAACCGGCAATCTCACGTTTCCCCCGCAGGGGGGTGGTCGTTGAGCGGTCCGTGAGACAACTGACAAAGCGGACACGGGCGGGCGTCGCGGCCGCGCTGGTATGGGCGGGACTGCTGGCCGGACCGACCGGATGCGGATCCGGCTGGGACGGAAAACCGCGGGCACCCGAAGAGGCGATCCGGGTGATGCCGGACGACGGTGCGAAGGGCGTCGGGGCGCACGGCAAGGTCGAGGTGCGGGTACCGGACGGGAAGCGGCTCGAACAGGTCACGGTCTACAGCGTCACCGACGGCCACCGCGAGGTGCTTCCCGGCAGTGTCTCCGGCGACGGCAGGACCTGGAAGGCGGACGGCGGCCTGCTCGGGCTCGCATCCGAGTACTCCGTGGACGCGGTGGCATCCGACGGGGACGGTCACACCCTGGCCCGCCACACCACCTTCACCACGTTCGTTCCCCCGCACCGCTTCATCGGCTACTTCACACCGGAGAACGGCTCCACCGTCGGCACCGGCATGATCGTCTCCTTCAACTTCAACCGCCCCGTCGAGAACCGCCCGGCCGTGGAGCGGGCGATCCGCGTCACCGCCACCCCTTCGGTTCCGGTCGAGGGCCACTGGTTCGGCAGGAGCCGTCTGGACTTCCGGCCGAGCGCGTACTGGAAGCCGGGCACCCGGGTCTCCGTCGGGATGCGGCTGCGCGATGTACAGGCGGCGCCGGGGGTGTACGGGACCCAGCAGAAGACCGTCGGCTTCACGGTGGGCCGCTCCCAGGTGTCGGTGGTCGACGCGGCGGCGCACACCATGGCGGTACGCCGTGACGGTGCGCTCCTGACGACCCTGCCGGTCACCGCGGGCGCCGCGAAGCACACCACGTACAACGGCAAGATGGTCGTCATGGAGAAGCACGCCGTGACCCGGATGAACGGCCGGACGGTCGGCTTCGGCGGTGAGTACGACATCCCGGACGTCCCGCACGCGATGCGGCTGACCAACTCGGGGACGTTCCTGCACGGCAACTACTGGGCGCCCGCCCGTACGTTCGGCGCGTCCAACACCAGTCACGGCTGTGTCGGGCTGCGCGATGCGCGCGGCGGCAGCGCCACCTCTCCGGCCGGCTGGCTCTTCGGCCAGACACTGATCGGCGACGTGGTCGAGGTCGTCAACTCGACGGACACGACGGTCTCCCCGGACAACGGGCTCGGCGGCTGGAACCTGGACTGGGCCCACTGGAAGGCCGGCTCCGCGCTCGGCTGAAGCCGTGTCCCCATGAGCTCCGCCCGCAGGCGCCGTGTCCCACGACCTGCGCGGCGGCGCCCGGTTGGAACTGAACGGTGACATTGGCGGGGAGTCCGGCGGGCGCGCGCTGCGATTATTCTGTGGACCAGTGCGCGCGGACACGGCGCGCGGGGGTACGTGCACCGGCGGAGCCGGAACGTGCGCGAGGGGAGACCACCATCTTGTTGAACGGGCGACCGATATCGGGGACATCGGCCGGGGGCCGGCCTGCGCGCGGGGCGCGGCGCGGCGGGCCCGGACTGCTGGCTCTCCTGCTGGGTGCGCTGTTGCTGCTTGTCACGGCGTGCGGCGGTTCGGGCAGCGGCGGCAGCGATGAGAAGGCGAAGCAGGGCGCGGGCAAGGAGGCCGGTTCCACGGCGTCGGAGGCCGTCGTGACGGTGGCCCCGAAGGACGGCGCCGAGTCGGTGGCCACCAGTGACGCGCTCAAGGTCACCGCGGACAAGGGCCGGCTGACCTCCGTCACGGTCAAGGACGCCAAGGGCAACGAGGTCGCGGGCCGTATCGCGGCGGGCGGCGCCAGCTGGCAGCCGCTCCAGCACCTGCCCGCCGCCACCAGGTTCAAGGTGCACGCGGTCGCCAAGGACGCCAAGGGCCGGGAGTCCGCGAAGGACACGGCCTTCACCACGCTCGTGCCGAAGAACACCTTCCTCGGCCAGTACACACCGGAGGACGGCTCGACCGTCGGTGTCGGGATGCCGGTCTCGATCCACTTCACCCGCGGGATCACCCACCCCGCGGACGTCGAGGACGCGATCAAGGTGACGGCCGACCCCGCCGTACCGGTCGAGGGCCACTGGTTCGGCAACGACCGCCTCGACATCCGCCCCGAGAAGTACTGGGCGGCCGGTACCAAGGTGACGGTGAAGCTGGACCTCGACGGTGTCGAGGGCCGGCCCGGGGTGTACGGGAAGCAGACCAAGACCGTGAAGTTCACCGTCGGCCGCTCGATGGTCTCCACGGTGGACGCGGACAACCACACCATGAAGGTCGTCAAGGACGGCAAGCTGATCAGGACCATCCCGATCAGCGCGGGTGCCCCGGCGACCACGACGTACAACGGGCAGATGGTCATCAGCGAGAAGTACGCGGTGACCCGGATGAACGGGGCCACCGTCGGGTTCGGCGGTGAGTACGACATCAAGGACGTGCCGCACGCGATGCGCCTGTCCGACTCCGGCACCTTCGTGCACGGCAACTACTGGGCATCCAGCGGTACGTTCGGCGCCGCGAACACCAGCCACGGCTGTGTCGGCCTGCACGACGTGCGCGGTGGCTGGAGCAAGGAGACCCCGGCTGCCTGGTACTACAACAGGTCGATCGTCGGTGACGTGGTGATAGTCAAGAACTCGCACGACAGGACGATCCAGCCGGACAACGGACTCAACGGCTGGAACATGTCCTGGGCGGACTGGAAGAAATAACGCGGACTGGAAGAAGCAGCACGGGCTGGAAGAAGCAGTACGGGCCGGAAGGGGTAACACCCGCCTCGCCTTCAGCCCCTCCGGCCTCGCCCCGTACGGCCCGGTGCACTGTGACCAAGTGCACCGGGCCGCACCGCGTTAGCCACCGTTAACCTGCTGTCATGACAGTCACCCTCGAAGTCTCAGAAGGCGTCGGCACCATCCGTCTGGACCGCCCGCCGATGAACGCACTCAACGTCGCGATCCAGGACCGGCTCCGCGAACTCGCCGAAGAGGCGTCCCACCGCGACGACGTACGCGCTGTGGTGCTCTACGGCGGCGAGAAGGTGTTCGCGGCCGGGGCGGACATCAAGGAGATGCAGGCCATGGACCACGCGGCGATGGTCGTACGCTCCCGGGCCCTGCAGGACTCCTTCACCGCGGTGGCCCGGATCCCCAAGCCGGTGGTCGCCGCGGTCACCGGATACGCGCTGGGCGGCGGTTGCGAACTGGCGCTCTGCGCCGACTTCCGTATCGCGGCCGACAACGCCAAGCTCGGGCAGCCCGAGATCCTGCTCGGTCTGATCCCCGGCGCCGGTGGCACCCAGCGGCTCTCCCGGCTGATCGGCCCGTCCAAGGCCAAGGATCTGATCTTCACCGGCCGTCAGGTCAAGGCGCCCGAGGCGCTCACCCTCGGTCTGGTCGACCGGGTCGTCCCGGCGGCCGAGGTGTACGAGCAGGCGCACGCCTGGGCGGCACGGCTCGCCCAGGGACCGGCCATCGCGCTGCGCGCCGCCAAGGAGTCCGTCGACGCGGGTCTGGAGACGGACCTCGACACCGGACTGGCCATCGAGCGCACCTGGTTCGCCGGTCTCTTCGCGACGGAGGACCGCGAACGGGGTATGCGCAGCTTCGTCGATGAGGGCCCCGGCAAGGCCAAGTTCCGCTGAGGAGTACCCGGTTGGGTGGATTAGCTGCGCCTTAAGAGAACCTTAAGGAGTGAGCGATCTCGACCCTTGAACTTCGTTCATGAGGGGGGAATCCGCGCAGCTCAGGACGGGTGTGAAGGCCCCTGCAATGCCATGTGCATATGCCAAAGTGTGGGGTGCCCGACGAGGGAATGCAATTGCGGATTCCCTCGGAACGGCCCCGGAGGCCGCTTCGGGCGGCCATGATGGGGGGCATGGCGGGCCTGGAGGGTGTGGAGCAGCCGCGGCAGCGCGTTCACGCGGATGCTGCGCGATGGGTACCGGCCGTTGAGGACGAACAGGCTCTGAAAGCACTGGAGTTGTTCGGCAGCCCAACGGACGCGGAGGTGCGGCTGGCGTCCCGTCCGGAGTCGGCTGCGACCGCTCGGCGGCTCACCCGGGGCGTCGTACTGCGCCAGTGGGGGCTCTCCGCGCAGACCGCCGAGTACGCGGTGTTACTCGTCTCGGAGCTCGTGGGCAACGCGGTCCGCCACACCGGCGCCCGGGTCTTCGGGCTCCGGATGCTGCGCCGCCGGGGCTGGATCCGGGTGGAGGTCCGCGATCCGTCCCGCGGGCTGCCCTGTCTGATGCCGGTCCAGCCGATGGATGTCAGCGGGCGCGGCCTCTTCCTGGTCGACAAGCTCTCGGACCGCTGGGGGGTGGACCTGCTGCCGCGCGGCAAGACCACCTGGTTCGAGATGCGGGTCGCCGACCGACAGCCCTCCTGACGTACGCGCCTGTGGAACCCCGCACCCGTGACCCGCGCCCGTGCCCCGCAGTCGTGCCCCGCAGTCGTGGAAGCGGGCCCCGAACGGTCGTGATGCCACCCGGTTGTACCCATCCGGATCACGGCGTGGCTGCTGTGAATCCCAGGTGAAGTGACCAACCCGCCTGTAAATCTACGAGCGCGTGCGAGATTCTGCGGATGATTGCCGGACCCCGGACCTCAGTCGGCCGCTCCTGATGGCCTTATGTCCCTGCCGGGTGCGATGAGGCAAAAAGGGCCGCTTCAGGTGATTCCTCATTAAATGGTCGCGTGACTGACATAAGCCGCCGCAGCGCACTGCGGGCAGGAGCCGGCGCGGCCGTCGCCGGGGCGTTCACCGCGGGGTGTTCCGGCGGCGGCGCACCCGCCGCGGCCCCTTCCCCGGCCGGGGCCCGCCCCGCACGCTCCCCTTCCGGGCCCGCCACATCCCGGGCCCTCCATGCCCCGGCACCCCTCGCCTTCGCCGGGCAGCCGGCCCAGATCGCACACGGCCCCCGTGGCCGCCCCCGCGTCGCGCTCACCTTCCACGGCCAGGGCGAGCCCGCCATCGCCAAGTCCGTGCTCGCCGAGGCGGAACGGGCCGGAGCACGGGTCACCGTCCTCGCCGTCGGTACCTGGCTCGACGAGTATCCCGCGATGGCCCGCCGCATCCTCGACGGCGGTCACGACCTGGGCAACCACACCCTCCACCACACCTCCATCTCGGCGATGGGCGAGCAGGAGGCGTACGCCGAGATCACCGGCTGCGCCGACCGGCTGCGGCGGCTCACGGGATCCATCGGCACCTGGTTCCGCCCCTCGCGCACCCAGTACGCGACCCCCCTGGTCCAGCGGCTCGCGGGACGCGCGGGGTACCCCCATGTGCTCTCGTACGACACCGATTCCCTCGACTTCACCTCGCCCGGCGTCGCGGCGGTCGTCCGCAACGTCACCGGCGCTGTCCGGTCCGGTTCGGTGGTCTCGATGCACTTCGGCTACGCGGACACGGTCGCCGCGCTGCCCGCCATCCTGGACGCCTTCGACCGCCGCGGGCTGCACGCGGTGACGACTACGGAGCTGCTGACCTCATGATCACCAAACGCACCACCGGGCTGTTCGCCGCCACCGTCACCACCGGCCTCACCGTCGCACTCGGCGGCTGCGGGTCCTCCGGCGAGGCCGCACACGGGCACCGTGCACACCCGGCCGCCGCCAGAACCACCACCGCTGCCGCCGCGCAGCGGGGCACCGCGGCGAAGTCGGCGGAACCCGCGCCACTGGCCGGTATGCCCCCGGTCCTCAACCCCAAGGACCTGTACGCGGCGGACCGCCCGGGCAAACTCTCGCCCGTCGTGCGGAAGTTCCCGTCCCTGGTCTACGTACCGAACACCAACTCCAACACGGTCAACGTGATCGACCCCAAGACGTACAAGGTCATCCGCACCATCCCGGTCGGTGTGCAGCCGCAGCACGTCGTGCCCTCCTGGGACCTGAAGACGCTCTGGGTCAACAACGACCGGGGCAACACGCTCACGCCGATCAATCCGGCGAACGGCAAGGTGGGGAAGACGCTCGACGTCCACGACCCGTACAACCTCTACTTCACGCCCAACGGCAAGTACGCCATCGTCATGGCCTCGCTCGACCGCCAGCTCGTCTTCCGCGACCCGCACACCATGAAGATCAAGAAGACCCTCCCGGTGACGTGTTCCGGCGTCAACCACGCGGACTTCTCGGCCGACGGGCGGTACTTCATCGTCTCCTGCGAGTTCTCCGGCGAACTGCTCAAGGTCGACACCGAGAAGATGAAGGTGGTCGGCCAGCAGAAGCTGCCCTTCAAGGGGGCGATGCCGCAGGACGTGAAGATCTCGCCGGACGGCCGGACCTTCTACATCGCCGACATGATGGCCGACGGGATGTGGGTGCTCCCCGCGGACAAGTTCACCACCCCGAAGCTGGTGCACACCGGCAAGGGCTGCCACGGGCTCTACATCAGCCGCGACTCCAAGGAGATGTACATCTCCAACCGGGGCGAGGGCACCATCTCGGTCTTCAGCTTCCCGCAGGACAAACTCATCAAGAAGTGGGTCCTGCCCGGCGGCGGGAGCCCCGACATGGGCGGCGTCTCGGCCAACGGCAAGGTGCTCTGGCTGACCGGGCGCTACAACGCGGAGGTGTACGCGATCGACACCACCAGCGGCAAGCAGCTCGCCCGCATCCCGGTCGGCAGCGGCCCGCACGGACTCGCGGTGTACCCGCAGCCCGGCCGCTACTCGCTGGGTCACACCGGGATCTTCCGCTAGGGCACTTCCGGATACGCGGGCGGGGCGGGTCCACTCCGCATCGGTATCCCGGGTCACCCCGCCACCAGCAGTGCCTCCGAGCCCACCGGCCGGTACCCCGCTCGCTGGAACGCCCGTACGCTGCGGGCGTTGCCCGGCGACTGCTGCGCCCATACGACGTCCCCCTCGACGAGGTGCCGGGCGGCCACCGCGAGCCGCGGTCCCAGCCCCCGGCCACGCGCCGCCTCGTCCACCTCGATGGCGGCCTCCGGGCGCCCCGCGACCCCGCGTCCCATGATCAGCACGCCGCCGTCAGCCGCCCACACCCGGACCTCGTCGCGGAACGTCCGGGACCGGACCACCCTCGGGTGGTCCGGATCCTTGATCTCCCGCAGTGCGACCGGGGGTTCGCCCGGCAGCGCGGGTGCGGCCGTCAGCAGGTCGATGGTGTTCATCCGGCGGCCGGTACGGGTCATCAGCGCGGCCAGGAAGGCCGGGTTCATCGCCGCGGCGAGCGGGTCCGCCGCGGTATCGGCCAGCGTCCTGCGTACCCACTGCGGATCCTCGTCGAGGAAGACCACCGAGTGGGCGGTCAGGGCCAGCACCCCGGCGTCCCGGGCGTTCGGCTGGGCGATCACGGTCGTCGCCCCGTCCGCCGGAGGGAAGGAACCGTGTGCCGCCGCTGTCAGGATGGCAGCCAGAGTGCCGCGTGACGCACCGCTCCCGGTCGAACGCATTTTCGGGTAACTCCTCGGCTTGAGTCTCCAGCGGCTGGAAGGAACAGACTCGCAGACATGAACGACGACGGACCCGAAGTCTTCACGATCGGTCAGCTCTCCCGCCGTACCGGGCTCTCCGTACGGACCATCCGCTACTGGTCGGACATCGGCGCCCTGCCGCCGGCCGGGCGGTCGACGGGAGGCTACCGGCTGTACGACGCCGCCTGCGTGGCCCGGCTCGAACTCGTCCGCACCCTGCGGGAGCTCGGCCTCGGTCTCGCCACGGTGCGCCGGGTGCTGGCCGGGGAGAGCGGAATCGCCGACGTGGCCGCCGCCCATGTGGCGGCCCTGGACGCGCAGATCCGTTCGCTGAGGCTGAACCGGGCCGTGTTGTCGACCGTCGCGAAACGCGCGTCAGGCGCAGAGGAGATGGCACTCATGAACCGACTGGCACGGCTGTCCACCGTGGAACGCAAGCGCATCATCGAGGAGTTCACCGAGGAGGTGTTCGGCGGCCTCGACATCACCCCGGGCATCCAGGAGCAGGTCCGGCGCACCGTCGTGGAGTTGCCCGACGACCCCACCCCCGAGCAGGTCGACGCCTGGGTGGAGCTCGCCGAGCTGGTCCAGGACCCGGCCTTCCGGCAACGGATGCGGGCCATGGCCGAGTTCAACACCCGGGCGGCCCAGGACGACGGGGGAGCCGCAGGCACCGGGGACCGGCAGTGGTTCGTCGAGCAGGTCACCCGGCTGGCCGGTGACGCCCGCGAGAGCGGTGTCGCCCCCGGCTCCGCGGAGGCCGCCGGCATCCTGGACCAGCTGCTCGGCGCCACCGCGGACCGGGACGCGCTGCTCCGGCGGCTGGAGGGCGCCGCCTTCGCCGAGGCGGACCGCTACCGGCGGCTGATGGCGGTCATCAACGGCCGGGAGGGGCAGCCCCAGCACAACGAGGACTTCGCCTGGCTGGCCGCCGCCCTGCGGGCCCACCCCGCCGGGTAATGCGGTCCCGCCCCGCCGGTTAATCTGACTACCGTCAGGCACGTACCAAGAAGGGGTGGACCCAGTGGCGGACAAAGAAGAGGCCCGCAAGGCGTTCGAGCGTCTCGACGTGGACGGCGACGGCCGGATCACGGCGAGCGAGTACAAGAGCGTCATGGCGCAGCTCGGTGACTTCCATGTGACCGAGACCGTGGCTCAGTCCATCATCAGGTCCAAGGACGCCAACGGTGACGGCAGGCTCTCCTTCGAGGAGTTCTGGGCGTCGCTGAACAAGTAGCGCGTACGGACAAGCAGCGCGACAGCCCCCCGGCACCGGTGCCGGGGGGCTGTCGCGTCGTACGGGGGACCGGCGTGCGGTGTCCTGCGTCAGGGCCCGACGGACACCGTGAACCGGACCGGATTGCCGTCGTTCGCGGCGCCCGAGACATCGGGCTGGCCGTCGGGGACCACATCGTCGTACGGAAAGGCGTACCCGATCGGCGAGTTGGCGTGAAGTACCCGCGCCCAGTGGTTGGTGACGTCGCCCTGGTAGTAGTCGGCAGCCGTGGTGCCGTTCGGCTGGCTGGGGTGGGTGAGCATGATCGACCGGTTGAACCCGGCCGCGATCCTGGCGAGCAGCGCCTTCTTGTCGTCCGGGTCACCCGGATTGTTGGCGAAGGGGCCGTCGTTGCAGGTGAAGATGGACTTCGAGTCGGGCTTGGTGAAGGTGTGGCCGCCGTCGAAGGTGAGGGTGTCGCCGCTCACCCGGCCCTTCAGGCTGCCCTTGCCGCCCTGCAGGTCGATGGTGAGGTCGGTGGAGCTGTACTTCTCCCAGACCTGGTCCACATAGCCGGTCCACAGATCGCCGAACGGCATCGCGTCGGGGGAGGCGGACGCCATCAGGTTCTGCGGCGAGATCACCCGTAGCACCTTGCCGTCCGAGCCGCGGATGATCAGCTTGTCCCAGGGCTGGCCGTCCTTGCCCGCCTGGGTGGTGAGATCCGCGGCGATCTTGTCGACCGCGCCGTCGGGCAGCGGGGCGACGGTGTGGTCGCTGTCGCCCGTGAGCGAGAGCCCGATGGGGACCGCGGTCACCAGGTCGACGTAGGAGATGTTGGCGTACAGCTGGTCCGGGTTGAAGGTGAACTCGCAGAACGACCAGGTGCGGCCGTAGTTCGGGTCCGCGGCGGTGGCGAAGGCCGGCTCGACCAGGGCGGGGCCCGGGTTGAGGAAGAAGTCGAGTGTGTCGTCGCGCACGAAGTAGATGCGGGCGCCGTACATCTGAGGGAGCGTCAAGGTGACCGGACCCGCGCCTGCGGCCTTCAGCGGGATGGCGCAGTCGACCGGCAGCGGTGTCTGCGGGGCCGACGGTGACTGCGGGTGGTACACGCTGCCGTCGGCGCGCAGCAGGACCCACTGGTCGGTGCCCTGCTCGTGGCCGGTGACATAGGCGTTGACGTTGCCGGGCAACGACTTGTTCTCCAGGGCCAGTTCGCAGGTGGCGGCGGAGGCCGAGGCGCGTGGACTGAGCGCGCTTCCCCAGGCGGGGTAGGTGAGAGCGGTGGCGGTCGCCGCGGCGCCGGTCAGGAACAGTCTGCGGGATATCACGCAAGTCTCCTGTGGTCTGTGGGGGGCGGAGCGCGCGGGAGGCGGAGGTGCTGTGGGGGGTGGCCTCCCGCACGGCACTTACTGTTGCGAGGCTCGGGGGACAGGTCAATACCTATGGCTGAGAGCGCTCTCATATTCTTTTCTGCCTTCACCACTTGAAGGCGGGGCGGCGGTCGTCCGGGCGTGGCGTCCGGGTGAACGGGCGCGTGCGCCGGAATAGCCCGGACGGCGCGGAGGTTGGCGACCGATGCGACAGCGCGGAGCAGCGCACCGGGCGACAGCACAGGGCACGACACCGAGTTGACGACACGGCACCTGGCGACCGCAGCGCCGTACGAACACGGCACCTGGCGACCGCAGCGCCGTACGACCACGGCACCGGACCACCACGGCACCGGACCACCACAGCACCGTACGACCACAGCACCGCACCCGGAACACCTGTAGCGGAGGGCACATCATGAAGATCGGCATCATCGGCGCCGGAAACATCGGCGGCAATCTCACCCGGCGGCTCACGGCGCTCGGGCACGACGTGTCCGTGGCCAACTCGCGCGGCCCGCACACCCTGGGCGATCTCGCCGAGGAGACGGGCGCCACCCCTGTCCCGGTGGCAGAGGCGGCGCACGGTGCCGAGGTCGTCGTGGTCACCATCCCGTTGAAGGCCGTACCGGATCTGCCGTCCGGTCTGCTCGACGGCGCCGCTCCTGGCGTGGCCGTGATCGACACCGGCAACTACTACCCGCGGGAGCGGGACGGCCGGATCGACGCCATCGAGGACGGGCTCCCGGAGAGCCGCTGGACCGAGCAGCAGATCGGCCACCCGGTCATCAAGGCGTTCAACGGCATCTACGCGCACAACATCATCGACGCGGCCCGGCCCCAGGGGGCTTCCGGCCGGTTCGCCCTGCCGGTCGCCGGGGACGACGAGGCCGCCAAGCGGGTCGTACGCGAGCTGATCGACGAGATCGGTTTCGACACCGTCGACGCGGGCGGCATCGACGACTCCTGGCGCCAGCAGCCGGACACCCCTGTCTACGGACTCTCGGCCGACGCCGACGGGATCGCCAAGGCGCTCGCCGACGCACCGCGCGAGCGCCCCGCCGCCTTCCGGGCCTGACCCCTGCTGGTCCTGGCGGATTCCTGCGGCTTCTTGCGGCTTCTTGCGGTGCAGCCGATCCCTACGGCGTGGCCCACTCCTTCAGCGCGCTCTTGCTCGCGAAGCGCGAGTGGGCCACGTCCTTGTCGAGCGGGCTGTCGCTGTACTGGTGGAAGGTCCAGGTCGCCTTGATCCTGGGCTTGCCCGCCGTGGTGTAGTCCGCGATCCACAGCCCGTCCCCGGCGTACGACGTGGTGTCGTGGTGCAGCCAGTAGTCGCGGTTCGTGTACAGCAGCACCCGGTTGTGCGGCCGCAGTTTCTTCACCGCGCGGATGAAGCTGTCCTTCTCGGCGTTGCTGGCCCGGGTTCCGTCGCCGGTGGTCTCCCAGTCCACCGCGAGCAGGTCGCCCCCCTTCTCGGGGGCCTTGCTCACGAAGTACTCGGCCTGCGTCTGGATGTTGCCGGGCCACAGGAAATGGTAGAAGCCGACGACGCACCCGCCGTCCCGCGCCAGTTTGGTCTGTGTGGTCAGCCGTGGATTGACATAGGTGTGGCCCTCGGAGGCCTTGATGAACACAAAGGCCAGACCGTCGGTGTCGAACGACGACTGGTACGTACTGACATCGATGCCGTGCAGCACGGGCACCGCCTCCCGGTGTGTCGTGGAACTCAGGTATTCCATATTCCACTTACCCATTCCGGAGGGCTCGACTGCATTCGCTCACCTGGGCGATGTGAGAACCAGGGATACGTTGTGGCCGCCGAAGCCGAACGAGTTGGCCAGGGCGGCGTCCCAACGCCCGCTGCGGGCACTGCCGGTGACGACATCCAGCGGTACCCGTTCGTCGAGCCGGGTCAGATTGCGGGTCGGGGGAACGGTCCCGTCCCGCAGGGCCAGGATCGCCGCCATCGCACCCAACGCGCCCGAGGCGCCCAGCAGATGACCGGTCATGGACTTGGTGGCCGTGACCACCGGATGGGCGCCGACAGCCGCCGCGACCGCCTCCGCCTCCGCGAGATCTCCCTGCGGGGTGGAGGTGGCGTGCGCGTGGACGTGCCCGATGTCCGCGGGGGTGAGTTCCGCGTCCCGCAATGCCTTGCGGATCGCCCGGGCCTGGCCGTCGGGGTCGGACGCGGTGATGTGCTGCGCGCTGGACGTCGTGCCCGCCCCGGCCACCGCTCCGTGCGCCCGCGCGGTGCGGGCGCGGGCGTGCTCGGCGCTCTCCAGGACCAGGACGGCTGCGCCCTCACCGAGTACGAAGCCGCCCCGCGCGGCGTCGAAGGGGCGTGAGGCGCCGTCAGGATCGTCGTTGGCCGTCGACAGCGCCATCATCTGCGCGAAGGCGGTCAGCGGCAGCGGATGCAGGCTCGCCTCGGAGCCGCCTGCCACCACGATGTCGGCCCGCCCCGCCCGGATGAGGTCGAGGCCGTACGCGATGGCCTCCGCGCCGGACGCGCAGGCACTCACCGGGGTGTGCGCTCCGCCCCGGGCTCCCAGGTCGATGGAGACCCAGGCGGCCGGGCCGTTCGCCATGAGCATGGGGACGGTGTGCGGCGAGACCTTCCTGGGGCCCGACTCCTCCAGCACGCGGTTCTGCCCGAGCAGGGAGAGCAGGCCGCCGGTACCCGTACCGATCACGACCGCGAGGCGCTCCGGGTCGACTTCGGGTGCGCCGGCGTCCCTCCAGGCCTCGCGGGCGCAGACGAGTGCGGCCTGTTCGCACCGGTCGAGCCGGCGGGCTTCGGTGCGCTTCAGTGACTCCGCCGGGTCCTGGCGCATCCGGGCCCCGATCCGCACCGGCAACTGCCGCGCCCAGCTCTCACCGTCCAGGCTGCTGATTCCGTTCTCGCCCGCTGTCATCGCGGCCCAGGTACGCGGGACATCGCCGCCGAGCGGCGTGGTGGCCCCCAGGCCGGTGACCCAGACATCCGTTCTTGTCGCCATGCGGGGGACCGTAGCCAACCATCCAGTTGGTTGGCAACTTTCGTATGATCTCTCCATGACGACAAACGCCCGCACCGAGGGGACCCGCGCCCGCCTGCTGGCCGCCGCCCGCACGGAGTTCGCCGAACACGGCATGGGCGGCGCCCGCGTCGACCGCATCGCCGCTCGGGCAGGGGCCAACAAGGAGCGGATCTACGGGTACTTCGGCAGCAAGGAGAAGCTGTTCGCGGCGGTCGTCGCGGAGTCCGTGGTCGACCACGCGGTACGGGTCGGACTGCCGGACGGCGACCCGGGCGAGTACGCGGGACGGGTGTACGACTTCCACCGCAGCAACCCCGAGCTGACCCGGATGATGATGTGGGAGGCCCTGTACTACGGCGACCGGTCGCTGCCCGACGACGAGGTGCGCACGGAGCAGTACGCACGGAAGGCCGCAGCGCTGGCGGAGTCCACCGGCGGGCGGCTGGTGGGGGACGCCGCTGCCACGTTCCTCGCCCTCATCGGGGTGGCGGTCTGGCCGCTGGCGTTCCCGCAGATGGCCCGCCTGGTCCTGGGCGCGGGAGAGGGCTCGCCGGATGCCGACGCACTGCGGGCCTACGTGGTGGAGACGGCCCGCAAACTGGCCCCGCCCTCCCCGGACCCGTCGGGCTGACCCCGCCCGTACGGGCACGGAGGCGGGGCGGTGACGACGACGGCCCCGGCGCGTACACCGTTCCGGCGGCCGTGCACCGACCTGACGATCCTGGCCATCGCTGGCTCCTCCTCCACCGGGACCTGCGCGGACCGGAATGGTGTCACGGGCGGCCGGGCAGTGGGCGATGAGTTCTCGACGGCCCGGGAGTCAACCCTGGTGCAGGCAGTTTCCGTACCGTTCGCACTCGGAAGGCAGCATCATGGGCAAGCTGATCGTCACCGCGTTCGTCACTCTGGACGGCGTCATGCAGGCCCCGGGCGGCCCGGGCGAGGACGTCGACGAAGGCTTCGAGTACGGCGGCTGGCAAGTCCCGTACGTCGACCACGACTTCATGGTCCTCATGACGGGAATCTTCGAGCAGACGGCCGACCACCTCCTGCTCGGCCGGAAGACCTATGACATCTTCGCCGCCCACTGGCCTCGCGTCACCGATGAGAACGACTCGATCGCCGTGAAACTCAACGCCATGCCCAAGTACGTCGCCTCGCGCACCCGGAGCAGCCTGGAGTGGCACAACTCCCATCTCCTGAAGGGCGAAGCCGAGGAGTCCGTCGCCGAGCTGAAGGAGCGGCTCGACGGCGTGATCATGACGCAGGGCAGCAGCGACCTCATCGGCACCCTGCAGCGGCACGACCTCGTCGACGAGTACCGGCTGCTCGTCAATCCCGTGATCATCGGTACCGGCAAGCGGCTCTTCGCCGAGGGCGCCGCTCCTGCCGCCTGGACGCTCACGGAATCCCGCGTGACCAGCGTCGGCGTGCAGTACTGCGCCTATGAGCGGGCGGGGAAGCCCGAGTACGGATCGTTCCAGCTGGACGACCAGGAGTGAGGGTGCAGGTCACGATGGTTCTCCAGCCCCCCGATCCCGCCGCTTCTTGATCGCCTTGACAGGCCGACTTCCAGTGGGAGTCTGGAGGGGACGGTGTCGCGCAGAACCCCACAGGGGAGCGTCCCCACGAGGGAGCGCCACCACACCACAACCGCCGCCGGCTGCCTCCTGCAGCCGCTTCCGTACGGCTCTCCCCGTACGGAAGCCCGGCCGAGTGGCCCGGGCAGCCACCTGTCTCAGTCAGCGCCCGGGTGCCGGATGCCCGGTTCCGCCACCGGCCCCATGCTCCACGCCCCCATCACGCGTGTGAGCGCGGTGGGGTGCAGAACATCGCCCCCCAGCCCTCCCGCGAAGCGAAGGAACTGTGCCGATGTCCGTAAGAGGCGAGCAAGCGGTACGAGTGGCATCGCCGCCTCCGAAGGCGCCACCTCCGAAGGCGCGGGAGGTCGTGAAATTCGCAGCCGTCGGGGTGTCCGGCGTGGCGGTCAATCTTCTGGTGTTCAATCTCGTGCGCCACGCCACCTCGATACCGGTGGTGAGCGCGAGCGTGGTCGCCACCGTCGTCTCGATCGCCTTCAATTACGCAGGGCTGCGTTACTTCGCCTACCGTGACCGGGACAAGAGCGGCTGCACCCGTGAGATGGGGCTCTTCCTGCTGTTCAGCGCCATCGGCCTGGTGATCGAGAACGGCATCCTCTATCTGGCGACCTATGGCTTCGGCTGGGACAGCCCGCTGCAGAGCAACGTATTCAAGTTCATCGGCATCGGAGTCGCCACCCTCTTCAGGTTCTGGTCCTACCGAACCTGGGTGTTCCGGGTGATACCCGCGGCGCCGGACGAGTCCGACGCCTGAGCCCGGTCCCCACTTGCCCGAGGCTCTCTCAGCACTCGATGATGTTCACCGCGAGCCCGCCCCGCGCCGTCTCCTTGTACTTGACCGACATGTCGGCGCCGGTCTCCTTCATCGTCTTGATGACCTTGTCGAGGGACACCTTGTGGCTGCCGTCGCCGCGCATCGCCATCTTGGCCGCCGTGACCGCCTTGACCGCTGCCATGCCGTTCCGCTCGATGCACGGGATCTGGACAAGGCCGCCGACCGGGTCGCAGGTCAGGCCGAGGTTGTGCTCCATGCCGATCTCCGCCGCGTTCTCCACCTGCTCCGGGGAGCCGCCCAGGACCTCGGCCAGGGCGCCCGCCGCCATCGAGCAGGCGGAGCCGACCTCGCCCTGGCAGCCGACCTCGGCGCCGGAGATGGAGGCGTTCTCCTTGAAGAGCATGCCGATGGCGCCCGCCGAGAGCAGGAAACGCACGATGCCCTCCTCGTCGGCTCCGGGGATGAAGTTGATGTAGTAGTGCAGGACGGCGGGGATGATGCCGGCCGCGCCGTTCGTGGGGGCGGTGACGACACGGCCGCCCGCCGCGTTCTCCTCGTTCACCGCCATCGCGTAGAGCGTGATCCACTCCATGGCGCGCGCCAGGGGGTCGCCCTCGGCGCGCAGCTGGCGGGCCGAGTTGGCCGCGCGGCGGCGGACCTTGAGGCCGCCGGGGAGGATGCCCTCGCGGGACATGCCGCGGGCGACGCAGGACTGCATGACGCCCCAGATGTCCAGCAGCCCCGAACGGATCTCCGCCTCGGTGCGCCAGGCCTTCTCGTTCTCCAGCATCAGCGCGGAGATGGACAGACCCGTCTCCCGGGTCAGCCGCAGCAGCTCGTCGCCCGTGCGGAAGGGGTGCTTCAGGACGGTGTCGTCGAGGACGATGCGGTCCTCGCCGACGGCGTCCTCGTCCACCACGAAGCCGCCGCCCACCGAGTAGTACGTCTTCTCCAGGAGCGGGGCGCCCTCGGTGTCGTACGCGGAGACCGTCATCCCGTTCGCGTGGTACGGCAGTGCCTTGCGCCGGTGCAGGATCAGGTCCGCGTCGTAGTCGAAGGCGATCTCATGCGCACCGAGGAGGCTGATGCGGCCACTGGTGCGGATCTGCTCGATGCGTTCGTCGGCGTGCTCGACGTCGACCGTACGGGGGGACTCGCCCTCCAGGCCGAGGAGCACCGCCTTCGGGGTGCCGTGTCCGTGACCCGTCGCGCCCAGCGATCCGAAGAGCTCGGCGCGGACCGATCCGGTGTGGGCCAGCAGACCCTCGTTCTTCAGGCGGGCGGCGAACATCCGGGCGGCCCGCATGGGGCCCACCGTGTGGGAGCTGGACGGGCCGATGCCGACCGAGAAGAGGTCGAAGACCGATATGGCCACGGGAGAACTCCTTGGGTGTTGGTAGACGCCGTTGTCTGCCGGGGTGGTGCAGAGGAAGCGCGGTACAGCAGTGAGCGGGGTGCGTACGCGGTGCGGGGCACCCTGCTCACTGTCCAGTGTGCGGGGTGCCCCGTGGTTCGTACAAAACGGTACTGATCCGGACCGAGCGGTCCTACTTCAGTCCGGGGTACAGCGGGAACTTCTCGGCCAGCGCGGTGACCCGTGCGGCCAGCGCCTCCCGGTCGTAGGCCGGCTTCAGCGCGCCCGCGATGATGTCCGCGACCTCGGAGAAGTCCTCGGCCTGGAAACCGCGGGTGGCCAGAGCCGGCGTGCCGATCCGGAGCCCCGACGTGACCATCGGGGGGCGCGGGTCGTTCGGGACGGCGTTGCGGTTGACCGTGATACCGATCTCGTGGAGACGGTCCTCGGCCTGCTGGCCGTCCAGCTCCGAGTTGCGCAGGTCCACCAGGACCAGGTGCACATCGGTGCCGCCGGACAGGACGGAGACACCGTGCTCGGTGACATCGGCCTGCACCAGACGCTCGGCCAGGATGCGGGAGCCGTCCAGGGTGCGCTGCTGGCGCTCCTTGAAGTCGTCCGTCGCCGCGACCTTGAAGGAGACCGCCTTGGCCGCGATCACGTGCTCCAGCGGGCCGCCCTGCTGACCGGGGAAGACCGCGGAGTTGATCTTCTTGGCGAGCTCAGCGGTGGAGAGGATGACACCACCGCGCGGGCCGCCCAGCGTCTTGTGCGTGGTCGTGGTGACGACGTGCGCGTGCGGCACGGGCGACGGGTGGAGGCCTGCGGCCACCAGGCCCGCGAAGTGCGCCATGTCGACCATCAGGTACGCGCCGACCTCGTCCGCGATCTTGCGGAACGCGGCGAAGTCCAGCTGGCGCGGGTAGGCGGACCAGCCGGCCACGATCAGCTTCGGCTGGGACTCCTTGGCCAGGCGCGCGACCTCGGCCATGTCGACCTGGCCGGTCTCCTCGTCGACGTGGTACGCGACCACGTTGTAGAGCTTCCCGGAGAAGTTGATCTTCATGCCGTGGGTCAGGTGCCCGCCGTGGGCGAGGTTCAGACCCATGATCGTGTCACCGGGCTTGAGCAGCGCGAACATCGCGGCGGCGTTCGCCTGGGCGCCCGAGTGCGGCTGGACGTTGGCGTGCTCGGCGCCGAAGAGCGCCTTGACGCGGTCGATCGCGATCGTCTCGATCACATCGACGTGTTCACAGCCGCCGTAGTAGCGGCGGCCCGGGTAGCCCTCGGCGTACTTGTTGGTGAGGACCGAGCCCTGGGCCTCCATGACCGCGACCGGAGCGAAGTTCTCGGAGGCGATCATTTCGAGGGTGGACTGCTGGCGGACCAGCTCGGCGTCGACAGCGGCGGCGACGTCCGGGTCGAGCTCGTGGAGGGAGGAGTCAAGAAGTGACATCGATAGTCCCTAGTTCCCTAGTTGCCGGCGGAGAGAGCGGCGTACTCGTCGGCGGAGAGCAGGTCGTCCGGCTCGCCGGTGACGCGCACCTTGAACAGCCAACCGCCCTCGTACGGGGCGGTGTTCACCAGCGACGGGTCGTCGATGACGTCCTGGTTGACCTCGGTGATCTCACCGGAAACCGGGGCGTACAGATCGCTGACCGACTTGGTCGACTCCAGCTCACCGCAGGTCTCGCCCGCGGCGACCGTGGACCCGGCCTCAGGGAGCTGGGCGTAGACGACGTCACCGAGCGCGTTGGCCGCGAACTCCGTGATGCCGACCGTCGAGACGCCGTCCTCGGCGACCGACAGCCACTCGTGCTCCTTGCTGTAACGCAGCTGCTGGGGGTTGCTCATGACCTGATTCTCCTGGATGCGGGGGAGTGCTGATGAACGGTGGTCTTACGGGCTGAGATGGTGTGGGTCACTTCTGGCGCTTGTAGAAGGGGAGGGCCACGACCTCGTACGGCTCATGGGTACCGCGGATGTCCACGCCCACACCGGACGTGCCGGGCTCCGCGTGGGCCGCGTCGACGTACGCCATGGCGATCGGCCTGCCCAGCGTCGGCGAAGGGGCGCCCGACGTGACCTCGCCGACGACCTGGCCGTCCGCGACGACCTGGTAGCCCGAGCGGGGGACCCGGCGGCCCTCCGCGATCAGGCCGACCAGTTTGCGCGGCGGGGCCGCCGCCGCGCGCTCGGCGGCCGCCTCCAGGGACGCGCGCCCGACGAAGTCGCCCTCCTTCTCGAACTTGACGACCCGGCCGAGACCGGCGTCGAAGGGGGTCAGCGCGGTGGTCAGCTCATGGCCGTAGAGGGGCATGCCCGCCTCCAGGCGCAGGGTGTCGCGGCAGGAGAGGCCGCAGGGCACCAGACCGGCCGGTGCGCCCGCCTCGGTCAGCGCCTGCCAGAGCTTCTCGGCGTCGGACGGGGCGACGAACAGCTCGAACCCGTCCTCGCCCGTGTAGCCGGTCCTGGCGATGAGCGCCTGGACGCCGGCGACGGTGCCGGGCAGGCCCGCGTAGTACTTCAGCCCGTCCAGATCGGCGTCCGTCAGCGATTTCAGGATGCCGGAGGATTCCGGCCCCTGTACGGCCAGCAGGGCGTACGCGTCACGGTCGTCCCGTACGACGGCGTCGAAGCCGCCCGCGCGGGCGGTGAGCGCGTCCAGGACCACCTGGGCGTTGCCCGCGTTGGCGACGACCATGTACTCCTGCTCGCCGAGCCGGTACACGATCAGGTCGTCCAGGATCCCGCCGTCCTCCTGGCAGATCATGGTGTAGCGGGCGCGGCCGTTGCCGACGGTGCTGATGTTGCCGACCAGCGCGTGATCGAGCAGCCGCACGGCCTGCGGGCCGCTGACGGTGATCTCGCCCATGTGGGAGAGGTCGAAGAGGCCGGCGTGCGTCCGTACGGCGATGTGCTCGTCGCGCTCACTGCCGTAGCGCAGCGGCATGTCCCAGCCCGCGAAGTCGGTCATGGTCGCGCCGAGCGACCTGTGCAGGGCGTCGAGTGCTGTGAGGCGGGGCGTGGGGCTCATATGCGGTACTCCCAGGGCATGACAGACGAGGACAATCCTCCCCATCTGTCATCGGAACCTGAGAGGTTCGCCGGCGCCTGTTGAGAGGCACGGCTTGCACCTTGGGTGGGACCGCAGGGCGGCCCGCTTTTCAGATCTGCCTCGTCCGCGCGGTACGGGGCCTGAGAGATTACAAGGGAGGGACTTGCTCCTTCGGCGCCCCGGCCGGTGACCGGGAACTCTCCCGCGCGGATTCGAACGGCCTGTATGGAGTTGGCGCGCACATCATTGCATGCCGCGCGCGCGGCGCCCCACCGGTGTCGCATTACTCTTTCTTTACACTTCCTCAGCGGGGGTATGCAGGGGATACGCAGGCATACGGGGTGGCACAGGGGGAGTGACCATGGTGGGGCAGGAGTGGCGGCGTGCTGATGCGGCGCCCGAAGTGACATCCGGGGGGCCGCGGGTGACGCCCGGGCGGCTCGTACGGCCCGGACGGGAGGCGGCCGGCCGCAGACCGCCCGCGGTGCGGGACCTGCGCAGGCGGGCCGGCCGCAGCCCGGACCGCCTGGTGTTCGCCGCCGGGGACGTGGTGGTCCTGTCCGGCCTCCCGGGCAGCGGGAAGTCCACGTTGTTACGCAGGGCCGCCGGGGCGCGCGGGATCGACTCGCAGGACACCCGGGACCGCTGGGAGCGCCGGATGCCCGGCCTGCTGCCGTACTGGAGCTACCGCCCGCTGGTCCGGGCCGCCCACTACGGCAGGCTGTGGCGCGTCCTGCGCTCGGGTGCCGGTGTCGTCGTGCACGACTGCGGCACGCACTCCTGGGTGCGCGCCCTGCTGGTCAGGGCGGCACGGCGGCGCCGGAGCGCCCTGCACCTGCTGCTGCTCGACGTGGCGCCCGGGGTGGCGCTGGCCGGTCAGACGGAGCGTGGCCGGAAGGTCTCCGCCTACGCCTTCGCCCGGCACCGCAGGGCGGTCGCCGGGCTGGTCCGGAACGCCGAGCGGGCGCGGCTGCCCGCGGGGTGCGGTTCGGTCGTGCTGCTCGACCGGGACGCGGCGGCCGCACTGCGCAGGATCGGGTTCGGGGCGGCGGCGTGACGGCGCCACTCTCTATCGTGGGGGAGGCCGTCAGGGTCCTCCGTTCGGATCGGGCGGGATGATCCGGAGGGCAGGCCCTAAGGTCGGTCGGCAGGTGAACAGGTGAGAAGGGGATACCTCGGTGGACATGGCATGGCCGGGAAATGAGCTCGAAGAGGTCCTGACCGCATCGGTCGGGAACCCCGCCGCGGGCGGCCGGCTGATCGAGGTGCTGGGGCGCAGCAACCTCTGGGTCCCGCTGCCCAACGGCGGAGGGCAGGACAGCAGTTCGCTCGACCTGCCCACCGTGGACATCGAGGGCGGGGCCTATGTCCCCGTCTTCAGCTCCGAGGCGCAGTTCCTCCAGTGCGTCGGCTCGCACTACTCCTTCGCGGTGGCCCCGGCGGTCGAGTTCGCCCGCGGGCTGCCGCCGCAGCTGGGCGTCGTGGTGAATCCGGGCGGTGCGATCGGTATGCCGCTGCCGCCGGCCGCCGTGGCCGAACTGTGCCGGAGCGGCCGGACCTCTCTCGACGGGCCGGCGACCGGCGGCCGGGTGCGGCTCTTCGAGCCGGACTGGCAGGAGGAGCCGGTCGACTTCCTCTCCGCCGCCGCCGGTGAGTTCGAGGAGTCGGGCGTGGTCCTTTCGGCGCGCCGGGCCCTCGCCTCCATCGAGGGCGGCGACCCGGTCCTCTTCGTCGGGGTCGAGTTCGCGACCTGGGACGGTGCGGGCCGCAACGCCCCGATGGACGCGCTCGGCCGGGCGCTGCACCGGGTCGAGGTGCCCTGGCCGGTCAATCTCGTCCTGCTGGACGTGGCGCAGGATCCGGTCGCCGACTGGATGCTGGACAAGGTCAGGCCGTTCTACGTCAGGGCCGACGCCGTGGGGCCGGTGCTGTAGGGCCGGTCGCTCTAAGCTGGTCGGATGTGCGGGACGCGCGGGACGGCCGGCACGTCGACTGGCCGAAATTGCACGGAACCAATCGCGCACCGAACGGATCGAACGGAACGGACGCACGGAACGGAACGGCTCCGTGCGGGCCGGGCCGTGCGAGCCGCGTCCCGGCGGGTGGAACGTCAACGCGTGGACCAAAACGGGTGGATCGAAGAGGGGCGGGACCCAGAGTGAGTGCGTCGGGCACGGCGGCCGGGCAGGTCGAGCAGATGCTGCTCCAGGTGACCCCCGGGCGGTACGACGCCTATGAGGCACTGCTGCAGGCGCTCGCCGACAGCCAGGTCTGGATGCTGCTCTGGCACGGCCAGGCCGGGTCGCCGGACGCCCAGTACGGGAACATGGAGATCGAAGGTCTCGGTTACGCCCCGTGTGTGACGTCGGCACAGGAGCTGGCGGTCTCCGGCTGGAACCGTTCGCACGAGGTGGTCACAGGACGTGACATCGCCCGTTCCCTCTACCCCGACCACTGGGGAATCTGGCTCAATCCCCATGCCCCCGGCGGCGGTGTCGGCATCCCCTGGACCGATCTGCGGCGCATCGCCACCGGTCTGGACCGGATGCCGGCCGGGCCACTGCGGCTATCCGAGCCGGCCATCGAGATCCCGCAGTTCTACGCGCTGCTGACGCAGAGCGCCCACCACACCCCGGCGATCCGCTCGTTGAGCCGCGTCTGGGTGCAGCCCGCGCTCGGCACCCCGTATCTGGCCATCGGGCTCGATCTGTACGACACAAGCCAGCAGTCCGTGGATTCGGTGCGGGCGATGATGCAGCAGTCGATCGCCGCGGTGCCCGAGGGGCTGCCCGTCTCGACCGTGGCGATGTCCGATGCGTACGACCCGGTCGGGATGTGGCTGCGGGCCAACTCCCGCCCCTTTTACGACCGTGAGGCCCATGTGGCGCCCTCTCCCGCGGCGGGATACGGCTACCCGCCGGTAGGCTGACTGCACCAATTGGGCCGTCAATGGCGGCCGTTGGGCGTGATGTCCGAACTGGCGCTTTAGTGAGGAAGATTTCCGCTCAGCCGGTCCTGGCGTCCGGATAACGGAAGCTCATTAAGCGCATCACGGTTGCGCATACTTTCACCTTCAGGTCTGGCGGGTGATCGCAACCGCGATGAAGACTCCGTGCATTGAGCATCGTCGTGCCCTTGTGCGACGAGTCATGAACACATTCCGTCACTTCAGCACAGTGGCATCACCCGATGCGCTTGATGCACAGCAGCCGCCACCGCGGCAGGTACGGGCCGGCCACCGCCGGCCGGGAGGGGTCAAAGGCACTGTGACCGCACCGATCGAGACCACCGGATCGACTGCCGAAGCGCAGCCGGAGGCAGTACTCACGGGGGCCACGCAGAGCCAGATCGAGGGCCGTTCACTCGGCCGGATCGCCTGGACGCGTTTCAAGCGGGACAAGGTCGCCATGGCCGGCGGGGTCGTCGTGATCCTGCTGGTGCTGGTCGCCGTCCTGTCCAAGCCGATCCAGGCGATGTTCGGGCTCGACCCCAACGACTTCCACCAGAACCTGGTCGATCCGGCTCTGCTGGCGCCCAAGGGCAGCTTCGGCGGCATCAGTTGGAGTCACCCGCTCGGTGTGGAGCCGCAGACGGGCCGGGACATCCTGGCGCGCATCATCGAGGGCTCCTGGGTCTCCCTGGTGGTCGCGGCGGGGTCGACGCTCCTCTCGGTCGTCATCGGCGTCGTCATGGGCGTGGTGGCCGGCTTCTACGGCGGCTGGGTGGACAGCGGCATCAGCCGCCTGATGGACACCTTCCTGGCGTTCCCGCTGCTGCTCTTCGCGATCTCCATCTCCGCCTCGTTGCAGGGCAACGCGTTCGGCCTGAGCGGGCTGACGCTCCGTATCTGCGTACTGATCTTCGTGATCGGCTTCTTCAACTGGCCCTACATGGGCCGTATTGTCCGGGCGCAGACGCTGAGTCTGCGTGAACGGGAGTTCGTCGAGGCCGCCCGCTCGCTGGGGGCCCGCGGGCCCTTCATCCTCTTCCGCGAGCTGCTCCCGAACCTGATCGCGCCGATCCTCGTCTACTCGACGCTGCTGATCCCCACCAACATCCTCTTCGAGGCGTCCCTGAGCTTCCTCGGCGTGGGCATCCAGCCGCCGCAGGCCTCCTGGGGCGGCATGTTGTCCACCGCGGTCGACCTCTACCAGGTCGACCCGATGTTCATGGTCATTCCCGGCCTGGCGATCTTCATCACCGTGCTGGCCTTCAATCTGCTGGGGGACGGGCTGCGCGACGCACTCGACCCCCGTGGCAAGTAATCGCGGCCATGCCGCACACCGGACAACCGAGGGGGCTTTCCTCAGCATGAAGAGCAGAAAGACGGCAGCGGCCATAGCCGCGACGGTAGCGCTGGGGCTCGCTGCCACCGCTTGCGGGAGCAGTGACAGTGGCAGCGGGGGCAGCCACGCCAAGGCCGACGCAGCTCTGACCAGCATCGTCAACAAGACCGACAAGAAGGGGGGAACGGTCACTTACGAGCACGCCAGTGGCCCGGACTCCCTGGACCCCGGCAACACGTACTACGGCTGGGTGCAGAACTTCTCCCGGCTCTACGCGCGTGCACTGGTGACCTTCAAGCCGGCTCCGGGCAAGGAAGGGCTCAAGATCGTGCCCGACCTGGCGACGAGCCTCGGCAAGGCCACGCCGGACGCCAAGACCTGGACGTACCACATCCGCAAGGGCGTGAAGTTCCAGGACGGCTCCGTGATCACCTCGAAGGACGTCAAGTACGCCGTCGAGCGGACCTTCGCCCGTGAGGCGCTGTCCAACGGGCCCACGTACTTCAGCACGTACCTCAAGGGCGGCGACAAGTACAAGGGTCCCTACAAGGACAAGTCGCCCGGCGGCCTCAAGTCCATCGAGACCCCGGACGACTCCACGATCGTCTTCCACCTGGACAAGCCGTTCGCGGACATGGACTACCTGGCCTCGTTCTCGCAGACGGCGCCGGTGCCGCAGAAGGCCGACAAGGGCGCTTCGTACGTCCAGAACATCGTGTCATCGGGCCCGTACAAGTTCGCCTCGTACAGCGAGAGCCGGGGCGCGACGCTGGTCCGCAACCCGCAGTGGGACCCGAAGACGGACCCGATCCGCAAGGCGCTGCCGAACAAGATCGTCCTGAACTTCAACGTCCAGCCGACGACCGTCGACGAGCACCTGCTCAACGACACCAGTACGGCGGACATCGCCGGTACCGGTCTTCAGTCCAAGACCCAGCCGAAGGTCATCACCAAGGCCACCGAGAAGGCGAAGACGGACGACCCGTACGCCGGCGCGCTGCAGTACCTCGCGCTGAACGTGCACGTGAAGCCGTTCGACAACGCCGACTGCCGCAAGGCCGTGCAGTACGTCGCGGACAAGGCCGACATGGTCGACGCGATCGGCGGCGAGGTCCGGGGTGACCCGGCGACGACCGTCATCCCGCCGGGTGTCTCGGGCTACAAGAAGTTCGACCTGTACCCGACTGCCGGCAACAAGGGCAACGTTGCCAAGGCCAAGCAGTACCTGGCCAAGTGCGGTAAGCCCAAGGGCTTCAAGACGACGCTGACCGCCCGCTCCGACCGTCCCGACGAGGTCACCAGCGCCACGCAGCTCCAGCAGAGCCTGAAGAAGATCGGCATCGTCGCCGACATCAAGACGTTCCCGTCGGACAAGTACTTCACCGACTTCGCGGGCGTCCCGGACTGGGTCCACAAGAACGACGCCGGAATGATGATGATGGCGTGGGGCGCCGACTGGCCGGCCGGCTTCGGCTACATCGACCAGATCGTCGACGGCAAGGCCATCAAGGCCTCCGGTGGCACCAACCTGATGGAGCTCAACGACCCGAAGATCAACGCGGAGATCGTCAAGGGCATCGGGACGCTGGACACCGCGAAGCGCAACGCCACCTGGGGCACGGTCGACCAGATGGTGATGGAGAACGCCTCGCTGGTGCCGCTGTTCTACCGCAAGAACCTGCTCTACCGCCCGGACTCGGCGGCGAACGTAACGGTCAGCCAGGCGTACCTCGGCATGTACGACTACGCGCTGATGACCTCGACCAAGTAACACACCTGTTCATCGACAGCACCCCCTGAAAGGCAGGTGAAGGCGCCGGGACGGACGGGCCTACCCCGTCCGTCCGACCCGGCGCCGCACGGCTGTGGCTGCGTACATCATCCGACGCGTATTCGCCGCGGTGTTGCTGCTGCTGGTGGTCAGCGCAGTCACCTTCGCGATCTTCTTCCTCGTCCCCCGCCTCGGCGGGCAGACGACCGACTCCATGGCCGCCCAGTTCGTGGGCAAGAGCCCCGACCCCGCGACGCTCGCCGCGGTCAAGAAGAACCTGGGGCTCGACCAGCCCCTCTACGAGCAGTACTGGCACTTCATCAAGGGCATCGTTGTCGGCGCGAACTACCACTTCGGGCCCGACCCCGCGGTGTGCCACGCGCCGTGCTTCGGCTACTCCTTCAAGACCCACTCGGCCGTCTGGCCCGAGATCGAGCAGCGTATTCCGGTGACGCTGTCGCTCGCGGTCGGTGCGGCGGTCATCTGGGTCATCACCGGTGTCGCGACCGGCGTGCTCTCCGCACTCAAGCGGGGCTCGCTCGTCGACCGGCTGGCGATGGGCGTGGCACTGGCCGGCGTCTCGCTGCCGATGTTCTTCACCGGTCTCGTCTCGCTCGCCCTGTTCAGCTTCCACTGGACGATCTGGGGCGATCTGCGGTTCGTGTCCTTCACGGACAATCCGGCGGAGTGGGCCTGGAACCTGATCCTCCCCTGGTGCACCCTCGCCTTCCTGTACTCGGCGCTCTACGCCCGGCTCACCCGGGCCGGGATGCTGGAGACCATGGGCGAGGACTACATCAGAACCGCGCGGGCCAAGGGTCTGCGGGAGCGGAACGTGGTCGTCAAGCACGGCCTGCGCGCCGCGCTGACCCCGCTCGTCACCATCTTCGGGATGGACTTCGCGCTGCTCATCGGCGGCGCGGTCATCACGGAGACCGTCTTCTCCTTCCAGGGGATGGGGGCCTACGCCATCCAGGGCGTGACCCGCAGCGACCTCCCGATCGTCATGGGTGTGACGCTGGTGGCCGCCTTCTTCATCGTTGTCTGCAACCTGCTGGTGGACCTTGTGTACGCCGCGATCGACCCCCGGGTGAGGCTCTCATGAGCGACGTGCGCAAGAAGGGTTCCGGCGAGCCCGCGAAGAGCGGCCCGGCCGGTGCGCCGTCCGAGGACGCCAAGAGCTTCCTCTCGGTGCGGGACCTGCGGATCCACTTCGACACCGACGACGGCCTGGTCAAGTCCGTGGACGGCGTCAGCTTCGACCTGAAGGCCGGTCAGACGCTCGGCATCGTCGGCGAGTCCGGCTCGGGCAAGTCCGTGACCTCACTGGGGATCATGGGCCTGCACAACTCGGACCGGGCGCGGATCTCCGGTGAGATCTGGCTCGACGGCGAGGAGCTGATCGGAGCGGGGCCCGAGCGGGTCCGCAATCTCCGCGGCCAGAAGATGTCCATGATCTTCCAGGACCCGCTGTCGGCGCTGCACCCGTACTACAGCATCGGCGCGCAGATCGTGGAGGCCTACCGCGTCCACAACAAGGTCGACAAGAAGACCGCGCGCACGCGTGCGGTCGAGATGCTCGACCGGGTCGGCATCCCCGAGCCGCAACGGCGCTTCGAGGACTACCCGCACCAGTTCTCCGGCGGTATGCGCCAGCGCGCGATGATCGCGATGTCTCTGGTCAACAACCCCGAACTGCTCATCGCCGACGAGCCGACGACCGCCCTGGACGTGACTGTCCAGGCGCAGATCCTCGACCTCATCCGCGATCTGCAGAGTGAGTTCGGCTCGGCGGTCGTCATCATCACCCACGACCTCGGCGTCGTCGCCGAGATCGCGGACGAGCTCCTGGTGATGTACGCGGGCCGCTGCATCGAGCGCGGCTCGGCCGAGAAGGTCTTCTACGGGCCCCAGCACCCCTACACCTGGGGGCTGCTGGGCTCCATGCCGCGCATCGACCGTGAGCAGACCGAGCGTCTGGTGCCCGTCAAGGGCTCCCCGCCCAGCCTGATCAACGTGCCGTCCGGCTGCGCCTTCCACCCGCGCTGCCCGTACGCCGACGTGCCCAAGGACAACATCACCCGCACCGAGCGTCCTGAGCTGCGGGAGGGCACGGAGGGGCACTTCTCCGCGTGCCACATGACGAAGGCGCAGCGGGAAAAGATCTGGACCGAAGAGATTGCGCCGAAGCTGTGACTGATCAGAAGAAGAAGGCGGAGAAGAAGAAGGCTCCGCAGACTCCCGGGGCTTCCGAGGCACCGAAGGTTCCGCAGCAGGCGTCCAAGGGTTCCGCGGCGGCTTCCGCCAAGGACACCGGGGCGGAGCCGCTGCTGAGGGTCACCGACCTGGTCAAGCACTTCCCGATCACCAAGGGATTGCTCAAGCGCAAGGTGGGCGCGGTCCAGGCCGTGGACGGGCTGTCGTTCGACGTGTATCCGGGGGAGACCCTGGGCGTCGTCGGCGAGTCGGGCTGCGGCAAGTCGACCATGGGCCGGCTGATCACGCGGCTGCTCGAACCGACCGGTGGCAAGGTCGAGTTCGAGGGCCGGGACATCACGCATCTGTCCACCGGGCAGATGCGGCCGATGCGCCGCGACGTCCAGATGATCTTCCAGGACCCGTACGGCTCGCTGAACCCCCGGCACACCATCGGCGGGATCGTCGGCACCCCCTTCCGGCTCCAGGGCGTCGAGCCCGAGGGCGGCGTGAAGAAGGAGGTCCAGGGCCTGCTGGAGCTGGTGGGCCTCAGCCCCGAGCACTACAACCGGTACCCGCACGAGTTCTCCGGCGGCCAGCGCCAGCGCATCGGTATCGCCCGCGCGCTCGCGCTGCGGCCCAAGCTCGTCGTCGCGGACGAGCCGGTCTCGGCGCTGGACGTGTCGATCCAGGCGCAGGTGGTGAACCTGCTGGACGACCTCCAGAGCGAGCTCGGTCTGACCTATGTGATCATCGCGCACGACCTCTCCGTCATCCGCCATGTCTCGGACCGGATCGCGGTGATGTACCTCGGGAAGATCGTCGAGCTGGCGGACCGCAAGTCGCTGTACGAGTCGCCGATGCACCCGTACACCAAGGCGCTGCTCTCGGCGGTGCCGGTGCCCGACCCGCGGCGCAAGGGGACCAGGAGCGACCGGATCCGGCTGGAGGGCGATGTCCCTTCACCGATCTCGCCGCCGGCCGGCTGCCGGTTCCACACCCGGTGCTGGAAGGCGACGGAGATCTGCGGGGTGCAGGAGCCGCCGCTGCTGCAGCTGCGGACCGGGCACCAGGTGGCCTGCCACCACCCGGAGAACGCACCCGACCAGGTGCCGGGCGAGGAGCGGCTGCCGCAGGCGCGGGAGGCGGCCGAGCTGGTTTCGGTCGCGAAGCCCGAGCCGGCCGACCAGTCCGCGGCGAAGCCGGCCGAGGACGCGGCGGCGGAGAAGCCGTCGGCGAAGGGCGGTCCGGCGAAGGGCGCTTCAGCCAAGGACAGTCCGGCGAAGGACAGTCCGGCCAAGGACAGTTCAGCGAAGGACGGTTCAGCCGAGGACGGTTCGGTCGAAGGCGCCACGGCGGAGAACACCGCGGTGGAGGACACCGCGGCGGGTGACACCGCGGTGGATCCGGAGGCCGAGGCCGGGCCCGACGCGAAGTAGTCCGCCACGAGAGGTGGCGCGGGCTTGCCCATGACGAGTTGGTAAAGTCATGTACATGCCTAAACGGGAGAGTGCAGAGTCAGCGTGTCCGTAACAACGGCACACGCACGAAGGACAGACTCTTGGCGCTCTCCCGTTCGGCACGTCTGGCCGCACTCGCCACCGCGACGGCCGCCCTCTGTGTCATCGCCGCCGCTCCGGCACCCTCACCCGGTTCGGCCGGAATCGGCGACCCCTACTTCCCACAGCTGGGCAACGGCGGCTTCGACGCCCTGCACTACGGCCTCGATGTCGCGTACAACCCGGACACCGGCCGGCTCGACGGCCGTACGACGGTCACGGCGCGGGCCACCCAGAACCTCTCCTCCTTCGACCTGGACCTCCAGAAGCTGACGGTCGCATCGGTCGAGGTGAACGGCAGACCCGCCCGCTTCACCCGCTCCGGCGACGAGATACGCATCACCCCGTCCGGCGCGCTGCGCAAGGGCCGCACCTTCACCGTGCGGGTCGTCTACGGCGGTGTGCCGCAGGCGCTCAGCGGCCCGATCGTCTTCGGGTCCGACTACGGCTGGATGAAGACCAAGGACGGTGTCTTCGTCGCCTGTGAGCCCAACGCCGCCTCCACCTGGTTCCCTTCGAGCGACCACCCCTCCGACAAGGCCGCCTTCGACATCACCATCAAGGCGCCCAAGGGGCTGACCGGGGTCTCCAACGGGCGGCTGCTCTCCACCCGTACCCAGGGCGCGTCGACCGTCTCGCACTGGCGCGAGTCGCGGCAGATGGCCACCTACCTCGCCACCGCCTCGATCGGCAAGTTCGACGTCAGGACCGGCAGGACACCCGCCGGCACGCCGATCTACGTGGCCATCGACCCGGTGCTCGCCAACAGCAACGCCGTCGACGTGTACGCCGTGACGGCCGAGGTCACCGACTACTGGTCGAAGCTCTTCGGGCCCTATCCGTTCGAGGAGACGGGCGCGGTGGTCGACGACATGCCGCAGGCGGACTTCTCGCTGGAGACCCAGTCCAAGCCGAGCTACTCCGCCGTACGCGACGAGTCGACGATCGTGCACGAGCTGGCCCACCAGTGGTTCGGCGACTCCGTCTCGGTGAAGCAGTGGAAGGACATCTGGCTGAACGAGGGCTTCGCCACGTACGCCCAGTGGCTCTGGGACGAACACCAGGGCAAGCGCTCGGCCCACGACGCCTTCCTCGCCGAGTACAACGCGACGCCCGCGAGCTCCGGTTTCTGGCGGACGAAGGTCGCCGACCCGCAGCGCGACACGATGTTCGCGTCGGCCGTCTACGACCGGGGAGCGATGACGCTCCAGGCGCTGCGCGACCGGATCGGGGACAAGGCGTTCTTCCGGTTGCTCCCGGCCTGGACGAAGGCGCACCGCTACGGCAACGCCGACACCGGGCAGTTCACCGCCCTCGCCGAGAAGATCTCCGGGCAGCGGCTCGGCGGATTCTTCGACGCGTGGCTGCGCACTTCGGGCAAACCGGAGTTGTAGGGCGCGGAGCGGCGAGCCGGGGCCCGCACGGCAGGGGTGGCGGTCGGGGGTAGAACTGTCGGGTGCTCCATGAACTGTTCAACACCTCCGTCCAGCACGCGCTCGACCTCGTGGGGATCTTCGTCTTCGCGATCTCGGGTGCGCTGCTCGCCGTCCGGAAGAACTTCGACGTCTTCGGGATCGCGGTGTTCGCCGAGGTCACGGCGCTGGGCGGCGGGCTGTTCCGCGACATCGTGATCGGCGCGGTGCCGCCCGCCGCCTTCACCGACCTCGGGTACTTCATCACCCCGCTGATCGCGGCGGCGCTGGTCTTCTTCCTCCATCCGGAGGTCGAACGGATCCAGGCCGGGGTGAACGTCTTCGATGCGGCCGGGCTCGGGCTCTTCTGTGTGGCGGGCACCACCAAGGCGTACGACTACGGGCTCGGCCTCACCGCCTCCGCCGTGCTGGGCCTCGCCACGGCGGTGGGCGGCGGTGTGCTGCGCGACGTACTGGCCAACGAGACGCCGTCGCTGGTGCGCTGGGACCGCGACCTGTACGCCGTGCCGGCGATGGTGGGGGCCGCGATGGTGGCCCTCTTCATCCGGTTCGACGTGCTGAGCACCACCACGGGCGTCATCGCGGTGCTCACCTGCTTCGTGCTGCGGCTGCTCGCGCTGCGCTTCCACTGGCGGGCCCCGCGGGCCTGGCACCGGCGTTCGGCGGCCGTCTCTACCGACGAGTAACTTTGCGGTGTACGGTGCTGTCCATGGCACAGGCATCCATCGGGGACAGTGAGTTCGACCGCGACACCGCAGTCACCCGTCGTGAAGAAGGCGTCTACGACGCGGAGCTCTCCGCGGGCTGGACCATCATCCAGGCGGTCAACGGCGGATATCTGCTGGCCCTGATGGGCCGCGCCCTCGGCGATGCGCTCCCGCACCCCGACCCGTTCTCGGTCTCCGCGCACTATGTGACCGCCTCCCGTCCGGGCCCCGCGGTGATCCGTACCCAGACCGTCCGCAGCGGCCGCACGCTCTCCACCGGCCAGGCGTCGCTCTTCCAGTACGAGGAGGACGGCACCGAGGTCGAACGGATCCGGGTGCTCGCCTCGTACGGCGACCTGGACGCGCTCTCCGATGATGTGCGCACCACGGCGAAGCCGCCGTCGATCCCGCCCATCGAGCACTGCCTGGGCTCCGGCGACGGACCGGCACCCATACCCGGCTCGTCCGCGATCACGGACCGTCTGATGCTGAAGCTGGACCCGGCGACCTGCGGGTGGGCCGTGGGCGCGCCGTCCGGCAAGGGCGAGATGCGGGCGTGGTTCGGACTCTCCGACGGCCGCGACGCCGATCCGCTCTCGCTGCTGCTGACGGTGGACGCGCTGCCGCCGACCGCGTTCGAACTCGGCATCAAGGGCTGGGTGCCCACGGTCGAACTGACCGCCCACGTCAGGTGCCGCCCGGCGCCGGGCCCGCTGCGGGTGTCGATCGTCACGCGCAACCTCGCCGGGGGCTTCCTGGAGGAGGACGCGGAGGTCTGGGACAGCGCGGACCGCCTGGTGGCTCAGTCCCGGCAACTGGCGCTGGCGCCGCGGGGGTAGGGGACGCCTCCAGGGACAGAGGGTCACCTCCTGCCCTTTGGTGGCACCGCCCGGTCCTGGCCGGGAGGGGCGCGGGGCGGCCCGGCTGCAAGCGGGGGGGTCGGGCCGTGCTCGGCACCTCAGTACCTCGGCACCTCAGTACCTCGGCCGAGGGGTCATCACTCGGCCGAGCCTCAGTCGAGCCAGTGCAGCCGGCCGAGGCTGACCAGCCGCATCTGGCGCCGGGCCATGTCCCGCGCCCGCTCCGAGGCCTGCGGGCCGTCCTCCGCCGCCTCCAGCAGGACCGACGCGGTCATCACCATGTGATCCACATAGACGCCCGCCAGCATCAGCAGGTCGTCCTCGCTCCAGCCCTCGGACCGCGGCTCGCCCGCGAACGCGGCGGCCACCTCCCGCGTGAACAGCCGCAGTTGCTCCGCTATCGCCGCACGCACCGGCTGGACGCCCCCGTGCCGTTCGCGGGCGATGAACCGGACATGTGCGGGGTGTGTGTGGACCAGGGCGGCGATCAGGTCCACCGTGGTGCCGATCCGCACCTCGCTGTCGCCGGTGTCCGCGAGCGTCGCGGCGATCAGCCCGTGCAGCGAGCCGAGGGTCTCCTCGACGAGTGAGACCCCGAGGTCGGCGGTGTCCCGGAAGTGCCGGTAGAAGGCCGTCGGCGCGACGCCCACCGCGCGCGTCACCTCGCGCAGGCCGAGGCTGGACAGGCTCTGCTCCTCCAGCAGCCCGAGTGCCGCGTCCAGGAGGGCCTGGCGGGTCTTCTGCTTCTGGGCCTGACGGATGCCCGCGGTGTGACTCATGCCATTCAGTAAACAACCGTTCTCCGTCGAAGGGAAGCGTAGACTCAGAGTCAGTGAACAGTCGTAATCACAATTGTTCACTCAACCGATCTGGATGTGCGCCGAACCGGGCGCACCGAAAGGACAGTGATGATTGCCCTCGTCGCGCTTCTCCTCGTCTTCGGAGTCGTGCTGGGTGCCGTGGCCCACTTCCCGCTCTCCGTGTCCCTGATCGCCGCGGCTGTCATCGGTGGCTGGCTCGCCGTGTTCGCCGTGCGCGAGCGCCTCGGTCGCGGGCGCCTCGCCGAGCGCATCGACAAGTAGCCGAGCGCCTCACCAAGGCCGGCGCCTCACCACGTAAGGGAGCTGCATCATGGAACTCACCGCATCAGCCCGCACCCGCATCCGGACCGGCACCCGGGACGCCGACGGCATGGCCGTCGCCTCGTTCGTGCTCGGTCTGCTGGGCCTGCTCGTCCTGAATCTCGTCCTCGGCCCCATAGCCATCGTGCTGGCCGGCCTCGCGCTCTGGCGCGGAACGGCCCGCCGCGGCCGTGCCCTCCTCGGCCTCGCACTCGGCGTGGCCGACCTGGTGGTCCTGGCCACCGTCTTCACTTCGAGCGGCGCCGTGATCTGGAACTTCGGCGGCTGACCGGTCACCGGTCGCCCACCGGGGGACGCGCGGCGGGGAGCCCACCCCGGAACTCGTAGAATCGTCGGCACCATGGCTTACCTCGACCACGCTGCGACCACTCCCATGCTTCCGGAGGCGGTCGAGGCGATGACCGCCCAGCTCACCGTCACCGGCAACGCCTCATCGCTGCACGCCGCCGGGCGACGGGCCCGGCGTACCGTCGAGGAAGCCCGGGAGGCTCTCGCGGAGTCGCTCGGCGCGCGCCCCAGCGAGGTGGTCTTCACCGCGGGCGGCACCGAGGCCGACAACCTCGCGGTCAAGGGTCTCTTCTGGGCTCGTCGTGACGCCGATCCGCGCAGGAACCGGGTGCTGGTGAGCCCGGTCGAGCACCACGCCGTCCTGGACGCCGTCGACTGGCTGGGCGAGCACGAGGGCGCGACGGTCGAGTACCTCCCGGTCGACGGCTACGGCCGGGTGCGCCCCGAATCCCTCCGCGAGGCGATCGAACGGAACCCGTCCGATGTCGCGCTCGCCACCGTGATGTGGGCCAACAACGAGATCGGCACGGTCATGCCGGTCCGTGAACTGGCCGATGTGGCAGCCGACTTCGACATTCCGCTGCACGCCGACGCGGTGCAGGCGTACGGCCAGCTCCCGCTGGACTTCGCCGCGTCCGGCCTGGCCGCGATGACGGTGTCGGGCCACAAGATCGGCGGCCCCTACGGCATCGGCGCCCTGCTGCTCGGCCGTGAGTACACACCGGTGCCTGTTCTGCACGGCGGGGGCCAGGAGCGCCACGTACGCTCCGGGACGCTGGACGCCCCGGCCATAGCCTCCTTCGCCGTGGCGGGAACGCTGGCCGCCGAACGGCGCGAGGTCTTCGCCCGCGAGATCGGCGCGCTGCGCGACGGACTGATCGCCGCGGTACGGTCCGCGGTCCCCACGGCGATCCTGGGCGGCGACCCGTCGGACCGCCTGCCCGCCAACGCCCACTTCACCTTCCCCGGCTGCGAGGGTGACTCGCTGCTGCTGCTCCTGGACGCCCAGGGCATCGCCTGCTCCACCGGCTCGGCCTGCACGGCGGGCGTGGCGCAGCCCAGCCACGTACTCCTGGCCACGGGTACGGACCCCGATCTCGCCCGCGGCACCCTGCGGTTCTCCCTCGGGCACACCTCGACCGAGGCGGATGTGGCGGCGGTGGCGGAGGCGATCGGCCCGGCGGTGGAGCGGGCCCGGTCGGCCGGACTGAGCTGAGGCGGGACTGACCGCTGGGCCGGGTCGGGCTGAGTGCTGAGCTGGGCCGGACCGAGCTGAGGCGGAACTGAGGCGGGCTGAGCTGAGGCGGACGCTGCACGGTCCGCACCGGGCCTTCACGGTCCGGGACCGCGACCGACCTCTCGTTACTGTCCGGGCCGGCCCCGTTACGTTCCGGACCGCTCCCGCGCCTTTCGCACCAGCCGTACGTACCAGGCCCAGTCCCAGTAGGGCCCCGGGTCCGTGTGGTCGGCCCCCGGGACCTCCACGTGCCCGATGATGTGCTGCCGGTCCACGGGTATCCCGTACCGCGTGCAGATGTCCGCGGTCAGCCGCGCGGACGACCGGTACATGGCGTCCGTGAACGACGATGCCCGGTCCACGAACCCCTCGTGCTCTATCCCGATGCTGCGTTCGTTGTAGGCGCGGTTGCCCGCGTGGAACGCCACGTCCAGCTCCCGGACCGTCTGCGCCAGCTTTCCGTCCCGTCGCACGACATAGTGCGCGGCGGCCGCGTGGGCCGGGTCGGCGAAGACCCTGAGCGCCATCGCGTAACTGCCCTGGACGGTATGGATGACGACCCGGTCGATCGCATAGTCATGGGGCCGGTCGGCCGGCCGGTAGTTGGCCGGGGAGGCCGCGGCCCACTGGGCCCCGGCGAAATCCACTGCCCCGTTCTCGTGCGGCTTCCCGCCGCCGGACAGGTGGTCCCACACACCCCTGCCCAACGCCGCCGCACCCGCCGCGGCGCCCAGCCCGCCGATCAGCAGGGTCCGCCTGCCCACGTGCCGGTCCCTGTCGCCGCCCGTACCTTCCATATGTGCCTCAACGCATCCGTGCGAGCGCGGGATTCCCCCGTGCCCGTACCCTGGTACGGCTATGACTCAGACACCCCAGAGCCCCCGCCCCCGTCCCCTCCGGGTACTGGCCGCGATGTCCGGCGGTGTGGACTCCGCCGTGGCCGCCGCCCGTGCCGCCGAGGCCGGACACGATGTGACCGGTGTGCACCTGGCGCTCTCCGCCAACCCGCAGTCGTTCCGCACCGGCGCGCGTGGCTGCTGCACCATCGAGGACTCCCGCGACGCCCGTCGTGCGGCGGACGTCATCGGCATCCCCTTCTACATCTGGGACCTGGCCGAGCGGTTCCGTGAGGACGTCGTGGATGACTTCGTCGCGGAGTACGAGGCCGGACGCACCCCCAACCCGTGTCTGCGCTGCAACGAGAAGATCAAGTTCGCGGCGCTCCTCGACAAGGCTCTCGCCCTCGGCTTCGACGCGGTCTGCACCGGCCACTACGCCACGGTCGTCCTCAACGAGGACGGCTCACGCGAGATGCACCGGGCCTCCGACATGGCCAAGGACCAGTCGTACGTCCTCGGGGTGCTGGACGAGCGCCAGCTCGCGCACGCCATGTTCCCGCTCGGTGACACTCTGACCACGAAGGACGAGATCCGGGCCGAGGCCGAGCGGCGGGGCCTGGCCGTCGCCAAGAAGCCCGACAGCCACGACATCTGCTTCATCGCCGACGGCGACACCCAGGGCTTCCTCGCCGCACGCCTCGGCGGCAAGGCAGAGGGCGACATCGTCGACGAGTCCGGTACGAAGGTCGGCAGCCACGAAGGCGCCTTCGGCTTCACCATCGGCCAGCGCAAGGGGCTGCGCATCGGCCACCCGGCCGCGGACGGCAAGCCGCGCTACGTCCTCGACATCTCCCCGGTGAACAACACCGTGACGGTGGGGCCGGTCGAGGCCCTGGACGTCACCGCGCTCACCGCGATCAAGCCCCGCTGGTGCGGCGACGCCCCGGCCGGGGCCGGGACGTACACCGCCCAGCTGCGTGCGCACGGCGGCGAGACGCCGGTGATCGCCGAGCTGGTGGGCGGCACCCTCAACGTCACGTTCGACGAGCCGGTACGCGGCGTGGCACCCGGCCAGGCGATCGTGCTCTACGACGGCACACGCGTCGTCGGCTCGGCAACCATCGCCACAACGGACCGGGCAGCCAGGACCACACCGCCCCGGGAGACCGGGGCGACCACGTCCGGTGCCGCCGGGTCCGAGACAGCCGCGCCTCGGACCACTGCGTCTCGGACCACCGCTCCTCAGACCACCGCTCCTCAGACCACTGCTTCTCAGACCACTTCGGTGTCGTAGAAGCAGAAGTGATCCTTGATCTGGGCGACTTGGGCCAGCGGCTCCGGGTACGCCCAGACAAGATCGGCTGCTTCGGGCAGCGACCAGTAGGACGCGTCGCCCTTGAAGGGACAGTGGGTGTGCGTGTCCGAGGGGGTCAGCAGCTCGGTGTGCACGTCCTCCGGCGGGAGGTAGTAGCGCACCGGGAGCCCTGTCTCGTGCAGCAGCAGGGGCCGACGGCTCTCCGCCAGGACCCGGCCCTCGCGGACCACCCGTACATGCTCGGTACCTTGCTCGATGGTGATGCGATGTCCAGTCGTCATATGTGATTCAGCGCATCCGGGCCGGAACTTCTTCCCTGCGGGCTGCCTCTACCGTGGACGCATGAATATCTGTGTCTTCCTCTCCGCCGCCGATCTCGACGAGCGCTACACCCGTCCCGCCCGTGAATTCGCCGAACTGCTCGGCAGGGGAGGCCACACCCTGGTCTGGGGTGGCTCGGAGAGCGGACTGATGAAGGTGGTGGCCGACGCCGTACAGGAGACCGGCGGACGGCTCGTCGGGGTGTCGGTGGACTTCCTCGCGGCCAAGGCCCGTACCGACGCGGACGAAATGGTGATTGCCTCCGATCTGGCCGAACGCAAGGCGCTGCTGCTCGCCAAGTCCGACGCGGTTGTGATCATGGTGGGCGGCACCGGCACGCTCGACGAGGCCACCGAGATCCTTGAGCTGAAGAAGCACGGGAAGACCGCGAAGCCGGTGGTGCTGCTGAACACGGCCGGCTTCTACGACGGTCTGAAGCAGCAGTTCCAGCGGATGGAGGATGAGGGGTTCCTGCCCGTTCCCCTCACTGACCTGGTCTTGTTCGCCGAGGACGGGGTGGCCGCGCTGGCGTACCTGGAGGAGTCGCAGGGCGTCCAGTAGTGCGACGATGGGGCCCATGGCTACACATGTGATCACTGGTGCTGGTTCCGGCATCGGCGCGGCCGTCGCGCGCCGCCTCCATGAGCGCGGCGACCACCTCGTCATCGTGGCGCGCGACACGGGGCGCGCCAAGGAACTGGCGGGACGCTTCCCCGGCGCGGAAACGCTCGTCGCCGACCTGGCGAATCCCGACCGCATCTCCTGGGCGCTCGGCAAGCAGACGATGCCGGAGCAGGTCGACTCGCTGCTGCACATCGCGGGCATCGTCGACCTCTCTCCCGTCGCGGAACTGCGCCCCCCGACCTGGCACCAGCAGCTCAACACCAACCTCATCGCGCCGGCCGAGCTGACCCGGCTGATGCTGCCCCAACTGCGCGCCGTCCGCGGCCAGGTCGTCTTCGTCAACTCCGGCGCCGGCCTCAACGCCCATGCGGAGTGGGGCGCTTACGCCGCCGCCAAGCACGGCCTGAAGGCCCTGGCCGACGCCCTGCGCCAGGAGGAGCACGCGAACGGTGTCCGGGTCACGTCCGTCTACCCGGGCCGCACGGCGAGTCCCATGCAAGCCAAGATCCACTCGCAGGAGGGCAAGGAGTACCGGCCGGAAGGCCTGATCGACCCCGAGTCGGTCGCCACGACCATCCTGACGTCCCTGGACCTCCCGCGCGACGCGGAGATCAACGACGTGACGGTCCGGGCGGGAAGCTGACGGCAGGGGCAGGGGCAGGAGCGGGCGGGCGCTCCTTCTGGTCGGCCATGGCCGGTCGGATCGACACTGCCGATCGTCCGCGACCGACCCTGCCGGGCGCTATTCCGCCAGGGTGACCTGGTCCTCGGGAGAGACCAGGAAGCCGCTCAAGCCGACCCTGACCACGCCGTACTTCGCTCCGAGGACGGCCATCATGCCCACATCGAGGTCGTCCGGATTCCCGTAGAGGGAATCGGGCAGCTCGGTTCGGTGCAGCTCGTGACCGGTCCGTGCGTCCAGGACGAGCAGTTGCGCCGAACCATGAGTCTTCTTCTGCTTCGCCTTCGCCGATGGCTGGTACTGCGGTATGTACACCCGGTTGTCGGCCGTCCGGGGGAGCCCCAGTTCGCTCCCCTTGTCCGCCTTCACGGTCCAGAGAGCCTTGCTGCTGCTGTCGTTGCTCACCTGCCGTGCGGTGAATGAGGTGTCGTCGGCGGAGCTGAGAATGACCATGCCGTCACTTATGGCGCGCAGATCCAGGTGGTGCGCGAGGAAGGCCGAGTGGGTCCGGGGCCGCGCCCCCGACACATCCACCGTGACCAGGGAGCCGACAGGCGTCAGGGTGACCAGGGTGTGGTCCCCGAGACGTCCGTAGTCGAGATACGGATCCTGGAGGTGCCAGCGGGACCGGCCGCTGGCCGGATCCACTCCGTACAGCCCGTCCAGCGATCCGGAGCAGTCGGTGGCGTCGAATGCCTCGGTCCCCGACAGATCCAGCGGTGGCCGATGGTCCCATCCCCTGCATCCCTTGGGCGGTGCGATGGACCAGAGTTGCTTTCCGCTGCGACCGGACAGGCCGATCAACCGGTCCCGCTGGTTGATGATCACGGTGTTCGCGGACGGCCAGACTCTGTCTCCGGAATCCCGCACCTTCCCTGCCACCTTCGTGTGCCAGCGGGGCTTGCCGCTGTGCAGGTCCACCGAGACCGCGAGTCCGTCCTCGTACCAGAGGACGACGGCGCCGCTGACGACGGACTCCGAAATCAGAGCGGTCTTCTCGCGCCCGTAATGCCAGTAGGTCCGGTCGGTACGGACGTTGTCCGCCGCTATGCCGTTGTCCCGCTCGTGCAGAACCAGGCCGCCGACGACACCCACCGGGGCGCCGGAACCACTCGGCAGTACGCGGTCCGGCCGCTCGGGTGCGGCGGTGCCGAGTGCGCTGGGGAAGGAGCCGTGCGTGCCGCTGATTTGCTCGTGGTAGCGGGTGAGGTACTTGTATGTCTGCCAGCCACCGGTCGCGAGGGCCAGCACGGTCACGACGGTGACCAGCTTGATCCATCTGGCATGAATCCAGGCAGCCGAGGCGCGCGCCGACTCGGCCGGAGTCCGCCGTATCCGCGGAACGGCGTACTGACCCCTCGAAGGGGGCCCCGAATCGGCCTCCGTGTCACTGCCGCCGGAATTCCATGTCCAGCCGTCCAGCCGGTCCTTCATCGGTCTCCCCCTCGAAGTCCGTCCGCGATGGTGTTCCTCGATACATACACCGTCCGGGCCGCCCCGGTTCCGCCCGGGCCCTCTCGTACCCTTCGGGGGTGAGCGAGAACAGCAAGTTCAGTTGGGGTCCTGCCACCGGGATCGGGTCCATGCCGGGCGGCGACGCGCGGGAGAGTGCGAAGACCGTCATCGGGTCCTTCGAGGACTTCCCCTTTCTTCCGGAGCTGCCGGCGCGTGGGCCCGGTGCCGACATGCTCGGACGCACCCTCGGGATGCTCGTCGAGATGTACGCACACGTGGAGCCCAGCGGCTGGCGGGTGAGCGACCGGCCCGGGCGCGACACCAGGCGGGCACGTTCCTGGCTCGGCGAGGACCTCGATGCGCTGGAGGAGTTCACCCAGGGGTACGAGGGGCCGCTCAAGGTCCAGGCGGTCGGCCCCTGGACGCTGGCCGCCGGGCTCGAACTGCGGGGCGGTGAGGCCGCGCTCGGGGACCCCGGAGCCTGCCGGGACCTCGCGGCCTCGCTCACCGAGGGGCTGCGCGGCCACCTCGCCGAGGTGCGGCGGCGGGTGCCCGGCGCGCAGGTCGTGCTCCAGCTCGACGAGCCGTCACTCGTCTCCGTGCTCCGCGGGCAGATCAGGACCGCCAGCGGCTACCGGACACACCGGGCCGTGGACCGGCAGGCGGTCGAAGGCACGCTGCGGGACGTGCTGGCGGTCGGCGACGGACCTGCGATCGTGCATTCCTGCGCGCCCGACGTGCCGTTCGCCCTGCTGCGGCGTGCCGGTGCGGCAGGTATCTCGTTCGATTTCAGCCTCCTCACCGAGCGTGATGAGGAGGCGGTCGGTGAGGCCGTGGAGGGCGGTACCCAGCTCTTCGCCGGTGTGGTGCCCGGCACTGACACCGCATTGTCGGACCCTGCCGGTAGCGTCATGGGTGTCAGAACGCTGTGGCGCAGGCTGGGGCTGAATCCGGGGACTCTCGCCGAGTCCCTGGTGCTCACCCCGGCGTGCGGGCTCGCGGGCGCTTCACCCGAGTACGCCCGCACGGCACTCGCCCACTGCGCCCGCGCGGCGAGGTCACTCGCTGACAACCCTGAGTAGCGGGATCGGTTTCATCAACGGGAGGACGAGACGGTGGCTGTCGAACAGCAAGGTGCGGTGCCTGCGGAGGCACGGGAGAACCACGCCCAGCTGGCCGAGCAGGTCGAGGAGCACCGCTTCCGGTACTACGTGAGGGACCAGCCCGTCGTCAGCGACGCTGAGTTCGACACGCAGCTGCGTGCGCTGGCGGCCCTGGAGGAGGAGTACCCGGAGCTCCGGACTCCGGACTCACCGACCCAGAAGGTCGCCGGGGCGTACGAGACGGAGTTCACCTCCGTGCAGCACCGCGACCGGATGCAGTCGCTGGACAATGCCTTCGACGACGAGGAGCTGGCCGCCTGGGCCGAGCGCGTGGCGCGCGAGGTCGGCTCGCCGGGCTACCACTTCCTGTGCGAACTCAAGGTGGACGGCCTGGCCGTCAACCTCACGTACGAGCACGGCAGGCTGGTCCGCGCCGCCACCCGCGGTGACGGCCGCACCGGCGAGGACATCACTCCCAACGTCCTGACGATCGCGGACATCCCGCACCGGCTGCACGGGGAGCGGATCCCGGACCTCGTGGAGATCCGGGGCGAGGTGTACTTCCCGATGGAGGCCTTCGAAGGGCTCAACGCACGGCTGGTGGAGGCCGGTGACAAACCCTTTGCCAACCCGCGCAACGCGGCGGCCGGTTCGCTGCGCCAGAAGGATCCGAAGATCACCGCGACCCGCCCGCTGCACATGGTCGTCCACGGCATCGGTGCCCGCGAGGGCTTCGACATCGACTGCCTGTCACACGCGTATGAGCTGCTGCACGAGTGGGGCCTGCCCACCGCCAAGCACAACAAGGTGGTTGACGACCTCGCGGGTGCCAGGGACTTCATCGCGTACTTCGGCGAGAACCGGCACTCCGTGGAACACGAGATCGACGGGGTCGTCATCAAGCTCGACGAGATCCCGCTCCAGGGGCGCCTCGGCTCCACCTCGCGGGCGCCGCGCTGGGCCATCGCCTGGAAGTACGCGCCGGAGGAGGTCAACACCAAGCTGGTCAACATCCGGGTCGGCGTGGGGCGTACGGGCAGAGTCACGCCGTACGCACAGGTCGAGCCGGTCACCGTGGCCGGCTCCGAGGTCGAGTTCGCGACGTTGCACAACCAGGACGTGGTGAAGGCCAAGGGGGTGCTCATCGGCGACACCGTGGTGCTGCGCAAGGCCGGCGATGTCATCCCGGAGATCCTCGGCCCGGTCGTGGACCTCAGGGACGGCAGCGAGCGGGAGTTCGTGATGCCCGCCGCATGCCCCGAGTGCGGTACGGCCCTGCGGGCCATGAAGGAGGCGGACATCGACCTCCGCTGCCCCAACGCACGCTCCTGCCCTGCCCAGTTGCGTGAGCGGCTGTTCTATCTCGCCGGCCGGAAGTCCCTGGACATCGAGAACTTCGGCTATGTCGCCGCGGCCGCTCTGACCCAGCCACTGGAACCTGCCGAGCCACCGCTGAAGGACGAGAGCGACCTCTTCGACCTCACCATCGAGCAGTTGCTGCCGATCAAGGCGTACGTCCTCGACCAGGACAGCGGACTCCCCAAGAGGGACCCGAAGACGGGCGAGGAGAAGATCGCGACGGTCTTCGCCAACCAGCAGGGCGAGCCGAGGAAGAACGCCCTGGCCATGCTGGAGAACATCGCGGCGGCGAAGGAGCGCCCGCTCGCCCGGGTGATCACCGGGCTTTCGATCCGTCATGTGGGCCCGGTGGCAGCGGAGGCGCTGGCACGTGAGTTCCGTTCGGTCGAGCGGATCGAGCAGGCCACGGAGGAGGAGCTGGCTGCCGTGGAGGGCGTCGGCCCGACCATCGCGGCCTCGCTCAAGCAGTGGTTCGAAGAGGACTGGCACCGCGAGATTCTCCGCAAGTGGCGGGCGGCCGGGGTCCGTATGGAGGACGAGGCCGGTGCGGACGAGGGCCCGCGACCGCTGGACGGGCTGACCGTGGTCGTCACGGGGACCCTGGAGCACCACACGCGGGATGGCGCGAAAGAAGCCCTCCAGAGCCTCGGCGCGAAGGTGACCGGCTCCGTTTCCAAGAAGACGGCGTTCGTCGTGGTCGGGGACAGCCCCGGTTCGAAGTACGACAAAGCGATGCAGCTGAAGGTCCCCGTACTGGACGAGGAGGGCTTCGCCGTGCTTCTCGAACAGGGCCCTGACGCGGCCAGGGAGGCAGCGGTGCCGGTGGAGGAGTAGCGGAGGAGCGGGAGTGAACGGTGGGGCCAAGCTCACCCGTTCGGCCCATAGCAGATGGTTCGGGACGGTCGGGTCGCATTCGGGCAAGACCTGCAGGACGCTGCCCGTCAGGCCCTTCCGCGGCCTACTGTTGAAGAGTGCGCCCGTCCCGCACGGCTGCAATGGGCCTGCCCTGCTCTTCTGGAGATTCTTCCTCTGGAGTTTCTTCCCGAGTCCGGGACAAGATATGAGCCGTGACGGCATGACAGCGGGCCATCACGTGCATGGGCACTGCCGGCTGTGAGAGGGACGGGCATGAAACCGACCGAGAGCGCCGATCCGGAGTCGCGGGTGCGCGGTTTCGCGCAGTTCGCTCACTCCTTGGCGAGGCTGCCCGCCTTCCCGTTCGTCGTGGGACTGGCCGCAGTCGTCCTGGTGACCGGATCGTTAGCCGCTGTCAGAGACGGCCGCGCGCTGTTCCCCGACGGCACGGCGGGCTGGGCGCTCGCCGTCCTCACCGGCATCATCGTGGGCCATCTGGTCGCGTTGGGCCGCGACCGCTGGTGGGGCGGTACCGGTTCCGGCGCCGCTCTCACCCTCGCCGTCCTGCTGCTGTACGGCTGGCTGCCCGCGGCGCTGGTCAGCCTGGCCGTCGTCGTCCTCGTGGGGGCTGCTCGCAGCCGCCGCTGGCGGCAGGGGCTGCTGCACGGCGCGTCCGACATCCTGGGGATCGGCGCCGCCGCCCTCGTCCTCGCCGCCTTCGGCGAGACCTCGACGGTCGCGCACCCCTGGCAGCCACTCACCTGGGGGATCGGGTCCGCGGCGGAGATCGTGCTGGCGGCCGCCGCCTATCTGGTCGTCGCGCGGATACTGCTCTGGTCCGCGGCGGCGCCGCCCAGCCGCGGGCTGCCGACCGTCGCCCGTACGGCACTGGTCAGGCAGGGACTCGTCGGCGTCGCGCTGCTCGGGATCGCCCCGCTGATCTGCGTGGTCGCGGTGTCCCTGCCGCTGTTGCTGCCGCTCTTCGCGGTGCCGCTGATCGCTCTGGACTCCACGCTGTGGATCGCCAGGGCCCGTGCGGAGGAGCAGCTGCGTGACCCGCTGACCGGACTGCCCAACCGCCAGTGGCTGCTGGAGCGGACCTGGGCCGCGCTGGCGGAGGCGGAGAACGGCGGATTCAGATCATCACTGGTACTGATCGACCTCGACCGGTTCCGCTCGGTCAATGACACGCTCGGGCATCTCGCGGGCGACCGGCTGCTGTTGCAGATAGCGGAGCGGCTGCGATTCGCACTGCCGCGCGGTGCGGAGGTCGCCCGCCTCGGCGGCGACGAGTTCGCCGTGCTGCTCCCGGCTGCCGACTCGGCGACGAGCGTGATGCGCATCGCGCGCCACCTGGTGGCCGAACTGAGCTCCCCGCTCGACCTCGACGGGCTGACGCTGGTCCTTGAGGCGAGCGCCGGCGTCTCGGTCTTTCCCGACCACGCGCTGGACGCCGAGGGGCTCCTCCAGCGCGCCGACGTGGCGATGTACCAGGCCAAGCGGGACCGCACGGGTGTCGAGGTGTACGAGTCCAAGCGGGACTCCAACACCCCTGACCGGCTCGGGCTGCTCGGCGATCTGCGCCGCGCGCTCGACGCGGGCGATGTGGAGCTGCACTACCAGCCGAAGGTCCGGTTCGACGGACAGGTGGCGGGTCTTGAGGCGCTGGTCCGGTGGGTGCACCCGGAGCGCGGCAGGGTCCCCCCGGACGAGTTCATCGCCATCGCCGAGTCGTCGGGGCTGATGCCGCATCTCACCGAGTACGTCCTGGAGACGGCCCTGGCCCAGGTCGCCAAGTGGCGCCTCCAGGGCCTGAAGGTCCCGGTGGCCGTCAACGTCTCGCCGCGCGATGTGCACACCCCCGGCTTCGCCGGAGCGGTGGCAGCCCGGCTGGCCAGGCACGGGGTGCCGCCGGGCGCGCTCCAGCTGGAGATAACCGAGCATGTCCTGCTGGAGGACCCGCAGCGGGCCGCCGACACCCTCGCCGGGCTGACCGCACACGGCGTGAAGATGTCGCTGGACGATTTCGGCACGGGGTACTCGTCGCTGGTCCATCTGCGGCGGCTCCCGGTGAGCGAGCTGAAGATCGACCGATCGTTCGTGGCCCGGCTCGCGGTGGACAACGAGGACGCCGAGATCGTCCGCTGTACGGTCGACCTGGCCCACTCGCTCGGCCTGATCGTCGTCGCCGAGGGCGTCGAGGACGACGAGACCTGGGAGCGGCTCCGCGATCTGGGCTGCGACGCCGTACAGGGCTGGCTGGTGGCGGCCGCGATGCCGCCGCACGAGGCGACGGCATGGCTGCTGGCCCGGGGGTCCCGGGGATGGCAGCGGCCGGCCGAGCTCGCGGCTGCGGCCGCCGCGGAGAAGGAGAAGCTGCCGTCCGGGCAGGTGGTGCTGCACAGCCGCCCGCGACCGCAGCAGGACCAGCACCCGTAACCCGGGCTCCCCCCCCGGGGTCCGGCTCCCGCGCCCGTACCCCGAGCGCCCCTGACCCGGCCCCCACACCCGTAACCCGGGCTCCGGCGAGGACCCTGCTTCTCGACCACAGGGACCGAGGTGCCGCCCCAGGGACCGCGCGGGACAGGGACCGCAGGGACCGCGTACGAGCGGGCTTGAGACGTCCCTGCGCCCGGCTTTCCGCGGCGCCGGATTCGCCTCCGCAGCCGTCCCCGGTGAAACCGTTTAGTGGCCACGGCCCCCGGCCCCATAGGATTGGGCCAAAATCCACACACTCACCCCTGAGGATCGCTGCATGCCTGGCATCACGCGCGAGGAGGTCGCCCACCTCGCACGGCTGGCACGTCTGGAGCTGAAGGACGAAGAGCTCGACCACTTCGCCGGACAGCTCGACGACATTCTCGGCGCGGTCGCCCGCGTCTCCGAGGTTGCCGACCAAGACGTACCGCCGACCTCCCACCCGCTGCCGCTGACGAATGTCATGCGCGCGGACGAGGTCCGTCCGTCGCTCACCCCGGAGCAGGCCCTCTCCGGCGCCCCAGCCCAGGAGCAGCGGCGTTTCAAGGTGCCGCAGATCCTGGGGGAGGACTAAGCCATGACGGACATCAACATCATCAAGCTCACCGCCGCCGAGATCGCCGGGAAGATCGCTTCCGGCGAGCTCACGGCCGTCGAGGTCACCGAGGCGCACCTCGCCCGGATCGAGGCCGTCGACGAGAAGGTCAACGCCTTCCTGCACGTCGACCGTGAGGGCGCGCTCGCGCAGGCCCGCGCTGTCGACGCCAAGCGGGCGAACGGCGAGAAGCTCGGACCGCTGGCCGGTGTACCCCTGGCGCTGAAGGACATCTTCACCACCGAGGGCGTCCCGACCACCGTCGGCTCCAAGATCCTCGAAGGCTGGCTCCCGCCGTACGACGCGACCGTCACCAAGCGCCTCAAGGCCGCTGACGTCGTCATCCTCGGCAAGACCAACATGGACGAGTTCGCCATGGGGTCCTCGACCGAGAACAGCGCCTACGGGTCCACCGGCAACCCCTGGGACCTCTCCCGGATCCCCGGCGGCTCCGGCGGCGGCTCGTCCGCCGCGCTGGCGGCGTACGAGGCCCCGCTGGCCATCGGTACGGACACCGGCGGCTCCATCCGCCAGCCCGCTGCCGTCACCGGCACCGTCGGCGTCAAGCCGACCTACGGCGGGGTGTCCCGCTACGGCATGGTGGCGTTCTCGTCCTCCCTCGACCAGGGCGGCCCCTGCGCCCGTACGGTCCTGGACGCGGCCCTGCTGCACGAGGCCATCGCCGGGCACGACCCGCTCGACTCGACCTCCATCGACGCCCCGGTCCCGCCGGTCGTCGAGGCCGCCCGCAACGGCTCGGTCGCCGGGCTGCGCGTGGGAGTCGTCAAGCAGTTCCGCGGCGAGGGCTACCAGGCCGGGGTCATCCAGCGCTTCGACGAGTCCGTCGAGCTCCTCAGGGAACTCGGCGCCGAGATCGTGGAGCTGGACTGCCCCTCCTTCGACCTGGCGCTCTCCGCGTACTACCTGATCGCCCCCTCGGAGTGCAGCTCCAACCTGGCCCGCTTCGACGCCATGCGGTACGGCCTGCGGGTCGGCGACGACGGCACGAAGTCCGCCGAGGACGTCACCGCGCTCTCCCGCGAGGCCGGTTTCGGCGACGAGGTCAAGCGCCGCATCATCCTCGGTACGTACGCGCTCAGCTCCGGCTACTACGACGCGTACTACGGCAGCGCCCAGAAGGTCCGCACCCTCATCACGCGGGACTTCGAGAAGGCATTCGAGGAGGGCAGCGGCGTCGACGTGATCGTTTCGCCGACCACGCCCACCACCGCCTTCCCGATCGGTGAGCGCGCCGACGACCCGATGGCGATGTACCTCGCCGACCTGTGCACCATTCCGACCAACCTGGCCGGAAATTCCGCCATGTCGCTGCCCTGCGGCCTGGCCCCGGAAGACGGACTGCCGGTCGGCCTGCAGATCATCGCCCCCGCCATGAAGGACGACCGGCTGTACAAGGTCGGAGCTGCCGTCGAGGCCGCCTTCGTGGAAAGGTGGGGACACCCGCTGCTTGAGGAGGCTCCGTCATTGTGAGTGCTGTTGTGAGCAAGGCCAAGGGATTCAAGAAGTCCAAGGCCGGTACGTACCTGTCCATCGGAACCACCGCCTTCGGTGCGCTGAGCGTGATCAAGCAGGGCAAGAAGGCCCGTACCGAGAACGACACGCTCCGTCTGGTCGACGCCGTCGTCTCCGCAGCCGCCATCGCCACCGGCATCGCTCTGCTCGTACGCGAGCTGAAGCGCCTGGGCGACGACGACGTCCTGCTGGGCTGAGAGGGAAAGTCTCATCGTGACCGTCACTGAACTCGCGTCGTACGAGGAAGCTCTCGCGACGTACGACCCCGTCATGGGCCTGGAGGTCCATGTCGAGCTCGGCACCAGGACCAAGATGTTCTGCGGCTGCTCCACCGAGCTGGGGGCCGAGCCCAACTCGCAGACCTGCCCCACCTGTCTGGGTCTGCCCGGCTCGCTGCCCGTCGTCAACGCGATCGGCGTCGAGTCGGCCATCAAGATCGGTCTCGCGCTGAACTGCGAGATCGCCGAGTGGTGCCGCTTCGCCCGGAAGAACTACTTCTATCCGGACATGCCGAAGAACTTCCAGACCTCGCAGTACGACGAGCCGATCGCCTTCGACGGCTATCTGGACGTCCAGCTGGAGGACGGCGAGACCTTCCGGGTGCAGATCGAGCGCGCCCACATGGAGGAGGACACCGGCAAGTCGTTGCACGTCGGCGGCGCCACCGGCCGTATCCACGGCGCGTCGCACTCGCTGCTCGACTACAACCGTGCGGGCATTCCGCTCATCGAGATCGTCACCAAGCCGATCGAGGGAGCGGGCGAGCGTGCCCCCGAGGTCGCCAAGGCGTACGTCGCCGAGCTGCGCGAGCTGATCAAGGCGCTGGGCGTCTCCGAGGCCCGGATGGAGATGGGCCAGATGCGCTGCGACGTCAACCTGTCGCTGCGCCTGCACGGTGTCGAGAAGCTCGGCACCCGCTCCGAGACGAAGAACGTCAACTCGCTGCGCTCGGTCGAACGCGCCGCGCGTTACGAGATCCAGCGGCACGCCGCGGTGCTCAGTTCCGGCGGATCGATCGTGCAGGAGACCCGGCACTTCCACGAGGAGGACGGCTCCACCACGGCCGGCCGCATCAAGGACAACGCCGAGGACTACCGGTACTTCCCGGAGCCCGACCTGGTCCCCGTCGCGCCCGCGCGCGACTGGGTCGAGGAGCTGCGGGGCGCACTGCCCGAGCTGCCGCGCGTGCGCCGCAACCGGCTGCGCGAGGAGTGGGGCGTCACCGAGTTCGACATGCAGTCGATCCTCAACGCCGGTGCGCTCGGCCCGATTCTGGCCACGATCGACGCGGGCGCACCGTCCGACCAGGCCCGCAAGTGGTGGATGGGTGAGCTCGCCCGCAACGCCAACGAGACCGGCCGCGACCTCGCCGCGCTGCCCATCACGCCGGAGCAGGTCGCACGGGTCGCGGAGCTCGTCGCGGCGGGCGACCTCAACGACAAGCTGGCCCGCCAGGTCATCGACGGCGTGCTCGCCGGTGAGGGCGGACCGGACGAGGTCGTCGAGAAGCGCGGTCTCAAGGTCGTCTCCGACGACGGCGCGCTCGGCGCCGCCGTGGACGAAGCCATCGCGGGCAACGCCGCGATCGCGGACAAGATCCGCAGCGGCAAGGTGGCCGCCGCCGGTGCGCTCGTCGGCGCGGTCATGAAGGCCACCCGGGGACAGGCGGACGCGGCGCGCGTCCGCGAGCTGATCCTGGAGAAGCTCGGCGCCGAAGGCTGACCCGCCCAACGCACGGTCGCACGGGGCCGCGCCCCGGACCCTGCTCCACGGATGCCGGGGGGATGTGATCGCAGGCCCGGCCCGCGATCACATCCCCCCGGCGTCGGGGGAGCCGGAGGTCCGGGGCGCGGCCCCGGCCCGCTTTCACCACGGAGCACGCCCTGAACACCGTCCCCGCCGAGATCCTCTCCGTAGCGCTGCTCCTGGGCGTACTCGCCTTCGCCGTGACCCGTCCGCAGGGCCGGCCCGAGGCGGCAGCCGCCGTACCCGCTGCGGCACTTGTGGTGGCTCTGGGCGCGGTCTCGCCGTCCGAGGCATGGGACCAGACGCGCACCCTGCTGCCCGTGGTGGCCTTCCTCGCCGCGGTGCTCGTGCTCTCCCAGCTGTGCGCCGACGACGGGCTGTTCGACGTCCTGGGCGACCGGGTCGCGCGGGTGTGCGGCGGTCGGCCGGTGCGGTTGCTCGGCGGTGTCTTCGTGGTCGCTGCCGTGGTCACCGCGGTGCTCAGCCTGGACGCCACCGTCGTACTGCTCACCCCGGTCGTCTTCGCGACAGCAGCGCGGGTCGGCGCAAGGCCGCGGCCCCATGTCTACGCGTGCGCGCACCTCGCCAACTCCGGCTCCCTGCTGCTGCCGGTCTCCAATCTGACCAATCTGCTGGCGTTCTCCGCGAGCGGTCTGACCTTCACCCGGTTCGCCGCTCTGATGGCCCTGCCGTGGCTGGCCGCGGTGGCGGTCGAGTACGCCGTCTTCCGCCGGTTCTTCGCGGCCGAGCTGGCTGCGCCCGCGCACGCGCCGGACGCGGCCGAGCGGCCAGAGACGCCGGTGTTCACCCTGGTGGTGGTCGGTCTGACGCTCGCCGGCTTCGTGGTGACCTCCTTCGCGGGCGCCGAACCGGTCTGGGCCGCCCTCGCCGGGGTCCTCGTGCTCGGGGTCCGCGCACTGCGCCTCGGACGGACCACCGTCACCGGCCTGGTGCGCGACGCCAACCCGTTCTTCTGCCTGTTCGTGCTCGCGCTCGGGGTCGTCGTGCGGGCGGTCGTCGACAACGGACTGGGCGACGGGATCGGGCACTTGCTGCCCGGCGGCGCCACACTCCCCGCGCTGCTCGCGGTGGCCGGGGTCGCCGCCGTCCTGTCCAACGCCATCAACAACCTGCCGGCGATCCTGGCGCTGCTGCCGGTCGTCGGCCCCGCCGGGCCCGGACCGGTACTCGCCGCGCTGATCGGCGTGAACCTCGGCCCGAACCTGACGTACGTCGGCTCACTGGCCACGCTGCTGTGGCGCCGCATCATGAACGAGTACGGACAGGAGCCCGAGCTCGGCACCTTCTCCCGGCTCGGCCTGCTGACCGTACCGGCGACGCTGGCCGTGTCGACCGTCGCACTGTGGGGAGCCCTGCTGGTCATCGGAGTGTGAGCCGGTCCATCCGGGCGTGCGGTTGCCGCTCCGCACGGAGCTGCCCGCTCCGTTCACCCGCCCCCGGACCGGTCAGCGCAGTCCGATGTCCCCGCGCAATTGCTCCAGTTCACGCCGGTCCCGCTTCGTCGGCCGTCCCGTACCCCGGTCGCGTACCGGGATGTCGAGAACGGCCTCCCGGGGCGGGGGCGGCGGGCTGTTGTCCACATAGCACTCGGCCGCGACCGGCGGACCCACCCGCTTGCGCACCAGGCGTGACACCTCGACGATCCGCTCGCGTCCCGCGTGGAACAGCCGTACCTCGTCGCCCGCCTGCACCGGGTGGGCGGGCTTGACGCGCTCACCGTTGAGACGGGCATGACCGGCGCGGCAGGCCGCAGCGGCCTGCGAGCGTGTCTTGGTGAGCCGCACCGACCAGATCCAGGTGTCGAGCCGTACGGTCCCCTCTTCAGCAGCCATACCCCGACCCTACGGCGGCGCGCACCCTTGTGACTAACCCCACGAAACAGGCAAAGGATCACGTTTCGATGTCAGAGTAATGCGCTAAAGGTCTCTGCTCTTTACGGTTTATTCCCGATAAAGGCCGACGAACCACCCAGGTCGATCCCGAGGGAGCAGTCCGTTGGCAGCCATCGCGCGATGGTGCATCAGGCACCGCCTTCTGACTGTTCTTCTCTGGCTCCTCGCCCTCGGCGGCACCGCGGCCGCCGCGGGCTTCGCCGGGTCCGCGTACTCCAACGACTACGAAGTGCCGGGCACGGAGTCCGGGCGGGCCACCGCCCTGCTCGACCAGGGCTTCCACGGCCAGGGCGGCGACAGCGACACCATCGTCTGGCACACCGCGCAGGGCAGCGTGCGCGCGTCCGGGGTCGAACAGCGCATGACGCAGACCCTCAACAAGATCGACGACCTCCCCGGGATCTCCTCCGTCGGGACGCCGCGGACCAGCGCCGACGGGCACACCGCCTACGCCGTGTTCACCTTCGACGCGCAGTCCGACGAGATCACCGTGCAGCAGGCCCGGACCGTCGTCGACACGGCGAAGGCCGCCGAGGCCGACGGGCTCCAGGTCGAGCTGGGCGGCAGCGCCGTCGCGCTCACCCAGACCACCGGCGTGCATCTCAGCGAGGCCATCGGGGTCGCCGTCGCCGCGCTGGTGCTCTTCCTCGCCTTCGGCGCCTTCGCCGCGAGCCTGCTGCCGATCGCCACCGCCCTGGTCAGCGTCGGCACCGCGTACGCCGGCATAGAGCTGCTCGGACACGCCATGACCGTCGCCGACTTCGCGCCGATGCTCGGGATGCTGGTCGGACTCGGTGTCGGTATCGACTACGCGCTGTTCATCGTGACCAGACACCGCAAGGCGCTGCGCCGCGGTCTGCCGGTCGCCGAGGCGGTGACACACGCGGTGAGCACGACGGGCCGCGCCGTCGTCTTCGCCGGAGCGACCGTCTGCATCGCCCTGCTCGGGATGCTCATCCTGCGGCTGGACTTCCTCAACGGTGTCGCCATCGCGGCCTCTCTCACGGTCGTCCTGACCGTGGCCGCGTCGGTGACCCTGCTGCCCTCGCTGCTCTCGTTCATCGGGATGCGGGCGCTGAGCCGCCGGGAACGCGCACGGCTCGCCGAGCGCGGCCCGCAGCCCGATCCGCCCACCGGTTTCGCCGCCCGCTGGTCGGCCTTCGTGGAGCGGCACCCCAGACTGCTCGGCGCACTCGCCGCGGCCGTGATGCTGGTCCTCGCGCTGCCGACCCTGGGGCTCCACCTGGGCACGTCCGACCAGGGCAACAGCCCGGCGGGCTCCACCACCCGGGAGGCGTACGACCTCATCGGCAAGGGATTCGGGCCCGGGGCCAACGGACCGCTCACGCTGGCCGCCAAGCTGGACGGCGCGGGGGACCGGGTGGCGCTGGACGAGCTGCCCGCCCGGCTGCGTACGACCGAGGACGTCGCGTCCGTGAGCCAGGTCACCTACAACAGCAGCGGCGACACGGCCTTCATCACGGTCGTCCCCGACTCGGCCCCGCAGTCGCAGAAGACCAGTGACCTCGTCGACCGGCTGCGTACGGATGTCCTGCCCCGGGCCGAGAGCCGGACCTCGCTCGACGTCGAGGTCGGCGGTGTCACCGCGAGCTACGACGACTTCGCGGAGGTGATCATCGGCAAACTCCCGCTCTTCGTCGCCGTGGTCATCACGCTCGGCTGTCTGCTCCTGCTGCTGGCGTTCCGTTCGATCGGCATTCCGCTCAAGGCCGCCGTGATGAACGTGGCAGCGGTGGCGTCCGCCTTCGGCGTCGTCGTCGCGGTCTTCCAGTGGGGATGGGGGAGTGAGCTGCTGGGACTCGGCAGCGCGGGGCCGATCGAGCCCTTCCTGCCGGTGATCATGGTCTCGGTGCTCTTCGGACTCTCCATGGACTACCAGGTCTTCCTGGTCAGCCGGATGTACGAGGAGTGGCGGGAGACCGGCGACAACCGGCGGGCCGTCCGGGTCGGCCTCGCCGAGACCAGCCGCGTGATCAACTCCGCGGCCGTCATCATGATCTCCGTCTTCCTCGCCTTCGTGCTGAGCGGCGACCGGGTCATCGCGATGTTCGGGATCGCCCTCGCCGCAGCCGTGGCGCTCGACGCCTTCGTACTGCGGACGCTCCTGGTCCCCGCACTGATGCACCTGCTCGGCCGGGCGAACTGGTGGCTGCCCGGCTGGCTGGACCGGCGGCTGCCCCGCATCAGCATCGAGGCGCCCGGCGCCGGTGACACCGGTGACCGTGCGAAAATCCATCCGCAGCACACACCGGTGGTGGAGGAGAAGCATGTTCGCGATATCGCTCGGTGAGGGCGCGGAGCTGGGACTCCTGGAGCCGTGGCAGGCCGCGGACTACCTGGCCCATATCGACCGGGGGCGCGAATTCATCGGCCAGTACATCGGGCTGGCGGACGCCGCCAGGGATCTCCCTTCGGCGCGTGCGTTCCTCCAGTCGTTCGCGGACAAACAGGCCGCCGACGGCGGCCGGCTCTTCGGCATCCGGCTGGACGGCACGCTGGTCGGCGGGGTGCTGTTCCCGCAGTTCGACGCCGCGACCGGCTGCTGCGAAGTCGGCTGCTGGCTGGAGCCGGCCGCGGTGGGCCGGGGGCTGGTCACACGCGCCGCCGGGGTGCTGATCGACTGGGCGGTGCACGAGCGCGGGATGCACCGCGTCGAGTGGCATGTCGACCCCGGGAACACCGGGAGCATCAACGTCGCGAAACGGCTCGGGATGGTGCGCGAGGGCGTACTGCGGCAGAACCACCCCCATCGGGGAACCCGGCACGACACCGAGGTCTGGTCGGTCCTGGCGCCTGAGTGGAAGGCGCACAGAGAGCATTAAGCCCGCTCTCAGAAAGGGCGCCTAGCGTGCGCCGCATGAACGCCACCACCAAGACCGACACGACCGACGACTCCGCCGCCAAGGTGCAGGACGCCGAGGCCGATGAGGCCGCGGCGGAGGCGACCGCTGAGGACACCGACACCGACGTGGACGAAGCCGCGGCGGAAGCAGCAGCCGAGGAAGAGGCCGCGGAGGCCGAGCTCGCGGCGGGCAGCCCCGCCGCCGCCGGCTCCGGGATCGGCGCTGGCGCGGCTGCCGTCGTCGCCGCCGCTCTGGGCTTCGTCGGGCTCTCCGGCAGCTGGATGGGCAAGGTGCTCTCCGAGCGCGAGACCCTGACCGGCCAGCTGAAGCTTTCGCAGAGCGCCAGCGCCTCGCAGCAGATCCACGAGGTCTACGCCGACTCCTGGCACACCACCGCCCTCGTCAACGGCGTCTTCGCGCTGCTGGCACTGGTCGTCGGAGCCCTCGTCCTGGCCCGCCCGTTCTTCAGCTCGCCCATCCGCCCGCAGGCCGTCTGGGTCCGCGCCGTCGCCTGGGGCGCTGTCGGTGTCGCCGTCATCGGCCTGATCGTCGCCGTCGGCATGTACTTCGACCTGTTCGCCGCGCTCCCGACCGCTCCCGCCACCGCGCCCGCCCCGACCCAGTAGGACCGGTGGGCAGAACCCCGTAAGGCATCCCCGAGGGGGCCTGGGCCGTACGTAAGCACTCACGTACAGCGCCTAAGGCCCCCTCCGCCATGAGGATGCGGCACTCGCCCGATGTGGCGGACCCCCCTGGGCGACGAAAGTCGAGGCATCGAAGGAAGCCACAACCGGCTTCCGCCGCACAACCGGCTTCCGCCACAGGGGAGAACACCATGATTCAGTACGAGCTCCAGAAGGCCCACGCCGCCGAACTCACCCGCCGGGCCGAGGCCGAGCGGCTGGCGGGACAGGCACGGGAGGCCCGCAGGGCAGCCCGCCGTTCCGGCCGGCACGATACGCAGAGGACGGTGAGATCGCTCCGGGACCGGTTCGTCCACGCGGCGTGATGATTCGTCCACGAGTCCTGCTGCCTGATGCCCAGATGAACGGTGCGCAGCCGGACACCGGCACCGCGGCAGGCGGCATCCGTATATCGGGTGCCGCACTGTCGGACCGCTGTGCGATGCTCGGCGCTGTGGAGTTCACCTCAGTCAGCCCCGTATTCGTCGGCCGAGCCGATGAGTTGGCCGTGCTCGGAGACGCGCTCTCCCGCGCTACCGGAGGGGAGCCGCAGGCGCTGCTCATCGGCGGGGAGGCCGGTGTCGGCAAGACCCGGCTCGTCGAGGAGTTCATCGAGGGCGCCGAACGCGCCGGGGCCGTCGTCACGGTCGGCGGCTGTGTCGAGATCGGCGCCGACGGCCTTCCGTACGCCCCGTTCTCCACCGCCCTGCGCGCGCTGCGCCGCCACCTTCCCGACGAGATGGCCGCCGCTGTGGAGGGCCAGGAGGGTGAACTGGCCAGGCTGCTGCCCGAATTGGGCGACACCAGCCGGCAGGCCCACCACGAGGACGGCACGGCCCGGCTCTTCGAGCTGACCTCCCGGCTCCTTGAGCGGATCGCCGCCGACCGTACGGTGGTGCTGGTCCTGGAGGACCTGCACTGGGCCGACGCGTCCACGCGCCATCTGCTCGCCTATCTCTTCCGGACCCTGAACAGCGGACGCCTCGTGGTCGTCGCCACCTACCGGGCCGACGACATCCACCGGCGCCACCCGCTGCGGCCGCTCCTGGCCGAACTGGACCGGCTGCGTACGGTCCGCCGGATCGAGCTGGCCCGTTTCACCCGGTCCGAGGTGCGGCTCCAGCTGACCGGCATCCTCGCCGCCGAGCCGGAGGCCTCGCTGGCCGACGAGATCTTCGCCCGCTCCGACGGCAACGCCTTCTTCGTCGAGGAGCTGGCCGTCTGCAGCGGAGGCAACTGCTCGGTCTCCGGGATCAGCGACTCACTGCGCGATCTGCTGCTGGTCCGGGTCGAGGCCCTGTCCGACGACGCCCAGCGGGTTGTCCGGTTCGCGGCCGAGGGCGGCTCGACCGTCGAGTATCCGCTGCTCGCCGCCGTGACACGGCTGTCCGAGGACGATCTGATCGAGGCGCTGCGGGCCGCCGTCGGGGCCAACATCCTGATCGCCGCGCCGGACGGCGGAGGTTACCGCTTCCGGCACTCCCTGGTACGCGAGGCCGTCAGCGACGATCTGCTGCCGGGAGAACGCTCCCGTATCAACCGCCGCTGCGCCGAGGCCCTGGAGAACGACCCCTCGCTCGTACGGGCCGACGCGCGCACCACCCGGCTCGCCGGCTACTGGTACTACGCGCACGACGCGGCGAAGGCCCTGCCCGCTGTGCTGCTGGCCTCGGCGGAGGCACGCAGGCGCCACGCCTACTCCGAGCAACTGCGGCTCCTGGAGCGGGCGATGGAGGTCTGGGACAGTGCGCCGGCCGATGTACGGGACGGGCTGCGGCCGATGGACTCCGCCGATGCCTACCCGGCCTGCGGACACGAACCAGGGACATCCGCGCCGTCCGCGCTGCGCTATCTCGACCTGCTCGCCGAAGCGGTGGTCGCCGCGCGCTGCTGCGGTGAGCGTGAACGGTCCCTGAAGATCTCCAAGAAGGCCCTGCGCATCATCGACGGCGGCGCCGACGACGCACTGCGCGCCGCCTGGTTCTGGACCGAGCGGGCCAAGCTGGAGCAGAGCCTCGCCCGGGGCAACGGCTGGCGGGAGATCGCCACTGCGCAGGAGCTGGTACGCGGGCTGCCCCCGTCGGCCGTCCATGCCCAGGTGCTCACCACCGCGGCGAGCTGGGCGATGCTCCACGAACCGGGACCCGACAGCCTGACCGCGGCCGAATGCGCCGTGGACTACGCCCGGCTGGTCGGTGCGGAGGAGATCGAACTGAGCGCCCGCCTCACCCTCGGCGGCCTCCTGATCGACTCCGGCGACATCGAGACCGGGCTGACCACCATGCGGGCCGCCCTCAAGCGGACGACCGAACTCGGCCTGGTCGCCGAAGGCTGCCGCGCGCACACCAATCTGATGTCGAACCTGGAGTCCATCGGCCGTTCCGCCGAGGCCGTCGACGTGGGCACCGCCGGTATCGCCCTCGCGGGCAAGTACGGCCTGCGGGACCAGGAGGCCTGGGTCCGGGGCAACATGACCGACTCGCTGTTCGCCCTGGGCCGCTGGGAGGAGGCGTCGGCGTGCGCGCAGTGGGTGCTCCGGTGCGCGCAGAGCGCCAAGCCCCGGGGCAACGTCTGCCTGCGGCTCGCGGACCTGGCGCTGCTCCGCGGGGAGCAGGACGAGGCAGCCCGGCACCTCGCCTCGGCCAACGCCCACTTCGGCACCCATGACCCGATGCCCCAGCACTCCATACCGCTGGCCAGGCTCAGCCTCGGGATTCTGGCCGCCCAGGGGCAGCTGGACGAGGCCCGTGCGGTACTGGCCGGGGCGGTGGAAGCGGGGTTCCCTCCCGGCACCCAGCGCTACGGCTGGCCCCTGGTTCTCGCCGCCGCCACCGCCGAGGCCAACACCCGAGGCCTGCCGGCGGCCGAGCCGGGCCGCACGGAATCCCTGGAACTCATCTGCTCCACGGCGAAGCGGCTCGCCACGCCCGTACCGCTCTGGAGCGCCTACGCCCTGCATGTCAGCGCCGAGCTGGCCCGAGCCGACGGTCTGGACCGGCCGGAGCACTGGAGCGCGGCCGCCGGGGCCCTGGAGCCACTGGAACGCCCCTACGAGCTGGTGCAGGTGCACCTGCACTGGGCCGCCGCCCTGCTCGCGCACGGCTCCGACCGCGAACCCGCGGCCCGGGAACGTGCCGCGAAGCTGCTCCGCAGCAGCCTCGCGACGGCCGACCGGCTCGGCGCCCGCCCGCTGGCCGAGGAGATCAGGCTGCTCGCACAGCGCGCCAGACTCCCCCTCACCGAAGCCGCGGACCACGTAGGTGCTCCGGCACCGGCAGACATGCGCAGCGCTGTCGACGACTTCGGCCTCACCAGTCGTGAGCAGGACGTCCTGCGCCTGGTAGCAGCGGGCCGCACCAACCGTCAGATAGCCGAGACGCTGTTCATCGCACCCAAGACGGCGAGCGTGCACGTCTCCAACATCCTGGCCAAGCTGGGCGTCACAGGACGAGGCGAGGCGGCCGCCCTGACCCACCGGCTGCGCCTCTTCACGGACACCGCGGAGGTCCTTTCGGAGGCCGCCGCTCAGGGGGCCTTCTGAGCTGTACGGATGGGGGGTGCAGGCAGCTGTACGGATGCGGGGGGTGCGGGTGCCGGTGGCCCTAGGACTCGGACGCCGGGCGATGCTGCTCCTGCTCCTGCTCCTCGTCCCGGTCCTGGCTCTGATCCTGCTCCTGTGACCGGATGATCACTGTCCCCGAGTCGAGGTCTATCGGACCGCGCCCCGGATCGCCGTCGTTGAGATCGACGCGGGACAGCTCCAGCCGCTTGTTCTCGTCCTCGGTGTGCTTGCGCCCGGGTGCGAAGAGCTGCTCTATCAGGTTGAACATCCAGACCCCCTGCGGTGAGCCCCGGCCGGACTCCCGTGCGGTGAGCCCTCCCCAGCGTAACCCCGGGCTACTTCACCTCCAGCTGGAGGATCCGGTCGTCCCCGGCCTTGGGCCTGCCCCGCGAATCGGTGTTGCTGGTGACCAGCCACAGCCTGTCCCCGCCCGCGGAGACCACCGTGCGCAGCCGCCCGTACTTCCCCTGGAGGAAGCCTTGCGGCTTGGCCGATGGCTTGTCTCCGTTGAGCGGGATCCGCCACAGCCGCTCACCCCGCAGGGACGCCATCCACAGGGAACCCTCGGCATAGGCGAGACCGCTGGGAGAGGCGTCCGCCGGCTTCCACTCCTCCACCGGGTCGGTGAACCCCGCCTTTCCCGCTCTGCCCTCCGCCTCGGGCCAGCCGTAGTTCTTCCCGGGGCCGATCAGATTGAGTTCGTCCCAGGTGTCCTGGCCGAATTCGTCGGCCCACAGCCGCCCGTCCGCGTCCCAGGCGAGGCCTTCCACGTTGCGGTGGCCGTAGGAGTAGACGACGGAGTCGGCCCAGGGATCGCCGTGCACCGGCTGTCCGTCCGGTGTCATCCGGAGGATCTTTCCGCCCAGTGACTTCTTGTCCTGGGCCAGACCTCGGTCGCCGGTCTCCCCGGTCCCGGCATAGAGCATCTTGTCCGGTCCGAACGCGATCCGCCCGCCGTTGTGAACGGTGCCCTTCGGGATGCCCTTGAAGACCGTGTCGGGTGCCCCCAGCTGCTGTCCTGCCGGCTGCTTCGCGTCGTAGAACATGCGCGCGATGCGGTTGTCGGACGTGGTGGTGAAGTACGCGTAGACCAGATGGTCCGAGGCGTACGAAGGGGAGAGCGCCAGCCCCAGCAGCCCGCCCTCACCGGCGGGCGCGACCCCCGCGACCTTCCCGATCACGGTCTTCCGGCCGGTCTTGGCGTCGACCTCGGTGATCGTCCCCCGATCGCGCGAGGAGACCAGCAGATCGCCCTCCGGGAGCACCGCTACCCCCCACGGTGAGTCGAGACCCGTGGTGAGGGTCGAGACCACTTTGACCGTCCCCTTCGCAGGCGGGACGGCTCTGGACGGGGACGCCGACGCGGAGGCGGGTGCGTGCGGCCCGGGGGCGCGGCCGGTGCCGGTGATTTCATCACCGCCCCCGGAGGAGCACCCGACGGCCGACAACAGCAGGGCCGACGCCAACACGGCTGTCACAGCTGGACGTTGCACGGTTCTGATCCCTTCGACGACAGCACAGCTACTGTTCATACACCGCAGGTCCGCCGCCGGTTCCCACCCGCGCCCGTTCGGCCCCGAAAGGGCCGCCCCGGCACAGCCCTGTCCCCCGGGCACACAGAATGAGCCGTACAGAACGGGCCGTACAGAAGAGGCGGCACCGGGACGACTCAGTCCCAGGAGCCCCGTGCGGGCGGCAGTTCCGCGATCTCCCCAAGATCCTCTGCTGTCGGCACCAGTTCCGCAGCGCGAGCGTTCTCCACGGCCCACCGCTCCTGCTTGGTCCCCGGCACCGGCACCACATGCGGCCCCTGCCTCAGCACCCACGCCAGCGCCACCTGGGCAGGCGTCGCCCCATGACGCCCCGCGATCCGCCGCAGCCCCGCCACCACCGGCTGGTTCGCCGCCATCATCTCGGCGGTGAACCGCGGATGCCTGGCCCGCATGTCGTCGGGCTCGAAGCCCTGCCCCGGCGTGAGCGTGCCCGAGAGGAAACCGTTCCCCAGCGGCATCGCCGCCAGGAAGCCGACCCCGCGCGCCTCGCACCACGGCAGCAGTGAGTCGAGAGCGTCCCGGGACCAGACCGAGAGCTCGGCCTGTACCGCGCTCACCGGAAAAACCTGCTGGACCCGGTCCAGCTGTCCGACCGTCGCGTCATGCAGGCGTGCGCCGGGGCGCCGGGAGGCGCGCGCTCCGACCGCGCAGAAACCGAGGGCCCGCACCTTCCCCGCGGCGACCAGCTCGGCCATCGCCCCCCAGGTCTCCTCGACGGGCACCTCGGGGTCGGCCCTGTGCAGCTGGTAGAGGTCGATCACATCGGTCTGCAACCGCCGCAGCGAGGCATCGCAGGCCCGGCGTATGTAACCCGGCCTGCCGTTGGCGACGATGTGCTGTTCGCCCGCGAGGAGGCCACACTTGGTGGAGAGGAAGGCATCGGCCCTGCGCTCCTTCAGGACCCGCCCCAGCATCAGTTCATTGGTGAACGGGCCGTACATGTCGGCCGTGTCGAGGAGGGTCGAGCCGGCGTCGAGTGCGGCGTGCACGGTACGCAGCGAACGGTCCCCGCGCTGCTGGGATCCGGTGTACGCCCAGCTCATCGGCATGCAGCCGAGCCCGATCGCGCCCACTTCGAGCGCTGCCGCCCCGATTGTCCTGCGCTCCACCTGGCCGCATCCTCCCTCTTCCCGCCCCCAAACTAACCTCCTGGTCATGACTGCTGATGTGTGGCTCCCCTTCCCGCCCGACAAGATCGACGGGCTGCCCGACGCCCTCCGATACCGTTTCTGGAACGGCGGTCCGCAGTACCCGGCGGACCCCGCGGACTGTGCCTTCTACGTGGTCCCCTACATGCAGGGCATGGAGGTCGCCCTGCGCCCGCTCGGCGCGATGACGAATCTGCGTGTGGTGCAGACCCTCTCGGCCGGTGTCGACCACGTACGCCCGGGACTTGACCGTCTCCCCGCGGGCGTGCAGCTCTGCAACGCGCGCGGTGTGCACGAGGCGTCGACCGCCGAACTCACCCTCACCCTGATACTGGCCTCACTGCGCGGCATACCCGACTTCGTGCGCGGTCAGCAGCGTGAGGAGTGGCAGTCCGGTTTCCGCCCGGCGCTCGCCGACAAGACGGTACTGATCGTCGGATACGGGTCGATCGGTGCCGCCATAGAGGACCGGCTCGTGCCCTTCGAGTGCGCGCGGGTGGCGCGCGTCGCGCGCTCCTCACGCACTACGGAGCGCGGTCAAGTGCACGCATTCACCGATCTGCCCGAACTGTTGCCGGAAGCGGACGTCGTCGTCCTCTCCACGCCGCTCACCGAGCAGACCCGGGGGCTGGCGGACGCGGAGTTCCTGGCGGGGATGAAGGACGGTGCGCTGCTGGTGAACGTCGCGCGCGGCCCCGTCGTCGACACCGAGGCGCTCCTCGCCGAGCTGGAGTCGGAACGGTTGCACGCGGCCCTCGACGTCACCGACCCCGAACCGCTGCCCGCGGGGCACCCGTTGTGGCACGCTCCCGGCTGTCTCATCAGTCCCCACGCAGGCGGTCCCACCTCGGCGTTCATGCCGCGCGCCACGCGTCTGCTGGCTTCGCAGCTGACCCGGTTCGCCGCGGATGAGCCGCTGGACAATGTCGTCCTGACGACCGAATAGGCACGTTCTGCAGGCATTTGGATGCGCTGTGTGCCCACAACTCTCCTGCTCGTAACGGAGAGTAGAGGCCCTATGTCCCTGAGTGACGGTACTGGTGTATCGTCCGGTTGGGGGCTCCACCGCGCAAGGTCACGGTGCGGGGGAGCGTACAGATTCCGAGGGGGCGACGGGCGATGCACGGCCAATGGACGAACCAGCTGACGCGGCGGGGCCACCGACGGCGTTCCCGGCGAGCCACCCTGCACAGATCCGGCCCGTGCCGGGCGATGCCGCGGTCAGCGGCTCCGGGGGAGGAGCGGTGAGCGCGTCGGGGGCGCTGCTCGCCCGGCAGCCGGTCTCCGGCGGCCCGGGGGGGCTGCTCTCCCAACTCCTCCTCGCCGTGGTGTGCGGAGGGTATGCGGTCGGCTCGGCGTTCGACTGGGGTTCCAAGCAACTGGCCCTTGTGATGGGCGACTTCGGCCTCAGCTTCGCCGCGGCGCTGGCGGCGGTCTCCTGCCTCTTCTACGCGCGTACCCGGGAGATCAGGTTTCGGCCCGCCTGGCTGCTCTTCTCGGTCTCCTCCGCGATGGCCTCCTGCGGAAACGCGGTGTGGGGCTGGTACGAGGTCGTCCTGCAGATCCCGGTGCCCACCCCCTCCCTCGCCGACCTCTTCTTCCTCTGCTTCGCGCCGCCCGCGATCGTGGGGCTGCTGGTGCTCGCCAAGCGTCCGGTCACCCGGGCCGGCTGGGTCTGCCTGGCGCTGGACGCCTGGCTCATCGGCGGCTCGCTGCTGACGCTCTCCTGGAGCCTCGCGCTGGCGCACACCGCGCGGCTGGAAGGCAACCACGAGAGTGTGGCCCACGCGGCCCTCTCGCTCGCCTACCCGCTCCTCGACATCGTCCTGGTGTCCATGGTGCTCGCCCTGCACTTCCGCAGGTCCAACGCCAACCGCTCGGCCATCAACACCGCCATCGCGGGGCTCGCCCTGACCGTCCTGTCCGACGCCCTCTTCACCTCGCCTCTGCTGCGCGCGAACTACCACTCGGGCCAGCTGCTGGACGCCGGCTGGTTCGCGGGGTCGCTGCTCCTGGCGTACGCCCCCTGGGCCGCACGGCTGGGAGCCACCGGATTCACCGGGGCCGACCCGGTCCCCGAGCCCAGGGGGATCCGGCATCCGGGCCGCCCGAGCCGTCCGATCGCGGGGTCGCTGTCCGCTCTCACGCCGTATCTCGCCGCCGCCGTCTGCACCCTCGGCATCCTCGACAACGTGATCGACGGCCGCAGAGTGGACCGGGTGGTCGTCTTCACCGGCTGCACGGTCGTGCTCGCCCTGGTCGTACGGCAGGGCATCATGCTCGTCGACAACATCGCGCTCACCCATGAACTGGCCCAGAAGGAGAACCACTTCCGCTCCCTGGTGCAGGGGTCGAGCGATGTCATCATGATCGCCGCACCCACCGGCATCCTGCGGTACGTCAGCCCCGCCGCCGCCGGTGTCTACGGGCGGGATGCCGAAGAACTCATCGGCTCCGAGCTCGCCTCACTCATCCACTCCGAGGACCTGGGGCGCGTGGTCCACGAGGTGCGGCGGTTTCTGGCCGCCTCACCCGCCAGTGAGCCCACCACCCGTATCGAGTGCCGCTTCAGATCCGGCACCGGCGACTGGCTCAATGTCGAGTCCACGGTCAACCGCCACCAGGGCGGCCTGATCTTCAACAGCAGGGACGTGACCGAACGGGTCCGGCTCCAGGCCCAGTTGCAGCACAACGCCGAGCACGATCCGCTCACCGACCTGCCCAACCGCGCGCTCTTCACCGACCGGGTCCGCAAGGCGCTCGTCGGGCGCAGGGCGACGGACCACGGCACGGCGGTGCTCTTCATCGACCTGGACGGCTTCAAGGCGGTGAACGACACCATCGGCCACCAGGCCGGTGACGAACTGCTGATCCAGGCGGCCCGCCGCCTCCAGGAGTCGGTCCGGTCCGGGGACACGGCGGCCCGGCTCGGCGGCGACGAGTTCGCGGCCCTGATCATCGGCAACGGCGGCCAGGACCAGCCCGCCCGCGAATCCCAGGTCCACGAGATCGCCGACCGGCTGCGGCTGCGGCTCTCCGAGCCGTACCGGATCGAGGGCAGCGAGGTGCGGGTCGCGGCCTCCATCGGCGTCGCCTTCGCCGAGTCGGGCATCACCCCGACCGATCTGATGCGCAACGCCGACCTCGCCATGTACCGGGCGAAGGCCGGCGGCAAGAACCGCGTCGAGCTGTACGCGCCGCAGATGCAGGCCGAGGTGGTCCGCAGATCCGAGCTGTCCGCCCGGCTCCGTACCGCGCTGCACGACGGCGAGTTCGCCCTGCTGCACCAGCCCGTGGTGAATCTCACGACCGGCCGGATCGCTGCCGTCGCGGCCCAGGCCCGCTGGCGGTCGACCCAGGGCATCCTCTTCACCCCCGCGGAGTTCCTCCAGGTCCACGAGACCGGGGACATGGCTGAGGGCGCCCGCACCGGTGAGCTCAGCCGCTGGCTGCTCGAAGAGGCCGTCGAGCAGGCCGCGGACCGCGGAGGCGCCGGGCACCAGGTGCCGGTGGCCGTGCGCCTCTCCGCGCGCAGGCTGCTGGACAGGTCCATGCCGCTCGGCTCCATCGAGGCGCTCCTCAGCCGGCACGGGCTGCCCTCCGGCGCCCTGGTCATCGAGATCGCCGACAGCGACCCCAGGATCGCTTTCGAGGAGCTGGAGCGCCGTCTGATGGTCCTGCGCAGGCATGGTGTGCGGATCGCCCTGGACGGATTCGGCCGGGGCTACGCCGCGATAAACGCACTGCGGCGGCTGCCGGTCGACGTACTCAAACTGGACCGCGGACTGGTCGAGGGCGTGGTGGAATCGGCGCGGCTGCACAAAATCACCAGCGGGCTGCTGCGCATCGCCTGCGATCTGGGCATGCAGTCGGTCGCGGACGGGGTCGACTTACCCGAACAGGTGACCGCGCTGCGCGCGATGGGGTGTACGCACGGGCAGGGCATGGCGTTCGCCGGGCCACTGGACGAGTACCGGCTGCGCCGCTCCCTGAGCCGTTCGCGCTTCCCCCTGCCGGGCGGTGCGGCCAGGCCGGTACTGCTCGGAACACGGTCCTTCGCCGGTTCAAATAATGAGACGCCTGTCCCACCCACTTGACAGTCACCGGGGGGCGGGAGGAGGGTCAGTGCCATGACCACCCGAATTCTCGTACTTGGAAAGCGCGTCGGCTGAAGCAGAGCTCCTCACCAGCTCCGCTCAACGCCCCCGACGCGCTCCCCTCGCTTGCCTCACGGCACGGGGGGTTTTTTGTTGCACCAGCACCACCGGAACACCGCGAAAATCCCCGCAAAAACCCTCAGCTTCGAGAAGAGAATGCCGATGACCGAGCAGGCCACCGGGGCCCACCACCCGCAGCCGCGGGCCCGTAACGGCGGACCGTCGTCCGCCACCGTCGAGCACGTCACGGGCGCGCAGTCCCTCATCCGTTCTCTTGAGGAAGTCGGGGCCGATACGGTATTCGGCATCCCCGGCGGTGCGATCCTCCCGGCGTACGACCCGATGATGGACTCCACCCGGGTGCGTCACATCCTGGTCCGGCACGAGCAGGGCGCGGGTCACGCGGCCACTGGATATGCGCAGGCCACCGGCAAGGTTGGCGTGTGCATGGCCACGTCGGGGCCCGGTGCCACCAACCTGGTCACGCCGATCGCCGACGCGCACATGGACTCGGTCCCGCTGGTCGCGATCACCGGTCAGGTGGCCTCCGCCTCCATCGGTACGGACGCCTTCCAGGAGGCGGACATCTGCGGCATCACGATGCCGATCACCAAGCACAACTGGCTGGTCACCGACGCGGCCGACATCCCGCGGGTGATCGCCGAGGCGTTCCAGGTCGCCTCGACCGGGCGGCCCGGCCCGGTGCTGGTCGACATCGCCAAGGACGCGCTGCAGGCGCAGACGACGTTCTCCTGGCCGCCGCAGCTGGAGCTGCCCGGCTACCGGCCGGTGACCAAGCCGCACGCCAAGCAGATCCGTGAGGCGGCCCGGCTCATCGCGCAGGCCAAGCGCCCGGTGCTGTACGTCGGCGGCGGTGTCATCAAGGCGCACGCCACCGCGGAGCTCAAGGTGCTCGCCGAGCTGACCGGGGCACCGGTCACCACCACGCTGATGGCGCTCGGCGCGTTCCCCGACAGCCACCCGCAGCACGTGGGCATGCCCGGGATGCACGGTGCGGTGACCGCGGTGACCGCACTGCAGAAGTCCGATCTGCTGATCGCGCTCGGCACCCGCTTCGACGACCGCGTCACCGGCAAGCTGGACAGCTTCGCGCCGGACGCCAAGGTCATCCACGCGGACGTCGACCCCGCCGAGATCGGCAAGAACCGCCAGGTGGACGTCCCGATCGTCGGAGACGCCCGCGAGGTCATCGCCGACCTGGTCCAGGCCGTCCAGGCCGAGCACACCGAGGGCACCATGGGCGACGCCGCCCAGAAGCGGTACGCGGACTGGTGGACGGACCTCAACCGCTGGCGCGACACCTACCCGCTGGGCTACGACCTGCCCGCGGACGGCAGCCTCTCCCCGCAGCAGGTCATCGAGCGCATCGGCCGGGCCGCCGACGGAGACACGATCTTCGCGGCGGGCGTCGGACAGCACCAGATGTGGGCCTCGCACTTCATCCAGTACGAGCACCCCGCCACCTGGCTGAACTCCGGCGGCGCCGGGACGATGGGCTACGCGGTCCCGGCCGCGATGGGCGCCAAGGCCGGTATGCCGGACCGGATGGTCTGGGCGATCGACGGCGACGGCTGCTTCCAGATGACCAATCAGGAACTGACCACCTGCGCGCTCAACAACATCCCGATCAAGGTCGCGATCATCAACAACGGCGCCCTCGGGATGGTCCGCCAGTGGCAGACCCTCTTCTACAACCAGCGCTACTCCAACACGGTGCTGCACTCGGGTCCCGACGCCGACGGCATCGCGGCGGACGGCAAGGCCAGCGGCGGTACCCGGATCCCGGACTTCGTGAAGCTGTCCGAGGCCATGGGCTGTGTCGCGCTGCGCTGTGAGCGCCCGGAGGACCTGGACAAGGTCATCGCCGAGGCGAACGCGATCAACGACCGCCCGGTCGTGGTCGACTTCATCGTCCACGAGGACGCGATGGTCTGGCCCATGGTGGCCGCCGGTACCTCCAACGACGAGGTCATGGCCGCCCGCGGTGTCCGCCCCGACTTCGGCGACAGCGAAGAGAACTGAGACAGAGAGAGACCGACGACATGTCCACCAAGCACACGCTCTCCGTCCTGGTCGAGAACACGCCGGGCATCCTCGCCCGGATCGCCGCCCTGTTCTCCCGCCGCGGCTTCAACATCGACTCGCTCGCCGTGGGCGTCACCGAACACCCCGACATCTCCCGCATCACCATTGTGGTGAGTGTCGACGACCTGCCGCTGGAGCAGGTGACGAAGCAGCTCAACAAGCTGGTCAACGTCCTGAAGATCGTCGAACTCGAGCCCGGCGCTGCGATCCAGCGCGAGCTCGTCCTGGTGAAGGTCCGCGCCGACAACGAGACCCGCTCCCAGATCGTCGAGATCGTCCAGCTGTTCCGCGCCAAGACCGTGGACGTCTCACCGGAGGCCGTGACCATCGAGGCCACCGGCGGGACCGACAAGCTGGACGCGATGCTCAAGATGCTGGAGCAGTACGGCATCAAGGAACTCGTCCAGTCCGGCTCGATCGCCATAGGCCGCGGCGCGCGCTCCATCACGGACCGCAGCCTGCGAGCGCTCGAACGCAGCGCCTGAGAGTCCGCCGGGCGGCCTCCGAGCCGTCGGGCACCGCGCGTTCCGGCGGATCACGCGGTGCCCGCCCGCTCGCATGGCGAGACCCGGAAACCTTCCCCTCCCCGCCCCCCGTACGGTGGGCCGTAACACCTGCACACCAAGGAGATATCCCAGTGGCCGAGCTTTTCTACGACGACGATGCCGACCTGTCGATCATCCAGGGCCGCAAGGTCGCAGTCATCGGATACGGCAGCCAGGGCCACGCCCACGCGCTGTCGCTGCGTGACTCGGGTGTCGACGTCCGTGTCGGTCTGCACGAGGGCTCCAAGTCCAAGGCCAAGGCCGAGGAGCAGGGCCTGCGCGTGGTGACCCCCGCCGAGGCGTCCGCCGAGGCCGACGTCATCATGATCCTCGTCCCGGACCCGATCCAGGCCCAGGTCTACGAGGAGTCCATCAAGGACAACCTGAAGGACGGCGACGCGCTGTTCTTCGGCCACGGTCTGAACATCCGCTTCGACTTCATCAAGCCGCCGGCCAACGTCGACGTCTGCATGGTCGCCCCGAAGGGCCCGGGTCACCTGGTCCGCCGTCAGTACGAGGAGGGCCGCGGCGTTCCGTGCATCGTGGCCGTCGAGCAGGACGCGTCGGGCAAGGGCCTGGCGCTGGCGCTCTCGTACGCGAAGGGCATCGGCGGCACCCGGGCCGGCGTCATCAAGACGACCTTCACCGAGGAGACCGAGACCGACCTCTTCGGCGAGCAGGCCGTCCTCTGTGGTGGCACCGCCGCGCTGGTCAAGGCAGGCTTCGAGACGCTGACCGAGGCCGGCTACCAGCCGGAGATCGCGTACTTCGAGTGCCTCCACGAGCTCAAGCTGATCGTGGACCTCATGTACGAGGGCGGCCTGGAGAAGATGCGCTGGTCGATCTCCGAGACCGCTGAGTGGGGCGACTACGTCAGCGGCCCGCGCATCATCACCGACCAGACCAAGGTCGAGATGAAGAAGATCCTGGGCGAGATCCAGGACGGTACGTTCGCCAAGAACTGGATGGACGAGTACCACGGCGGCCTGAAGAAGTACAACGAGTACAAGAAGGCCGACGAGAACCACCTCCTGGAGACCACGGGCAAGGAGCTCCGCAAGCTCATGAGCTGGGTCGACAACGACGAGGCGTAAGCCACCAGGACAGGGGGCCTCCCGGACGGGACGGCCCCCTGTCCACTGCGGCCAACCACGGACGGGTGATCCTTCCGAACTGGCGGAATAAGTAAGCCGCGGCGCCACTACACTGCTCAGACATACGCGTCAGGCCCACAGCGTCGTGCGTCTTCCACGCGCCCCAGCCCCTCCGCCTGCGGCCGTCGGGACGGCCGTCCGCAACGGACTTGTGAGGACTAACGTGAGCTCGAAACCTGTCGTACTCATCGCTGAAGAGCTGTCGCCCGCCACGGTGGACGCGCTGGGCCCGGACTTCGAGGTCCGGCACTGCAACGGCGCCGACCGCGCGGAGCTGCTGCCCGCCATCTCCGACGTGGACGCGATCCTGGTGCGCTCGGCGACCAAGGTCGACGCCGAAGCCGTCGCCGCAGCCAAGAAGCTGAAGATCGTCGCCCGTGCCGGTGTCGGCCTGGACAACGTCGACGTCTCCGCTGCCACCAAGGCCGGCGTCATGGTCGTGAACGCACCGACCTCCAACATCGTCACCGCCGCCGAGCTCGCCTGCGGTCTGCTGGTCGCCACCGCGCGCAACATCCCGCAGGCCAACAGTGCGCTCAAGAACGGCGAGTGGAAGCGCTCGAAGTACACCGGCGTTGAGCTGAGCGAGAAGACCCTCGGTGTCGTCGGCCTCGGCCGGATCGGCGTCCTGGTCGCGCAGCGCATGTCGGCCTTCGGCATGAAGATCGTCGCCTACGACCCCTACGTACAGCCCGCGCGCGCCGCCCAGATGGGCGTCAAGCTGCTCTCGCTCGACGAGCTGCTCGAAGTCGCGGACTTCATCACCGTGCACCTCCCCAAGACCCCCGAGACGATCGGCCTGATCGGCGACGAGGCGCTGCACAAGGTGCAGCCGCACGTCCGGATCGTCAACGCCGCGCGTGGCGGGATCGTGGACGAAGAGGCGCTCGCCTCCGCCCTCAAGGAGGGCCGCGTCGCCGGTGCGGGACTGGACGTCTACGCGAAGGAGCCCTGCACGGACTCCCCGCTCTTCCAGTTCGACCAGGTCGTCTGCACACCGCACCTCGGTGCCTCCACGGACGAGGCGCAGGAGAAGGCGGGTGTCGCGGTCGCCAAGTCCGTACGCCTCGCGCTCGCCGGTGAGCTCGTCCCCGACGCGGTCAACGTCCAGGGCGGCGTGATCGCCGAGGACGTGAAGCCGGGGCTGCCGCTCGCGGAGAAGCTCGGCCGGATCTTCACCGCGCTGGCGGGCGAGGTCGCCGCCCGGCTCGACGTCGAGGTGTACGGCGAGATCACCCAGCACGATGTCAAGGTGCTCGAACTCTCGGCGCTCAAGGGCGTGTTCGAGGACGTCGTGGACGAGACCGTGAGCTACGTCAACGCCCCGCTCTTCGCGCAGGAGCGCGGTGTCGAGGTCCGTCTGACGACCAGCTCCGAGTCGCCCGACCACCGCAACGTCGTCACCGTCCGGGGAACCCTCGCGGACGGCGAGGAGGTCTCGGTCTCCGGCACGCTGGCCGGTCCGAAGAACCTCCAGAAGATCGTCTCCGTCGGTGAGTACGACGTGGACGTGGCGCTCTCCGACCACATGGTCGTGCTGCGCTACGCGGACCGCCCCGGTGTGGTCGGCGCCGTCGGCAAGATCCTCGGCGAGGCCGGGCTGAACATCGCGGGCATGCAGGTCTCGCGGGCGGCCGTGGGCGGCGAGGCGCTGGTCGTCCTCACCGTCGACGACACCGTGCCGCCGGCCGTGCTGGCCGAGATCTCCGAGGAGATCGGCGCCGCCTCGGCCCGCTCGGTCAACCTGACCGACTGATTTCCCGTACGTCACCGCTGATTTCCGCATGTCACGCCGTACCCGGCTCGTAGACATACGTCTTACACAGGCGTCTGTGAGCCGGGTACGCTGCTGTCATGGGACATCGTGAGGATCTGCTCGAAGGCGCCAAGCGCTGCCTGCTGGAGAAGGGGTACGCGCGGACGACGGCCCGCGACATCGTCGCCGCCTCAGGTACGAATCTGGCCTCCATCGGCTACCACTACGGTTCCAAGGAGGCTCTGCTGAATCTGGCCTTCCTCAAGGTGACCGAGGAGTGGGGCGACGCGGTCGGCGAGGAGTCCGGGGTGGATCCCACGGCCATCGCCGATCCGTACGAGCGCTTCGAGGCGGTCTGGGGGAAGGTCATCGGCTCGTACGAGGACAGCCGGGCCCTGTGGAAACTCCAGCTCGAAGTGATCTCGCGCATCGATGACGAGCCCGAGCTGCGCAAGGCGATCGCCGGGCCGCAGCAGGAGGGCCGTAGCGGACTCGCCGAGAACTTCCAGGGCATCGACGAGAAGACCGAGCCGGAGAAGGCCCGTACGGCCGGGCTCGTCTACCAGGCGCTGCTGGTCGGGGTGATGGTCCAGTGGCTGATGGACCCCGGCACGGCGCCCTCCGCGCGGGACCTCACGGACGGGCTCAGGGCGATCATCGGGGACGACGGACACGGGCCGGCCTGACGGCCGGCCCGTGCAAGGGCGCTGTGGGCGGACTGGTCCCGCCTGCTCGGCTGCGTGCCCGGTGCGGCCGGGGCGAGACCGCCCCCGCCGTCCCTTCGGTCGGCCCGGGGTATCAGCCGGCGGTGGGGGCCCCGGCCACGCGGCGCTCGCCGCCGTTCAGCTCCTGCCAGTACCGGTAGACGTCGACCGCGCCGTCATGCGACTGGTGGCGCATGGGCAGCCGGCGCTCGGTGTAGTCCTTGGCGAACTCACCGTAGAAGGTGTCGAGTTCGAAGTACTTGCGGTCGTCCACATAGTGCGGCTCATAGGCGTCACGGGTGGTGAGGAAGACGACCTCGTCCGGGGAGCAGTAGTACAGCGCCCCGAGGCACATCGGGCAGGGGTGGGCCAAGACGTAGATGGTGGTGCCGGCCAGGTGCTCGGTGCCCAGCGTCACGCACGCGTCGCGGATGGCGAGGACCTCCGCGTGTGCCGTGGGGTCGTTGGTCTGGGCGACCTTGTTCGCGCTCTCGGCCAGGATTTCGCCGTCCTTGACGATGACGGTCGCGAACGGCCGGCCGCCGTCGGCGACGTTCTGCCGGGCGAGGTCGATGGTGCGCTGCGCGAAGTCCATGAGGATTCCTCCAGGTGTGAAATCGGGGGAGTGGGGGTGGAGGGCCAGGGGGAGAGGGTCTGCGGCCTGCGGGTCAGAAGGGCTTGGTGGGCAGGTACTTGCCGTCCAGGGTGATGATGGCGCGCTCGCCGCCCTCCGGATCGGCAACCTTCCGCACATCGAGCCGGAAGTTGACCGCGCTGATGATGCCGTCGCCGAACTGCTCGTGGATCAGGGCCTTGAGCGTGGTGCCGTAGACCTGGAGCATCTCGTGGAAGCGGTAGATCGTCGGGTCGGTCGGGATGCCCTCGGGGATCGAACCGCGGGTCGGGATGGTCTGCAGCAGCATCACCGCGTCGTCGTCCAGGCCGAGGAGTTCGGCGACGGCCTGCGCGGCGTCGGCCGGCAGGGCGTGCTGGCCGAGGACGGCGGCGGTGGTGAAAGCGGGCGACAGCCCGGCGGCGTCGGCGATCTGCTGCCAGGACAGGTCCTTGCGGGTCTTGGCCTCCACGGCGGCGACGGCCAGGGCCTGACGGGTGGTGGGGTCCAGCTGGGCGTGCATCATGAGCCGGTCTTCCTTTCGGTGTGCTCTCCAGGGGCTGGGAGCTGTGTGTGCTGCTTCCCGCGGGGGCGGGCGCGGCGGGTTCTCGGGTGGGGTGGTGATCCCGGGCGCGGCGCTGCGTCGGGGATCAGGAGAGGCTGGGGGGGCAGGTCAGGCGGCGAGTGCGGTGCCGCGGCCGGTCGCGGGGTCGAGCCTTTCGACAGTGCCGGTGGCGATGTCGTAGAGCCAGCCGTACAGGGTGACCGTGCCGGCGGCGAGCGCACGGGCCACCGAGGGGTGGCCGGCCAGGTTCGTCAGCTGTGCGAGCACGTTCCGGCGTATCAGCGCGTCCACGGTGACCGCTCCGGCCCCGGTCGCGGTGGCGGACAGGGGCGGGGCGGCGTGCCGCAGCCAGTCGGCGACCGCGGGGGCGCCGGTCAGGTCGTGGCCTTCGGCCAGGGCGGTCATCGCGCCGCAGGCGGAGTGCCCGCAGACCACGATGGAGGACACACCCAGCACCGTGACGGCGTACTCGATGCTCGCCGCGATCCCGTCGGCGCGGGCCGGGGCGTGGGCGGGGACGAGGTTGCCGGCGGTACGGATCACGAACAGCTCACCCGGCTCGCTGGCGCAGATCAGCTCCGGCAGGACACGGGCGTCGGAGCAGCCGATGAACAGTGTCGTCGGCCGGTGGTGGTCCGCGAGGTGGGCGAAGAGCTCCGCCCTGGGGGGAAAACTGTCCCGCTTGAAGCGCCGTACTCCCTCGGTGAGGTCGTGCATGGCCACTCCCTTCGATGGATGCCGAACCGGTGAATGCCGGGCCGGTGGATGCCCAGCCGGTGGGCCGAACGGATCCGTCGACCGGATCCGTCGGCCGGATCCGCTGACTGGATCCACCATGCACGACCTCGACCTATAGCGTCCAAGACGTAATATCCATCAGTCCTATTGATGGCATCTATAGTCGAGGCATGGCCCTGGAACTGCGTCATCTGCGCTATCTGCTCGCCGTGGCCGAGCACGGCAGCTTCACCCGCGCCGCCGAGGACCTGCGGATCTCCCAGCCCACCCTGTCCCAGCAGATCAAACAGCTGGAGGGCGTTGTGGGGGTGCAGCTGCTGGACCGCACCGGACGCGCCGTACGCCTCACCGATGCCGGCGAGGCGTACGTGCACTACGCCCGCCGCGCGCTACGAGACCTGGCCGCCGCCGAACGTGCCGTCGCCGATGTGCAGGACCTCTCCCGGGGCAGCCTGCGCCTGGCGGTGACCCCGACCTTCACCGCCTATCTGATCGGGCCCCTGATCGCCGAGCTGCACACCCGTCATCCCGGTATCGCCCTGGACGTGCGGGAGATGACGCAGGATCACATCGAGTCGGCCCTGCTCGCCGACGGTCTCGACCTCGGTATCGCCTTCGACGGCCCCCATCTGCCCGGTATCGCCGCGACAGCCCTGTTCACCGAAACCCTCAGCCTCGTCATCGGCGCGGGCAGGTCCGAGGCCGACGCCGACGCCGACGGCGGACGGCCGCTGCCCGCCGGAGCCCTCGCCGAGCGTCATCTCGCCCTGCTCAGCGGCGACTTCGCCACCCGCGGCCACATCGACGCCTACTTCGCCCAGGAACGGGTCAGTCCCCGCATCATGGTGGAGGCCAACTCCATCCAGGCGCTCACCGAGATCGTCCGGCGCACCGGGCTGGCGACCGTCCTGCCCGACGCCATCACCCACGACCACCCGCACCTGCGCCCCGTCCCTCTCGAACCGCCCCTGCCGCAACGCACCGTCGCACTGCTCCGGCGCGAGAGCGCCTACCGGAGCGCCGCGTCCCGCGCCTTCACCGACGTCGTCCAGCAAGTGCTCCGCACCCGCGGCTACACGCCCGCCTGACCGAGCCGCCGGAACACCTTCCGCCGGAGCCGCTACAGCCGCGCCCCCTTCAGCGCCATGTGCAGCAGGAGCCGGTCCTCGCCCTCGTCCAGATCGAGGCCGGTCAGCTGCTCGATGCGGGAGAGGCGGTAGTAGAGGGTCTGGCGGTGGATGCCGAGCGCCGACGCGGTCCGCCCGGCCTGGCCCGCGCAGTCGAGGAACACCTCGGCGGTGTGGGCCAGTTCGGCATGGGCCGGCGTCGTGAGGTCCCGTACCACCGTGTCGCGTGCGAGCCCCCGGGGGAGCGCGGTCAGCAGGCGGTACGGGCCGATCGACGCCCACTCCGCGACCGGGCCGAACCGTGGCTCGGCCGCCGCGGCGCGGGCGGCTGCCGCGCACTCGCGCCAGGACACCGACAGCTCGGTCAGACCGTGCCGGGCCGGGGCCACGCCCGCGGTGACCCCGGCCCCCGCCAGCTCCGCGAGGCGCGACGCGGCACTCAGCGCCGGGTCGAGGGTGCCGGCGCTGCGCACTCTGATCAGCGCCGCCAGGGCGTACGGAGCGTTTTCGGCGACCGGGCCCCCGCCGTCGGCCGGGCCGCTGCCCGTACTGGATCCGGGGCCGCCCGTACCGGGTCCGGGGCCGCCAGGGCCTGCGTCCGGGCCCGTTCCCGGCAGGGTGCACAGCGCAGCGGCGGCCGGGACGGGGCGGACCGGCGGATCCTCGTCCGGCCAGGGCGCCACGCACACCATGGCGTGCAGCCCGTCCGCGCTCGGTCCCAGCGCCGTACGCAGCGCCGCCACCGCCATGTCGCGCGGCCAGCCGGCTTCGGAGGTGAGCACCGCGCGGAACTCACGCGACAGCCCGGCGCCCGCCTGCGCCTCCTCGAACAGCAGGTCGCCGATGCGCGCGGTCACCTCCATCGCCGCGGCCAGCCGGCGGTCCGTGGGGCCGGGGTCGGAGTCCAGGAGCCAGACGTATCCGTACACGGTGCCCCGATGGCGTACCGGCAGACAGATCCGGCCACGGAAGACCCCGGCCTCCGGTGCGGCGGGGATGCGGACCGGGCCGGTGGCGCGGGTGATGCCGAAGTCCTCGAACCAGGAGCGGACGGCCGGGGTGGACCGCCGGGTGAGGATCGAGCGGGTACGGACCGGGTCCATCTCGCTGTCGTCCTCGCTGTTGTGCGCACCGAAGGCGATCAGCCCGAAATCCCGGTTCTCCAGGGTCGCGGGGGCGCCGAGCAGCGCCGAGATCTCGTCGGCCAGTTCCTGGTAGTCACCCTTCACGCTTGGCATTCTCCCACCCCTTCAGACATATGTCTGAGATCCAGGGCACGGATGCGTGACAGCTGTCGATGGCAGAACATCGGAGCGGTCCTTAAGTTTCGAAGTAGTTCCCCCGTGCTGTACCGGTCCGATTCGGTTCATACCGCTTCCGTACCGCTGCGGTCCTCGTTCGTACTTTTGGTTGGAGGTGCTCCGTGCTGGCTCCCGTGATCCTCGCTGCGGCGCGAAGTGACAAGATGCGCCGGTTCATTTCGGCCGCCCCGGGCACCAAGCAGGTCGTCGGCCGCTTCATCGCCGGTGAGACCGTCGAGCAGGTCGTCCCGATCATCAAGGACGCCGCCGACAAGGGCCTGGAGGTCACCCTCGACGTGGTGGGTGAGGACATCACCACCCCCGCGCAGGCCACCGCCGCCCGTGACGCCTACCTGGAGCTGGTCGACCGCCTCAAGGACCTCGGTCTGGGCGAGAAGGCCGAGATGTCGGTCAAGCTGTCGATGTTCGGCCAGGGGCTGGATGGCGGCCACGAGCTGGCGCTCGCCAACGTCCGCCGGGTCGTCGAGGCCGCCGCCGCCATCGGCACCACGGTTACCCTGGATGCCGAGGACCACACCACGCTCGACTCGATGTTCGCCATCCACGAGGAGCTGCGGAAGGACTTCCCGCAGACCGGCTGTGTCATTCAGGCCTACCTCTTCCGCACCGAGGACGACGCCCGCCGCCTCGCCGCGGCCGGCAGCCGGGTCCGCATCGTGAAGGGCGCCTACAAGGAGCCCGCCTCCGTCGCGTACCAGGTGAAGACCGAGATCGACAAGGCGTACGTCCGGATCCTGAAGATCCTCATGGACGGCGACGGCTACCCGATGATCGGGTCCCATGACCCGCGTCTGATCGCCATCGGCCAGGAGCTGGCCCGCAGGGCCGGGCGCAAACTGAACGAGTACGAGTTCCAGATGCTGTACGGCATCCGCAGTGACGAGCACATCCGGCTCGCGGCCGAGGGCCACCGGATGCGCGTCTACACGGCGTACGGCACCGACTGGTACGGCTATTTCATGCGCCGCCTCGCGGAGAAGCCGGCCAACCTGCTGTTCTTCGGCCGCTCCGTGCTCACCAAGGGCTGACCTGCCCGGCTGACCACCCCACCTCGACATAAAGGAGACAAGGCACTCATGGACGCTGTGACCCAGGTCCCCGCGCCGGTCAACGAGCCGGTCCACTCCTACGCCCCGGGCTCCCCGGAGCGTGCGCGCCTCGAAGCCAAGCTCAAGGAGCTGGCCGAGAACCCGATCGAGCTCACCATGACCATCGGTGGTGCGAAGCGGATGGGCGGCGGCGAGCCGTTCACCGTCGTCCAGCCGCACAACCACCAGTCCGTCATCGGTACCGGTGCGCACGCCACGCAGACCGACGCCCAGGACGCGATCGACGCCGCGTTGGCCGCAGCCCCCGCCTGGCGCGCGATGTCCTTCGACGACCGCGCCGCGATCATCCTGCGCGCAGCCGAGCTGCTCTCCGGCCCGTGGCGCGAGACCATGGCCGCGTCGACCATGCTCGGCCAGGGCAAGACCGCCCAGCAGGCCGAGATCGACACTCCCTGCGAGCTGATCGACTTCTGGCGCTTCAACGTCAAGTACGCCCGTGACCTGATGGCCGAGCAGCCTCCGGCCAACTCCCCGGGCGTCTGGAACCGGATGGACCACCGGCCGCTCGAAGGCTTCGTCTACGCGATCACGCCGTTCAACTTCACGGCCATCGCGGGCAACCTGCCGACCGCCCCGGCCCTGATGGGCAACGTGGTCGTCTGGAAGCCGTCCCCGACGCAGACCCACGCGGCCGTCCTGCTCATGGAGCTCCTCACGGAGGCCGGCCTGCCCAAGGGCGTCATCAACCTGGTGACGGGCGACGGCGTCGCGGTCTCCGAGGTCGCGCTGAACCACCGTGACCTCGCGGGCATCCACTTCACCGGTTCCACCCCCACCTTCCAGTACCTGTGGAAGACGGTCGGCGAGAACATCCACAAGTACCGCACCTACCCGCGCCTGGTGGGCGAGACCGGCGGCAAGGACTTCGTGGTCGCGCACCCCAGCGCCGACCGCGCCGTGCTGAAGACCGCGCTGACCCGCGGCTCGTTCGAGTTCCAGGGCCAGAAGTGCTCGGCCTCCTCGCGTGCGTACATCCCCGCATCGATCTGGAACAGCGGCTTCCGCGAGGAGTTCGCCGCCGAGGTCGACTGGATCACCATGGGTGATGTCACGGACCTGTCGAACTTCATGGGCGCCGTCATCGACGACCGCGCGTTCGCGAAGAACAAGGCCGCGATCGACCGCGCCAAGTCCGACCCGACCTGCACGGTCATCGCGGGCGGCACCTACGACGACTCCGTCGGCTACTTCGTACGACCCACGGTCATCGAGTGCACCGACCCGGCGAACGAGGTCTTCACGACCGAGTACTTCGGCCCGATCCTCGCCGTGCACGTCTACGACGACAGCCAGGACGGCTCGTACGACGCGATGCTGGAGCAGATGGAGTCGGCTTCCGACTACGCCCTGACCGGCTCGGTCATCGCGTCGGACCGCGCGGCGGCCGCGCACACGATGGAGAAGCTCCGCTACGCGGCGGGCAACTTCTACATCAACGACAAGTCGACCGGCGCCGTGGTCGGCCAGCAGCCCTTCGGCGGCGGCCGTGCCTCGGGCACCTGCGACAAGGCCGGCGCCCCCCAGAACCTCCAGCGGTGGACCCTGACCCGGGCCATCAAGGAGACCCTGGTCCCGCCGACCGAGTACACCTACCCCCACCAGGGCTGATCCCCGGCTCACCCCTGAGACCCCGCCCCCTCCCGGTCCCCCGCCGCGAGGGGGCGGATCCATGTCGGGCCATGCCGGGCTGTGCTCCCCCGGACCGTTGTGCCGTGCGGGTCGCCGTAATTCCGGTGGCCCGCACGGGCGGTGACGGCGCACCCTTGCCGCATGGCAGAGAAGATCACCGGGCCCGGCACCCACGCACAGCCCGCCACGGACGCACCGCCCGCCACCGAACCGAAGCACCGCATCCGCGCGCTGCACACCGAGTCCACGGTCACCGTCTACCAGGCGTACACCCCGTCCATCGGCCTGCCCGCGGCCCGCGACGGCCGGTTCCCCGCGGCCTGGAAGCGCGACCGGATGACCTGGATCAAGCCCTCGTTCCTGTGGATGATGTACCGCTGCGGCTGGGCGGCGAAGGAGGGCCAGGAGACGGTGCTGGCCGTCGAGATCAGCAGGTCCGGGTTCGACTGGGCGCTGCGGCACGCCTGCCTCTCCTCGTACGAACGGGCCGTCCACGCCGATCAGGCCTCCTGGAAGCGGGAGTTGAAGCGGTCCCCGGCGCGTGTGCAGTGGGACCCGGAACGCGACCTGTGGCTCAGGCCGCAGCCGTACCGCTCGCTGCAGCTCGGTCTCTCCGGTGACGCCGCCCGCCGGTACGCCGACGAGTGGACCGTGTCGATCACCGATGTGACCCCGCTGGTCCACCGGATCCATGCGCTGGTCCAGGCCGGTGACGAGACGGGAGCGGCGGCGCTGCTGCCCGGCGAGCGGCCGTATCCGGTGCACGGCGGGCTGCTCTCGGCCGTGCTTCCCCGCGATACCGACCGCGATACCGACTGCGATACCGACCGCGGTACCGACCGCGGTACGGACGGGCCCGGCGGTGCGGGTGGTACGGGCAGCGGGGGTGGTACGGGTGCCATCGGCGGCCCCCGTGCGGAAGCCCGGCCATCCCCAACAGGGGGCGTACGGTGAACCGTTCGGGGGGCGCGCGACGTCCTTCGTACGGGGCGCGCGCCCGCCGTACCCGGGCGCCGGGCCCTCTCGCCGGCCGGCCTGCCGGCGCACCGCAGTCAGGGGGAGAACGCCGTGGATCCCGCAACACTCGCCACTAAACTTGCCTCAAGTGTCGTCGTGCCACTGGTGAAGAAGCTGTTCGTCCAGGAGGGGCCGGGCGCAGGGGTGGTCGACCGTCCCGTACGGATATCCGGTCTGGTCTCGTTCCGGGGCGAGAAGCGGACGCTCGACGAACAGGACCTCGCCGGACTCGCGGAGACCCTGGTCGGACGGGCACTGCGGTCCGCCGCACCGGGGGAGCGGCCCATCGGCGCGGACGAGGAGCAGGCGGTCGCCGACGCGGTCTCCCGGACGCTGGGCGCGCTGGGCGCGATCGAGATCGACGATCTCCAGGCGGTACGGCTGGGCACCAGCGAGTTCGCGGGCCTGCTCTGCGCCGCCGAACCCGGGGCCGACCGGCAGCTGTCCGCCGACGGAGCGCGGTTCCACGCGGCGCTGGTCGAGACGGCCTGTCTGCACATTCTGCACTTCTTCACCCAGCGCTCCACCTTCGTCGCGTCGACCCTCGTGGAGCAGACCCGCCAACTCGCCCTGCTGAGCGAGCAGATGGACACGCTGGCCCGGCGGTTTCCCGAGCAGACCGGCGAGGACGCCGCGTTCGAGGAGCGGTACGCGCGGGACATCATCGCGGGCCACAACCACCTCACCATCTTCGGGATCGAGCTCGCCCACTCGCCGGACAGCTGGCCGCTGGACACCGCCTACCTCAGCCTGGAGGCGGAGTTCGGCGTCACCGGGGCGGCGCCGCCGCAGCCCGCGCTCCCGGCCGAACAGGCGCTCTCCGGCCGGGACCGGGTGCTGCTGCGCGGGGTTGCCGGTTCCGGGAAGACGACGCTGGTGCAGTGGCTCGCGGTGGCGATCGCGCGCGGCACCCTGCCCGCGAAGCTGGACGGGCTGCGTGGCCGGGTGCCCTTCGTGCTGCCCGTACGGCGGTTCGGCGAGGGCGGATTCCCGGTACCCGACGACTTCCTGTCCGCCGCCCGCTACCCCCGCGCCGGCTCCCAGCCGACGGGCTGGGCCGACCGTGTCATGTCCGACGGGCGGGCGCTGCTGCTGGTCGACGGCATAGACGAGTCGTCCGAGGCGGACCGCGAGCAGCTCCGCCACGAACTGCGCCGGCTGCTCGCCCTCTACCCCGGCAACGTCTGGCTGCTGACCTCGCGGCCCTCCGCCGTACGGGAGAACTGGCTGGCCTCAGAGGGCTTCACCGAGCTGATGCTCTCGCCGCTCAGCCGCGAGGGCGTCGCCGCGTTCATCCAGCGCTGGCACCGGGCCGCGCGGGAGGGGGCCACCGATCTCGACCGGCTCGAACACTACGAGCAGACCCTCCTGGGAGCGGTCCGGCTCAACCGCGATCTGGGCCGGCTCGCCACCAACCCGCTGATGTGCGGACTGATTTGCGCCCTGCACCGGGACCGCCGCGGCTATCTGCCGCGCGGCCGCAAGGCGCTGTACGACGCCGCACTGTCCATGCTGCTCGAACGGCGCGACCGCGAACGCGACATGCACCCCACCGACGGCATCGACCTCACCCAGGAACCGAAGGTCCAGCTCCTCCAGAAGCTCGCCCACTGGATGCTCGTCAACGGCCGTTCGGAGATGGACCGTTCGGTCGCGGTGGACACTCTCGCCCAGTATCTGCCGTCCATCCCGCACGCGGCGGAGCAGGGCGGCCCCGAGGAGATCTACCGCCATCTCCTCAACCGGACGGGCCTGCTGCGCGAGCCCACGCACGGCTCGGTGGACTTCGTGCACCGGACCTTCCAGGACTATCTGAGCGCCCGCGCCGCCGTGGAACGGCACGATTTCGACTTCCTGATCAACCACGCCCACCAGGACGACTGGGAGGAGGTGATCCGGATGGCGGTGGCCCTGGCCAGGCCCGACGAGTGCGCGTACCTGCTGGACGGACTGGTCGCCGCACGCAAGGGCGCGCGCCCGGTGGAGTCCCGGCACCGCAAACTGCTCGCCGCGGCCAGCCTCGAACACGCGACGGAACTCGATCCCGCCGTACGGGCCAGGGTCCACCGCTACACCCGGGACCTGGCCAGGCCGACCACGCTCGAAGGGGCCCGCGCGCTCGGCTGGATCGGCCCGATCGTCCTGGAGATGCTGCCGGACCCCGCCACGGTCTCCGACGAGGAGGCGCACCGGCTCGCGGTCACCGCCACATCGGTGGCCGACGACCGGGCGATCGGGTATCTGGTCCGTATGCGGGACCGCTCGTCCTGGGCTGTGCGCTCCCAGCTGGCGGGTGCCTGGCGGCGCTATGACACCGACACCTACGCGGACGAGATCATCGCCCATCTCGGCGAGGACGGACTGGACTTCCCCGTGTCGGACATCTCCGAGCTGCACGCGCTGCGCCGGCTGGGCGGACGGTCGCGGGTGCAGATCTCCGGGATGTTCACACCGGACCAGCTGCTCGACGGGATCGTCGCCGAACGGCTCACCAGGCTGTGGCTCGCGTACGACCTGGGGGTGGGCCTCACCTGGCTGAGCGCCTTCCCGCACCTCACGACGCTCCAGGTGAGCAGCGGGGTGGTGCGCACCCTGGACGGGGTACCGGAGGGCATCGAGATCGTCCCGGTGTGAGCCGGTGTGAGCCCCTGTGACCCCGTGAGGGCGGGCAGGGTACGCGAGTGATGAAAATGTGCCGGATTAGTGACGGTCCGGTGGATGCGGGCAACTTCATTCGTCATTCGAGCATCCAAGGGCTGATACGCGTTCTGGAACCCATACAGGAGAATCACCTTGCGCCACCGCATCAGCTCCGTGTCCGCCGTGGCTGCAGCCCTGCTCGCCGTAGCCCTCGCACCAGCCGTCCAGGCACATGCCGACGACGCGGACGCCCCGGCTCTCGTGGTGTCCGAGCTGTCCAGCGATCCGTGGAAGCCGGGCGAGGTCCGGACGGACTCCCTGACCTTCACCAACCAGGGCAAAGCAGCCGCCGACGGCGTCACGGTGCGGCTGCGGATCACGCGCGGTCTGGCCTTCCCCGAGCACGTCGCCGGCTGTACGTACTCCACCGACAGCGACCAGGTGTCCGTGGCGCTCTGCCACTTCGACAAGGTCCTCGCACCCGGTCAGCACTTCACCACGCCCATCAACTTCAAGGTGCTGCCGAAGGCGCTGATGGAGAACGTGGAGTACGGCACGGGCACCACAGGCGGCGACCCGGCGTCAGGTTCGACCGCCCTCAGCTACCGCTCGCTGGCCGTCACCGCGGACAGCACGGCCGACCTCGCCGCGGTCGGTGACACCGCGAAGGGCAAGCCGGGCGACCAGGTCACGGTCACCGCCGGCCTGCGCAACGACGGCCCGGGCTGGATCGACAACAACACCAGCGACGACCAGCCGGCGGTGATGGTCGACATCCCCAAGGGCACGACGGCCGTCGAGGTCCCGAAGGACTGCCAGCCGTTCGCGATCGACGGCCCGAGCGGACCTTCCGCGCCCGGCAAGCGGAAGTACGTCTGCCTGCCGCCCGACCACATATACGAGGTGGGCTCGCTCCACGCGTACAAGTTCGTGCTGAAGATCGAGAAGGGCGCGAAGGACACGTCGAGCGAGGTCAAGGCCACCTCGGCGTACGACATCCACCCGGTCTTCGACAAGAACCCCGCCAACGACAAGGCGAAGCTCGTCATCGACGTCACGGGCTCGGGCTCGGGCTCCGGTTCGGGTACGGGTTCGGGCTCCGGCTCGTCGGGCGGCTCCAACGGCGGTTCCTCGACGGGCGGTTCGACCACGGGCACGACCGGCGGTCCGAGCACCGGGGGCAGGGGTACGTCGGGCGGCACCCACACCCAGTCCACCGGCGGCACGGGCACCGCGTCCACGACGGGTGCCGCATCCACGACGGGCGGCGACGCGACGGGCACGATGGCGTCGACCGGCGCCGGCAACACCCCGCTGATCACGGGAGCGGGGGCGGTCGCGGTGGCACTGGGCGGCGGCCTGGTATTCGCTCTGCGCCGCAGGAACGGCGCCAAGGTGCGGTAGGCCCGTAGGGCAGGGTCCTGAAGAGCCTTCGAGGGTGCGCCCCGGATTTGCTCCGACATCTATGCGAAGTCGGGGCGAGCCGGGGCGTTCTGGTATGCGGGCCGGGCGGCGTGAACGGCGTTGGCACTGGCGAAACCATGGACACGACAGATAGCGTCATGAGGTCCGAGGGGGATGCTCTGCCATGCTCGCAGCTTCCGCCTCGTCCACCTTCACTTGCTTGATCACCGATACTGGGGGATGTAGATGGATCCGGATGCCGGTAAGGATTTCCAAGGCATCAACCCCGACAAACTCGGCGATCTCATCAAGTCGGTCAACACCAACTCGGGTGACGGTGCAGCGGCGGGACAGCCGCACATCAACAGCTGGATGAGCCACGCGCGTCGCCTCCAGATGGACACGTCCCGCCTGACGAAGATGACCGGTCACCTCACCTGGGCGCACGGCCAACTGCCCATGCTCCGGCGTCGCCACAGTCTGGCAATGGACGAGGAGAAGGTGGACAAGGACGCGGGGCTGGGCGGGGGGATGGTCACAGCCGGAGCGGGCGAACTGGGCAAGTACAAGACGCAGGCTGCCGCCCAGAAAGCCGCGAAGAAGGACGCCAAGGCGTACAAAGACGGCGACATGGACCTTGATGAGTACATGAAGATGCTTGCGGCCAACGAGACGGACCCGGACTACTGCAAGGCCGCGATGGCTGAGCTCGGCGACACCGCGCTCTATCAGCTCCAGGACGGCCCGGCGATGTACGACCCGGGTAACCCGGACGCCGGCATATCCGTCCTCGCTACGACGGTGGCCACGGCCATGCGGAACGGGACCACATTCAAGGACGAGAACGGCAACGAGGACCTCCAGCATCTTTCGGGCCTGGTCGGACATGCCAGCTTCCCGTCGGACGTAGTGGCGAACCTCGGCAAGCAGTGCCTCAACCCGGGCAACTACATGTATGGGGAGAAGGTCTGGGAGGCGATGGGCGAGGAGCCTGCGGCCGCCACGAAGTTCCTCCACGACAACATGGACCGCATTCCGGGGTGGATGAAGGACGACTCTGATCACCACGGGGGGATGCCTGACTTCCAGGCGAAGGCGTTTGCGGGGGTCATCGCGGCGGGGACGCTGGACGGTATGGGTGCCGACGCGGATGTTTCCGCAGACAACACCAAGAAGCTCATCCAGTACTACGCCAAACATCCGGGCGAGCACACGCATTCAGAAGTTCAGACGGTTTTCGCCAAGGATATTACTCATTACTTCTCCGATCTGCAGACCGCGCTGACTGACCCCGGATATGAAGACAACGGTCACCTTCTCGATCTCGGAAAGGGGCACGTTGCTGTCGCAGCAAGCGACTGGCAGGCGTTCACCACCGAGGCAATGCAGGATCCAAAAACGGGGGCGAAGCTCCTCGTCTATGCCGGGCGTCAAGCAGATGATTTTGCCCGCGCAAATAAAGGTAACCCCATAGACGCGCGTGCAAGCGGAATGATTGAAGGGTTTTTCAGTCAAGAAGCAAGTAACGTATACAACAAGATGGTGGCTGATCACAAAGAAGGCGCTGATTCCTGGAAAGAGAAATTTACGGAACAGGCCAACACTGTCGCTGAGACTGCGCTCGATGTGGCCCTAGAGCCGCAAGACGCAGCAAAATCAGTAGCTGTCGCTGCCGCCAAGGACGCGATTGGCCTCGCGGTGGGGGCCTTCTGGTCAGGTGGCGAACCGCCGAAACCGCCCAATCCGCCAAAAATTATTGGCTGGGATCATGAATGGCAGCAGGAAGCCTCGACTCAGTATGAAAGTAACAAGGAGCTGGGGGATCCGAAGAAGTATGCGAAAGAATACAATTGCCCGGGATTCCTTGATGATGAAGGCGTGTTGCGGCTGTCCGGAAATGCAGACCAGCAGATGGCGCAGCGGAAAGCATACAACGCCTGGTTGAAAGATCCTGAAGTTGGTCTCTCTATTGCAGGGGTGCATAATTCATTCGGCCAGCGTGCTCAAGGTCGCGACGATGGCGAAAAGATAGCGGGTTAGCAATGAAGCGTCCATGGTTGCCAATGTTTCTCACACTGGTCGTGTTTGCGAGCGCCTGCTCGGGCGGGCGCGACGAGCCGAACTCGGCCGAAGGGAAGAAGCTGGCCAGCGACTCGCAGCGGTCCGTGACGGAATCCTACTGGAAACTTTATGATTCCATTGGCGATACGGTGACCAGGTCTCCTGCTCAGGGATACTTCAAGAGGTGTGACGGCGATCGAGATGATTCACTGATCTACATCATCGAATCTGTTCTCGACCCCAAGGTGAAGAGTCCAGAAAAGATGTCACGTGAGCACTTCACGGATGCGGTTGCCAATCGATTGGCTCATATCGATTGGCATTTTAAGGCATCCGGCGGGACTCGCTCCGCGTCAAAAGATGGCATAAGCGTCGAGATGCTGCCATCGACGATCAACGACAGGACGGTTGCGTTCCACGTACAAAGTAAATGCATTGATCTGGGCGCGGTTGCGAAGGAAATTGAGTCCAATTCGTCCCGTGTGACTGTTCGTCGGAACGCGCAGTAGTAAAGCGTGTAACCTCTGGGAGGGTTCAATGGGTGGCAAATCAGAAAAGAAAGTCCCCAGCCCCATCTGGCAGGAGCTGGACGCTCTCTGCAAGGAGGTGTCCAAGGACATCGCTTCCGTGGCGGACGCCCTCAAGGCAGCCGACAAGCAGATGGCCGGCGGGAAGGGGGAAGTCTGGGTCGGGAAGAACGCCCGGGCCTGGGGGAGCGATCTGCACGGTGCCAACACCGATCTGTCCAAGCAGGCGCATGGCTTCCTCGCGGATGTGCAGCGCCAGCGCGCCGCTCACCCCAAGGAGGTCACGGAGGCCGAGGCCGACACCGAGCGGCGGATTCTCGCCGGGCGGATGGGCTGAACGTCTGTATGGCCGGTGCTAGTACGATCCCCTGACTCAAAGAACCCTCGCCTCACCGGGAGTTACCAGTGAACCGCAGTCGTGCCCTGCCCGCCGCCGTATCCTTCGCGGCGGCCGCTGCCCTGTTGCTGACCGGCTGCGGAGGTGGGGACAAGGGCTCGGGCAACGACAAGATCGCGGGCGCGGATGGCGGGGGAGCGAAGAAGACCGCGGCACCGAGCAAGCCTGCGCCGAGCAAGGCGCCCGGTATCGACCGGCCGGATGTGAAGCTTCCTGGAGACGTCAAGTTCGTGTTCCCCGTGTCCCATCTGACGGATCCGGGCCAGACCGCCGCCTTGGGTGATGCGGAGAACTTCATCCGCGCCATCGAGCACGGAATCGTCAAGCAGGACAAGGACGATGCTGCGTACAAGTTCTACTCCGAATTCCAGAGCCCTGCCCAGGAGTACGCGCGGGACCAGATCGCCCAACATGTCGAGGCGGGTATGACCGTCACCGGCGAGAGGAAGTACTACGAGCCCAAGGTGCAGTCGGTCAACGGCAAGAAGACCGCCGTTGTCACTTTCTGCAGTGACGGTTCGAAGCTCTACAGCAAGAACGTCAAGAGCGGCGCTGTCACCCGAACCACCAAGAGCGTCAAGGACTTCTACTTCTGGCAGATCGGCATGAGTGCTGCGGACGGCGTCAATGGCCTCTGGCGCGCCAAGGAGATCAAGGTGCAAGCGGAGGCCGCGCAGTGCATGTGAAGGTGATACACAAGCCGGTCCTGGTTTCGGTCATCAGTTGTTCGATGCTGTGGGCAGTCGCTGCACCAGCCAGTGCGGAAGACATCATCAGTGGAGCCAAGGGGACTAAGCACCCCAACCAGACCATCGCCGCCCAGGCATCCATCAAGTACCACTCGTCCGGCAATGGCGGAGGCCATTCCGGCCCGTTGGCTTCCACCGACTCCAACTGGACCCCGCCCGCGTGCTGGTACGCCCCGGAGTGGTCCGCCACTGAATTTCAGCAGTTCCGGCAGGGCGTCTATGTCTCGGCTGTTCATGACCCGGACCTCCCCAATGATGTCCGGGGGGAAATCTCTGACCAGAACCAGAAATACGCCGGCGACAACTACAACATTGACAAGGAGAAAGAGGGGATGTGGTGGGGTCCCCAGTTCAACGACGACGCCTCACTTGCCGACCAGATGAAGTGCGACAAGGACCCCTTCTGGGTCAAGAAGGGTGAGACTCCCGACGTCCCGGAGGCCATCAAACCCGAGACGCTCGCCGGACTCGCCTACCAGCAGATGCAGGTCCCGGGGACCAAGGTCAGTCTCGCTCCGGCCGGTGCCAGTAAGGTCAATCTGCCGACCTGGGCATGGCTGGACAAGGCCGATTTCAAACCCATTTCGGTCACCGCCTCACTCGACGTCGGCGGCTTCCACGCCGAGGCGACGACGACGGCCACGGCGGACTCGCTCAGCCTGGACCCCGGCACCGACGACGCACAGGTGCTCCCCGAGTCCGGTCGGTGCGCCATCAACGGCGACGGTTCCATCGGCGAACCGTATGCGCGAGGGAAGGGAAACCAGACTCCGCCCTGTGGCGTCGTCTACCAGCGCTCTTCCGGCGGCGGCACCTTCGATCTGCGGTCCACCGCCACCTGGAAGATCAGCTGGACAGGAACCGGGGGCGCGGGAGGCGACCTTCCCGATGGTGAGTACGGCGATGACCAGCCAGTCACCGTTCAGGAGATTCAGGCCGTCAACCGCTGACCCTCCTCCCGTACCGGGATAGCCCGAGAGGTCCGCGACGGTGGCCGCCACTCCTCTCCGGGCCTGTCGCGCGAGCGCGGCGCGGCGGTGAGTTCGTCGGAATACCCCGTCTTGGCATGTCCCCTGTTCATGGCATGCCCCCGGTTCCCCCGGATACAGCGTGCTGTGCACAGCCGCGTGGAACTCCGGCCAGGAGGCGCTCTGTTCGGCGAGCGCCTTTCGGCCCGCTCAGGTCAGGCGGTAGTAGCGCCGGCCCGGCCCCCGCTCCGTGGCACGGAACTCCCCGGTGGCGGGACCGGCCTCCTCCAGTCTGTTCAGTACCGGATAGAGCGTCCCGCCCTTGATCTCGCCGAGTCCGGCGGCGGCGAGCGCCCTGGCGATCTCGTATCCGTAACTCTCGCCGCCGGTGAGGCAGGAGAGGACGAGGAGGTCCAGGACGCCCTTGAGCCAGCTGGATCTGCGGTCTGCGGCCATACCGGCAGTGGACCACTGCCCAGGTAGGGGTGCGGTCCAGGTGGGGAAGCCGATTCATGATCGCGTCTCAGATAGTAGGAAGTCCGAGTAATTGTGCAGACAGGACAGCGCGGCTCCTTTAGCTTGAGAGGAGCCGAACGTCTCGCTCGACCCAGCGACTGGCGGTCGTGAGCAGCGCCTGAAGCAGGTAACCCCTGCGGCGCCGGCTCCCCGCCTCCTCCGGCGCATCGATATCCCCCTTGCTTCAAGGAGTCGATCCCCATGGCCGAGACGACAGTCCGCCGCGTCCGTCACACCGCCCGCGCAGCACGTTCGGGCGAGTCCGACCGCAAGAACGCGGCAGCCGCCCTCCAGCGCGCACTCGACCGCCGTGACAACGGCGGCTCCACCGGGCACTGACCTGCCCGCCCTGATCGCTTCGCACACGCGCAACCGCCCCGCGCCGTACGGCACAGGGCGGTCGTGAAGCGGTGGTAGAGGTGGAAGAGATATCAGGTCACGGCCGGTGGCCCGGGGTCAGCGGCCGCGGCGGATCTCGAAGTGGTCGATGCGCTCGCCCGATTCGGCGAGCGCGCTGACCTTCAGCGCCGCCTGCGGGCCTGCCGTCACCTCCACCGCGAGGAACGAGTAGCCGGTGTACCGCACCCGCGACCACTCCACGGTTTCGGGCGCCTTCGCACCGCCCTTGACCCAGTGGTAGGTGGGCACGCTCTCCTGCTCGTGGAGGTGTCCCTCGTAGCTGTCGGGCGCCGGGAAGTCGTACAGCGACTTGCCCGCACCGCCCGCCGTCACATACACGATGCCGTCCCGCGTCGGGTCCGTCCGCTCACCGATCGGGACCTTGCGCGCGACCTTGTTCCGCAGGATCGCGTCCGTGCGCTCGTACACGTGGTTGTGGCCGTTGATGACCAGGTCCACCTGGTGCTTCTCGAAGAGCGGCACCCACTCCTCGCGCACCCCGCCCTCCGACGCGTGCGAGTTCGTCGTCGAGAACGCGCAGTGGTGGAAGAAGATCACGACGAAGTCGACGTCGCGGTTCGCGCGCAGCTCGCCCAGGCGCCGGTCGAGCCAGCGGGTCTGCTTGCCGCCGCTGATGCCGAAGTTGGCGGGGATCTCGTACGAGACGTCGTTGGCGTCCAGCGCCACGACCCCGACGTTGCCGTGCACGAACGAGTACACGCCGGGCTGGTTGACCGGGTCGGGGCCGTTGTCCGGCAGCGTCCAGCGGGCGTTCTGGCCGCCGTAGCCGTCGGGGGAGTACCAGGCCTCCATGTCGTGGTTGCCGGTGGTCACCATCCACGGCACCGTCTTCGCGACGGTCTCCGTCTGCGCCAGGAACTGGTCCCAGGTGCGCGCGTCGTACGTGTCCGTCTCCTGGCCCGAGCCCGACGGGTCCGCGTAGCAGATGTCACCCGCGTGCAGGTGGAACGCCGGGTTCTGGCCCAGGATCAGCTGGTCGTTGCCGAGTGCGTGGTAGCTGACGCCCTGGTCGCCGAAGGCCGTGAAGGTGAAGGACTCGGCGCGCGACGGCGCGGTGCGGAAGGTGCCGAGGGTGCCCACGTTGCGGTGGTCGGCCGGGTCGAACCCGTCGTGCCCGACGCCGTAGTAGTACGTCGTCCCCGCCCGCAGCCGGTCGAGTCCGGCGTGCACGTAGAACTGCTCGGCGGCGGCGATTTTGCCGCCGTTCAGGCTGGGCGTCGTCAGATGCCGTACCTCGGCGCTGATCTTCCGGCTCAGGTCCGACGGCGAGGTGCCGATCCGGATGTACGGCCGCTTCACCGCGAACGGGACCTGCCAGGAGACCCGCATCTGCGTCCTGGGGTCGGCGCCGTAGGCGAGGTGCCTGCCGAACGGCGCGACCAGCGAACCGTCGACGGCCGGCGTCGAATGGGCGGGGCGGTGCGCGGGCGCGGGCGCGGCATACGCGGACTGCGTGCCCAGCGCGGTGCCGGTTCCGGCTACGGTGACCGCGGCACCCGCCGCGGTCGTACGGAGCACCCCGCGACGGCTGAGCCGGGTGCGAAGGTACTCGTGCTGCTCGGCCATGCTCATCCGGCCGGCGAGCTTCTCGGGGATACCGAAGCGAGGTGTGTCCATGGCCGACAAGGTGCCTGGTCGGCCTGACACGCTCCTGCCGTACGGGTGAACGGCGCCCGTACAGCAGATCACATGTCCGGATAGTGGACACCACATGTCATCCCCTGGGACGCGCAGTAGGGTGCCGTCATGTCTCGCAGCCTCAATCTCGCAGTGATCCCCGGTGACGGCATCGGCCAGGAAGTCGTGGCCCAGGGCCTCAAGGTCCTGAACGCGGTCCTTCCTCAGGATGTGAAGCTGGAGACCGAGGAGTACGACCTCGGCGCCCAGCGCTGGCACCGCACCGGTGAGACCCTCCCGGACGCCGAACTGGAGTCGCTCAAGCAGCACGACGCGATCCTGCTCGGCGCGATCGGTGACCCCTCGGTGCCGTCGGGCGTCCTGGAGCGCGGTCTGCTGCTCAAGCTCCGCTTCGCCTTCGACCACTTCGTCAACCTCCGCCCCTCGAAGCTGTTCCCGAACACGGCCACCCCGCTCGCCGGCCGCCCGGACATCGACTTCATCGTCGTCCGCGAGGGCACCGAGGGTCCGTACACCGGCAACGGCGGCAGCCTCCGCACCGGCACTCCCGCCGAGATCGCGACCGAGGTCAGCGTGAACACGGCGTACGGTGTCGAGCGGGTCGTCCGTGACGCGTTCGCCCGGGCCCAGGCGCGCCCGCGCAAGAAGCTGACGCTGGTGCACAAGAACAACGTCCTCGTCTACGCCGGCCACATGTGGAAGAACATCTTCGACAAGGTGGGCCAGGAGTTTCCGGACGTCACCACCGACTACCTGCACGTCGACGCCGCGACGATCTTCTTCGTCACGCAGCCCGAGCGCTTCGACGTCATCGTCACCGACAACCTCTTCGGCGACATCCTGACCGACCTCGCCGCTGCCGTGACCGGCGGCATCGGCCTGGCGGCCTCCGGCAACATCAACCCGACGGGCACCTTCCCGTCGATGTTCGAGCCGGTGCACGGTTCGGCGCCCGACATCGCGGGCACCGGCAAGGCCGACCCGACGGCCACGATCCTCTCCGTCGCGCTCCTGCTGCGCCACCTCGGCCACGAGTCCGAGGCCGCCCGCATCGAGGACGCGGTCTCCGCGGACCTCGCGGAGCGCGGTACGGAGTCGCGTACGACCGACCAGATCGGCGACGCGCTCGCGGTACGAGTAGCGGGCTGACCCGTCGACTGATACACCACAGCCGCCGGGTCTCCCAGACACCCGGCGGCTGTGTTTTGCGGTCCCCGGGTGCGACCATCGAATCCTGGACCGCATTCATGCCTTTCATCCGCGGCCACCCACGAGCGATAATCGGACGTGGGGCCGCGGTATGTGGGGAAGCTCGGACGTCCTAGTAGTGGCGTGAGCGCGGTCCGTCACAAACAACCGGTGAAGGACATACCACTCATGACGACGCTCCCGATCGAGCTCAAGCCCTCTTCCAACCCGTTGTCCGACGCGGAGCGGGAGGCGCTGCTGGCCCATCCCGGATTCGGCCGCCATTTCACCGACCACATGGTGACCATCAAGTGGACGGAAGGGCGCGGCTGGCACGACGCGCAGCTCGTTCCGTACGCGCCGCTCTCCCTGGACCCGGCGAACATGACCCTGCACTACGGTCAGGAGATCTTCGAGGGGCTCAAGGCGTACCGCCAGCCCGACGGATCGGTCGCGACCTTCCGCCCGGAGGCCAACGCCAAGCGCTTCCAGCTCTCCGCCCGCCGCCTCGCCATGGCAGAGCTGCCGGTCGAGACCTTCCTCGACGCGTGTGACGCGCTGGTCCAGCAGGACAAGGCATGGGTTCCGGCGCACGGCGGTGAAGAGTCCCTCTACCTGCGCCCGTTCATGATCGCCACTGAGGTCGGTCTGGGTGTGAAGCCCGCCAACGAGTACCTCTTCATCGTGATCGCCTCGCCGGCCGGCGCCTACTTCGAGGGCGGCGTCAAGCCGGTCTCGATCTGGCTGTCCGAGGACCGGGTGCGCGCCGTGCCCGGCGGCATGGGCGAGGCCAAGACCGGCGGAAACTACGCCGCGTCCCTGCTGGCCCAGGCCGAGGCCGCCGCCCGGGGCTGTGACCAGGTCGCCTACCTCGACGCCGTCGAGCACAAGTGGGTCGAGGAGCTGGGCGGCATGAACCTGTGCTTCGTGTACGGGGGCGGGGACGGCCGCAAGCCGAAGATCGTCACGCCGAAGCTCACCGGTTCTCTCCTTGCGGGTGTCACCCGCGACTCGCTGCTGTCCGTCGCCCGCGACCTCGGCTACGAAGCGGAGGAGAGCCGGGTCTCCATCGACCAGTGGCGCCGTGACACGGAGAACGGCTCGCTCACCGAGGTCTTCGCCTGCGGCACGGCGGCGATCATCACACCCGTCGGCACGGTGAAGTCGGCCGACGGCGAGTGGAAGCAGGGGAACGGTACGCCCGGCGAGGTCACGCTGGCGCTCCGGGCCGCGCTGCTGGACATCCAGCGGGGGATCGGCGAGGACAAGCACGGGTGGATGCACCCGCTGGGCTGACCGGCCCGGCTGTCCTCCCGGGGCTCCGCCCCGGACCCCGCTCCTCGAACTCCCCCAGCTACCGCTGGGAGGTGCCCCCGGAGGGGCTTGGAAGCAGAACAAGCCCCTCCGGCGACCGACGGCTGAGGTCACCCCTCGCCGAGCGCCGTCTCGATCAACGCGCCCCAGGCCAGCACCCGTTCGTCGTCCCCCGCCGCTCCCACGCACTGGAGCCCCAGCGGCAGCCCGTTCCCCGCGTGTCCCGCCGGGAGCGTCAGGGACGGCAGCCCCGCGTTGCTCCAGGGGAGGCACATGACAGAGCTGCCCGTCGTGGTCAGTCCCACGGGGGCCGGGCCGGTCGCCGACGGTGTGATCCACAGGTCGGTGCCGGCCATCGCCGCGGCCATCCGGTCCCGGAACGCGACCCGCTCCCGCTGTGCCCGGACGTACTCCACCTCCGTGATGCCCTGGCCCTCCCGGATCGCGCGTACCGTCTCGGGCCGGTAGAGCGCGCCGTACTCGGCGAACCACTCGGCATGAGTGCGGGCCACCTCGTAACGGTTCATCGTGAAGAGCTGGGCCCTGACCTGCTCGAAGTCGGCCATCACCGGGATGCGCCGCACGGTGAACCCGGCCGCGAGCAGCCGCTCCACCCGGGTCGCGAAGACATCGAGTGCCTCCGGTTCCGCGCACTCCAGATACGGGCCTTCGGGGACCGCGAGCACCGGCAGGCCGGGCGGCCGGTGGTCCGCGCCCGTGGGCGGCTCGTACGGGTGCCAGTTGTCGCAGACCGCCGCGAGCGCGGGCACCAGCCCTGCCACGTCCGCCGCGAAGAGGCCGAGGGTGTCGAAGCTCGGGGCGTTCGGGATGACGCCGTCCACCGGGATGCGCCCGTACGTCGGCTTGAAGGCGGCCACCCCGCAGTAGGCCGCCGGGCGGATCATCGAGCCGACCGTCTGGGTGCCCACGGCCAGCGGGACCATCCCGGCCGCGACCGCCGCCGCCGAGCCGCTGCTCGATCCGCCGGGTGTGTGCGCGAGGTTGCGCGGGTTACGGGTCGGTCCCGGGGCCAGGACCGCGAACTCGGCCGTCACCGTCTTGCCCGCGATCACCGCTCCCGCCGCGCGCAGCCGGTCGACAACGGTGGCCGGCCGCCCGGCCAGGGCTTCGGGCGGGAGGGCCGAACCCGCCCCGGTGGGCAGGGTGTCGACGTGGATGATGTCCTTGATGCCGACCGGGACGCCGAAGAGGGGCGGCCGGTGCGCGGGGTCGGGCCAGCGGGCTGTGACTGCCGCCGTCTCGGCCGCGATACGTGCGGTGCGGCCCGGTTCGGGGACGAAAGCCTGTATCTCACGCTCCATGGGCCATGACGCTACAACTCCGCGAGCGCTCCGGCAGGGGTCTCGGAAGGGTCCGCCGGGGCCGCCGCCGGACTGCCGGCCGTGGCGGTGCGCCGGGTGAGGGCGGCGTAGACCAGCCCGCCGATCGCACCGGAGAAGAGGAAGCTGCAGTCCACCCCGCCGGTGAGGTGCAGCAGGGGGCCCTCGTAGAACGGTGTGGAGACCGCGCACAGGCCCACGGCCGCGCCGGCCGCCCAGGCCACCGACGCCCGGACGTTCCAGCCGGAGCGGTACCAGTAGACCCCGCCCCTGGACCGGCGGTTGAAGACCTGGAGGGCCTCCGAGTCGTACTGGCCGCGGCACCGGACGTAGCCGATGACGGTGATCACCGCCCAGGGCGTGCCGATCGCCGTGAGCAGCAGTACGAACGAGGTCATCGCCGACTGGGCGTTCCAGGCGAAGTGGCCGACGAAGACGAAGAGGGTGGCGACACCGGCCACCACCAGGGTCGCCCGCGCACGGGTGGCGCGCGGCAGGATCGCGTCCAGGTCCAGGCCCATCGAGTACAGCATGAGACCGGCGTTGCCGACCGACCCCGCGGACGCCGCGAGCAGCAGCGGGATCAGGTACCAGCCGGGCGACGCGGTGACGAGCGGCCCCGCGAAGTCGACGGCCGAGCGGGCGGCGAGTGCGGTGTACGTGCCGAAGAGCTGGGGGACGAGCAGCCCGAGTATCAGGCCGAAACAGGTGGCGGTCAGGACGGCGCGCGAGGTGTGGCGGCGTGGCGAGACATAGCGGGTGTAGTCGCCGAGGAGGGTGATGAAGGCGATGGGGCCGCTGAGCCCGGCGGCGACGGCCGAGAGGAACCAGGTGGGCCAGAAGGAGCCGAGCAGATACCCGGTGTGGGGGGCGGCCGCGGTGGTGAAGTGGGGGGCGTACGCGAAGAGCCCCAGCACCAGCAGGAGTGTCATACCGATGGCGAGCGCCTTGCTGAGGCGCAGCAGGATCCGGTACCCGTACACCGCGCCGGTGACGGTGAGGGCGGCGAGCAGCGCGTAGACGATGGCGTGCATCAGGCCGTTGTCCGGCAGTCCGGTCAGCCGGGACAGGGTCCCGATCATCACGTCGCCGCCGGTCCAGAGAGTCAGCGACGTATAACCGAGCGAGAGCAGCAGTCCGACGATCGAGCCGATGAGCCGGCCGCGTACGCCGAACTGGGCGCCGCTCGATGTGGAGAGGTTGGTGCCGGTCCGCAGGGAGACCAGGGCGAGTGGTGCGGTGAGGAGCGTTCCGACGATGGTGCCGGAGACGACAGAGGTGACGGCCGGCCACAGGCCGAGGCCGAAGGAGACCGGCAACCACCCGAAGATGATCACGCCCAGGCAGAGGTTGGACCCCAGCAGGATGCTGATGAGATCGCGCGGGCCGCTGGTTCGCTCCGCGTCCGGGATGGTGTCGACTCCGCGCTGTTCGATCGGCACGAGGTACCTCTCCGCTCGTCTGTTTGAGTGCCGCTCAATCTGATGCCTTCCGGTTTGGCATGTCAATGGTTTCTGTTCTTTCTATAACCGTTGTTTGAAGTTAGAGTGACGTTCTAAACAATGATCAATGTTCACTGGACGATCGATGGAAGCGAGTGGGCGTGAGACTGACCCCGACAGAGCGCGACCGGCTGCTGCTGTTCGGCGCCGCGGAACTGGCGCGGGCGCGCCGGGCACGCGGGCTGCTGCTCAATGTCCCCGAGGCGACCGCGCTGATCGCCGACACCGTCTGTGAGGCGGCCCGTGACGGGCGGCGCCTCGCCGAGGCGATCGAGGCGGCGCGCGCGGTGCTCGGCCCCGGCGATGTGCTGCCCGGTGTCGCCGATGTCGTCGCCGAGGTGAACGTCGAGGCCGTCTTCGACGACGGATCGCGGCTCGCCGTGGTGACCGACCCCATCGGCGGCGGCTCGCTCGGCGATGACGCGCCCGGCGCCGTGCTGTCCGGTCCGGGCTACCAGGACCCCGTCCCCGAGGTGACGCTGACCGTGCGCAACACCGCGTCCGTGCCGGTCAGCGTCACCTCGCACTTCCACTTCTTCGAGGCCAACCCCCGGCTGGACTTCGACCGCGCCGCCGCCTACGGAATGCGGTTGTGCGTACCCGCGGGCTCGTCCGTGCGGTTCGGACCCGGCGAGAGCGCCGATGTGGAGCTGATCGCGATCGGCGGCGACCGGATCGCGATCGGGTTCGCGGGTCTCGTCGACGGGCCGCTGGACGCGGACGGCGCGAAGGAAGAGGCCCTGCGCCGCGCGGTGGCCTGCGGATATCTGGGAGCCGGACGACTGGAGCCGAACGATGAGTGAGTACGCAGCCGTGCACGGACCCCGCGCCGGAGACCGGGTCCGCCTCGGTGACTCCGGGCTGACCGTCCGTGTCGAGTCCGACGCCCAGCGGCCCGGCGACGAGTTCCTGGCCGGATTCGGCAAGACCGCCCGCGACGGACTGCACCTCAAGGCCGCCGCCGTACGCGACACCTGCGACGTCGTGATCAGCAATGTGCTGGTGATCGACGCGGTGCAGGGCATCCGCAAGGTGTCCATCGGTATCCGGGAGGGCCGGATCGCGGCGATCGGCCGGGCCGGCAACCCCGACACCCTCGACGGGGTCGACGTCGTCGTCGGCACCGGCACCTCGATCGTCTCGGGCGAGGGGCTGATCGCCACCGCCGGAGCCGTCGACGCGCACGTCCACCTGCTCTCACCGCGCATCATGGAGGCCTCGCTCGCCTCCGGCGTGACGACCATCATCGGCCAGGAGTTCGGCCCGGTCTGGGGTGTCGGGGTGAACTCGCCCTGGGCGCTGCGCCACGCGTTCAACGCCTTCGACGCCTGGCCGGTCAACATCGGCTTCCTGGCCCGCGGTTCGTCGTCCGACCGGGCCCCGCTGGTGGAGGCGCTCGCCGAGGGCGGCGCGTCCGGCTTCAAGGTGCACGAGGACATGGGCGCGCACACCCGCGCCCTGGACACCGCGCTGCGCGTCGCGGAGGAGTACGACGTCCAGGTCGCCCTGCACAGTGACGGCCTGAACGAGTGCCTGTCGGTCGAGGACACCCTGAGCGTTCTGGACGGCCGTACGATCCACGCGTTCCACATCGAGGGGTGCGGCGGCGGCCATGTGCCGAACGTGCTGAAGATGGCCGGGGTCCCCAACGTCATCGGCTCGTCCACCAACCCGACGCTCCCGTTCGGCCGGGACGCGGTCGCCGAGCACTACGGGATGATCGTCTCCGTACACGACCTGAAGACCGATCTCCCGGGCGACGCGGCCATGGCCCGCGACCGGATCAGGGCCGGGACGATGGGCGCCGAGGACGTCCTGCACGACCTGGGCGCGATCGGGATCACCTCGTCCGACGCGCAGGGCATGGGGCGCGCGGGCGAGACCGTGCGCCGGACCTTCGCGATGGCCGGGAAGATGAAGGCCGAGCGCGGCGCGGAGGGCGACGACGACAACGCCCGTGTCCTGCGGTACATGGCGAAGCTGACCATCAACCCGGCCATCGCACACGGTCTCGCCCACGAGATCGGCTCCATCGAGACCGGCAAGCTCGCGGACATCGTGCTGTGGCGGCCCGACTCCTTCGGCGCGAAGCCGCAGCTCGTCCTCAAGTCGGGCTTCCCGGCGTACGGCGTGACCGGCGACCCGAACGCCGCCACCGACACCTGCCAGCCCCTGATCCTCGGGCCGCAGTTCGGCTCCTACGGGGCGACGGCGGCGGACCTCGGCGTGGCCTTCGTGGCGCAGGCCGCCATAGACCTGGGCAGCGACCACATGCCGACCCGCCGCCGGCGCGTCGCCGTGCGGGGCACTCGGGGCATCGGTCCGGCCGACCTGCGTCTCAACTCCCGTACGGGACAGGTGGATGTGAACCAGCGCACGGGTCTCGTCACGCTCGACGGCGACCCGCTGGAGTCGGAGGCCGCGGAGTCGGTCTCGCTCAACCGTCTGTACTTCCTCTGATCCCCGCCTCCCCCTGATCCGCCGCTTTCTCCGAACCGCAGCTTGTCACCGCACAGCCTTCAATCCGCGTCAGACCGATCCCCCGGAGGACCCGCCATGTTCCGTATGCCGCCCGAGTGGGCCCCGCACGAGCGCACCTGGATGGCCTGGCCCGGCCCCAACCCCACCTTCGACGACGAGGTGGGCCTGGCGCAGGCGCGCGAGGCATGGGCTGCCGTGGCTCGGGCGGTCCGCCGCTTCGAGCCGGTGACCATGGTGACCGGCCCCGGCCAGTCCGCGGATGCCCGTGCGCTGCTCGGCCCGGACATCGAGCTGGTGGAGCGCGACCTGGACGACGCCTGGATGCGCGACATCGGCCCGACCTTCGTCACCGACGGCGACCGGCTGGCCGCGGTGGACTGGACGTTCAACGGCTGGGGCGCCCAGTCCTGGGCCCGCTGGGGGCACGACTCCAAGATCGGCGCGTACGTCTCCGACCTGGCCGGGGCGCAGACCCTCACCTCGGAGCTGGTCAACGAGGGCGGTGCGATCCACGTGGACGGCGAGGGCACGGTCCTGCTGACCGAGACCGTCCAGCTCGGCCCGGAGCGCAACCCCGACTGGACCCGCGCCCAGGTCGAGGCCGAGATCCACGCCCGGCTCGGCACCACGAAGGCGATCTGGCTGCCGCGCGGACTCAGCGGCGACTACGGCGAGTTCGGGACCCGGGGACATGTCGACATCGTGGCCGCGTTCGCGCGGCCCGGTGTGATCGTGGCCCACACCCAGCCCGACCCCGCCCACCCCGACCACGAGCTGTGCATGGGGATCGTGGCGCAGCTCCGTGCGGAGACCGACGCGAAGGGCCGCCCGCTGGAGGTGGTGGAGGTCCCGGCCCCGACCGTCCTGAAGGCCGACGAGGAGTGGGTCGACTACTCGTACATCAACCACTACCTCTGCAACGGCGGAGTGGTGCTCTGCTCGTTCGGTGATCCCCGGGACAAGGAGGCGGCCGCGGTCTTCCAGGAGCTCTTCCCGGACCGGACCGTCGTACAGGTCGACGCCCGGACGATCTTCGCCGGCGGCGGCGGCATCCACTGCATCACCCAGCAGCAGCCGCTGGTCGGCTAGGTCCGGGGCAGGAGGCTCAGCAGTGGACAAGGACGGGCCCGCGGCGGCCGCCGGCGCATCCCATATTCTGGGCGGCATGAACGAACCGGCGGCCCGCGCGCGCAAGAACGCCCCGCCTCGCGAGAGCCTGCTGGCCGCGGCCATGGCCAGCATCGCCACCGGCGGCCTGGAGAAGCTCACCATGGCGGGGCTCGGCCGCGAGGTCGGGATGAGCAGCGGGCACCTCCTGTACTACTTCCGCTCCAAGGACGAGCTCCTCCTCCAGACCCTCGAATGGAGCGAGGAGCTGCTCGGCATGGACCGCCGGGCGGCGCTCGCCCAGCAGGTACCGGTCCGCGTACGGCTCGACGCCTACATCGACCTGTACGTCCCCGCGGGCCCCCGTGATCCGCACTGGTCGCTCTGGCTCGAACTGTGGAACCGGGCGCACGGCGTCGACGACGACACCCGTGCCCGGCTGCTCGACATCGAGCTGTCCTGGCACCGCGATCTGGTCGCCCTGCTGGTCGAGGGGGCGTCGCGCGGTGAGCTGCGGGCGGTCGACTCCGAGCGGTTCGCGACCCGGATACGGGCGCTGCTCGACGGCTTCAGCACCCATGTCGCGATGGCACTCCCCGGTTCGGGAAGGCCCCAAGTCCTGGCCCACGTCAGCGACTTCATCGACGAGGCGCTCGCCCTGCGGATGTGAACGGGCCGTCCGGGGAACGCAACGCACACAAGTACGCGTGATCGTTGCGTGCTGCCCTCTTGTGGGCCGTCAGGCGCCTGCGCCACCGTGAATCCCCATGGGACGAGAGCAGTGGAAGAAAGTCTGGGTCGGTTCGGCCGGCAACATGGTCGAGTGGTTCGACTGGTTCGTGTACGCCACCTTCGCGGTGTACTTCGCCGACGCGTTCTTCCCGAAGGGGAACGAGACCGCGAACCTCATGAACACCATGGGGATCTTTGCCGTCGGGTTCTTCATGCGACCCGTCGGCGGCTGGCTGCTCGGCCGGATCGGTGACCGCAAGGGCCGCAAGGCCGCGCTGACCCTCACCGTCACCCTGATGTCGCTGTCGGCGATCCTCATCGCGGTCGCCCCCACCTACGGGGTCGCCGGGTACGGCGGGGTCGCCGTCCTGCTGGTCGCCCGGCTGCTCCAGGGGCTCTCCGTCGGCGGTGAGTACGCGGCCAGCGCCACCTACCTCACCGAGGCCTCCGCCCCCGGCCGGCGCGGATTCGCCTCCAGCTTCCAGTACGTGTCGATGACCGCGGGTCAACTCGTCGGCCTGGGGCTGCAGATCGTCCTCCAGCGCACCCTGTCCGAGGACGCGCTGCACAGCTGGGGCTGGCGCATCCCGTTCATCGTGGGTGCTGTCGGCGCGGCCGTCGTCTTCTATCTGCGGCGCTCGCTCCTGGAGACCGAGGTGTACGCGGAGTCCGGGGCGGCGGCGGACGAGAGCCGGGGCACGCTCAAGGCGCTCTGGGCGCACCGCCGGGAGGCGGTACTGGTCATGGCGCTCACGATGGGCGGCACCGTCGCGTACTACACGTACACGACCTACCTCACCAAGTTCCTCTCCTCCAGCGCGGGCATGCCGAAGCCGACCGCCTCGCTGGTCAGTTTCTGCGCGCTGTTCGTCTTCATGTGCATCCAGCCGCTGGCGGGCCTCCTCTCGGACCGGATCGGCCGCCGCCCGCTCCTGATCACCTTCGCGGTCGGCTCGACGTTCCTGACCGTGCCGATCATGACGATGCTCAAGCACGCGGGCACGTTCTGGCCGGCCTTCGGCCTGGCGCTGCTCGCGCTGCTCATCGTCACCGGCTACACGTCGATCAACGCGTGTGTGAAGGCGGAACTCTTCCCGACCGGGATCCGCGCGCTGGGGGTCGCCCTGCCGTACGCGGTGGCCAACGCGCTCTTCGGGGGGACCGCGGAGTATGTGGCGCTCTGGTTCAAGAAGGCCGGGGCCGAGTCGGGCTTCTACTGGTACGTGGCCGGGTGCGCGGCCGTTTCACTGGTGGTGTATCTCACGATGCGGGAGACCCGCGACATCGATCTGAACCGGACCACCGTCCCGGGCGCGGCCGGCCGTGCCCCGGAAAGCCTGGGGCGCGGCCGGCCGTGCCCCGGAAAGCCTGGGAAGGACAAGCCCTTCCGCCCTGTGAGCCCCGGCTGCGCCCGGCCGGTGCGCCCGGATCCGCGGGCGCGGTCCACGCCGCGCCCGCCCAGGAGCTTGACCGCATCGTGAGATTCCCTCTACGGGGAGTGGACGGTGTGGCAGACTGCCACCGTGTCCTCGTTCGCCATGATTATCGGCAGCAGGCGCGCCGGTCCGCAGTGACCGCACCCGTACCAACCCGTACGGCGCGGCCACCGTGCCCCAGACCCGCGCGCTAACCCTTCGCACCCGCGAAGGGTTTTTTCGTTTCCAGGCCCCACCTCGGCCGGGAACGAGGCGCAAGCGAAGATGGGGGCAAGTGGAGCCAGACATTCCGGATCCACCCACCCGACAGGAGTCGATCAGCATGACCACAGAGGCCAAGGCCAAGGGCACCGACGACAGTTTCCATGTCTTCGACACGACGCTGCGCGACGGCGCACAGCGCGAGGGCATCAACCTCACCGTCTCGGACAAGCTGACGATCGCCCGGCACCTCGACGACTTCGGCGTGGGTTTCATCGAGGGCGGCTGGCCCGGCGCCAACCCCCGCGACACGGAGTTCTTCGCCCGTGCGCGGCAGGAGATCGACTTCCGGCACGCCCAGTTGGTGGCCTTCGGCGCCACCCGCAGGCCCAACACCCCTGCCGCCGAAGACCCGCAGCTCAACGCGCTGCTGGAGTCCGGCGCCCCGGTGATCACCCTGGTGGCCAAGTCCCATGACCGCCATGTGGAGCTGGCGCTGCGCACCACGCTCGAAGAGAACCTGGCGATGGTGCGCGACTCGGTCTCGTACCTCCGCGCGAAGGGCCGCCGCGTCTTCCTCGACTGCGAGCACTTCTTCGACGGTTACAAGGTCAACCCGGAGTACGCCAAGTCCGTCGTACGCGCGGCATCCGAGGCCGGCGCCGATGTCGTCGTCCTCTGCGACACCAACGGCGGGATGCTGCCCGCCCAGATCCAGGCCGTCGTGGCCACGGTCATCGCGGACACCGGCGCGCGCCTGGGCATCCACGCCCAGGACGACACGGGCTGCGCCGTCGCGAACACCCTGGCCGCCGTCGACGCGGGCGCGACCCATGTGCAGTGCACGGCGAACGGCTACGGGGAGCGCGTCGGCAACGCCAACCTCTTCCCGGTCGTCGCCGCCCTGGAGCTGAAGTACGGCAAGACGGTCGTCCCCGAGGGCGCGCTGCCCGAGATGACCCGCATCTCGCACGCCATCGCCGAGGTCGTGAACCTCACGCCCTCCACCCACCAGCCGTACGTGGGTGTCTCCGCCTTTGCGCACAAGGCGGGGCTGCACGCCTCCGCGATCAAGGTCGACCCGGACCTCTACCAGCACATCGCCCCCGAGCAGGTCGGCAACACCATGCGGATGCTCGTCTCCGACATGGCGGGCCGCGCCTCGATCGAGCTCAAGGGCAAGGAACTCGGCATCGACCTGGGAGGCGACCGCGCGCTGGTCGCCCGCGTCGTCGAGCGCGTCAAGGAGCGCGAACTCCAGGGCTACACCTACGAGGCAGCCGACGCCTCCTTCGAACTGCTGCTCCGCGAGGAGGCGGAGGGCCGCGCCCGCCGCTACTTCCGGATCGAGTCCTGGCGCGCGATCGTGGAGAACCGCCCCGACGGCACGCACGCCAACGAGGCGACGGTGAAGCTGTGGGCCAAGAGCGAGCGCATCGTCGCGACGGCCGAGGGCAACGGCCCCGTCAACGCGCTCGACCGGGCGCTGCGGGTGGGCCTGGAGCGCATCTACCCGCAGCTCGCGAAGCTGGAGCTGACGGACTACAAGGTCCGCATCCTGGAGGGCAGGCACGGCACGGACTCGACCACCCGCGTGCTGATCACCACCAGCGACGGCGCGGCGGAGTGGTCGACGGTGGGCGTCGCGGAGAACGTGATCGCCGCGTCCTGGCAGGCGCTGGAGGACGCGTACACGTACGGGCTGCTGCGGGCCGGGGTGGAACCGGCGGAGTAGGAACCGGCGGAGCAAGCAGGAATCCCCGCCGGCCGGGCCCGCCGACCGGCCCGGTCGGTCGGCCGGTCAGCGCAGAAGATTCAGCAGACGCTCTCGCCGCGTCCGTGGCGGTGCCTCGGAGGAGTTCCCGCCCCGGGCGGCGGCGTGATGGGCGGGGGCCGCAGGAGGCGCGGGAGGCGCCGGGTAGGCCGCAGAGCCGGGCACGGGCGTCGGGTACGGAGCCGGGTCCGCGGGTCCCGGGTAGGACGGAGCCGGGTCTGCCGGCCCCGGGTAGGACGCAGCCGCCGGGTACGGCGCAGGCCGGCGTTCCCCGGTGAAGTACTCGGAGTCCCTGGGCCGTTCATCCGGCGATACGCGGGGCCGCTTCCCGGGCTCCAGGTGGGGTATGTGCTTGGAGCAGTGGATGTACGCCTCTTCGACCGACAGATGTATCCACATCTGCGGCTGCCTGCCGGGCGCCGTGTCGGCGGGCAGATGGGGATACAGGGCGTAGTGGTCGTGCGCCGAGTACACCTGCGCCCGCCCGTTCACATGGAGTCCGATGTGATGCTCGGTGAAGTCGATGAAGAGCATGCCGAGATGCGGGTTCTCGGTGATGTTGCCCGCGCTGGCCACCACCCCGTTGCCCCGGTACTCGGGGTAGGCGAGGGTGTAGTCGTCGAGCGTGACGACGAACCCGGGCGGCCCCGCCCGGAAACTCGCGTCGCACTCGCCGTGCGCGTCCGCCGTTGACAGGAACACCATGTACTGCCGTGCGATGAAGTCACGCATGGCAGGCGTGAGACAGGGCCGCATCTGCCTGTCGTAGAAGTCGGCGGCACGGTCCGCCGTCCCCATCGCGTCCTGCAGCATCCGCTCCCCGGGGGAGCCGAACGTCCCGTCATAGGTGGTCACAGCTGATCGTCTTCCTCCTGGGCGAGGGCCCGGCGCATTGACGAGGCGAGTGCGGGTGCACCCCATGGGTCGTAGTGCAGCTTCCTCGGTGAGAGACCGCGGCGGAGCAGGACGTCGGCGGCCGCGGAGATCATCTGCTGGGGGCCGCTGAGGTATGCCTCGTGCCGGTCCCAGGGGCCGAACTCGGCCAGCACCTGGGGGAGGGAGCCGGTGCGTCCCACGATGTTCTGCTCGGAGACCGCCGCGCGGACGGTGAGCCAGGGGTGGCGCTGGGACATACGGAGCATGTCGTCCAGGCCGTACAGTTCCTCGGCCGTTCTGGCGCCGACGAACAGATCCACACTGCGCCGGTGCGAGATGCCCTGCCGTGCCACCTCTTCGATCAGGGCCCGGATGGGAGCGAGCCCGGTGCCGCCCGCCACACAGAGCAGATCGTCGCGGGAGGCCGGGTCGATGGCCATGTCCCCCTGGGGCGGGCCGATTCGCAGCCAGTCGCCGACCGCTGTGTGGTCGACCAGGGCCTGGCTGACCCGGCCGCCCCGGACCGCGCGGATGTGGAAGGTCAGGGCCGAGTCCGCGCGCGGTGCGTGCGCCGGCGAGTAGTGGCGCCACTCCCTGGGCCACCACGGCGACTCCAGGCTCAGGTACTGGCCCGCGGTGTAGGGGTACGGCTGGTCGGGCTGCACGGTGATTTCCGCGATGCCGCTCTGGTGGCGTACGTGTCCGATCACCTGGGCGTTCCAGGCCGCGGGGGAGTGCTGGGCGTCCTGCTCGGCGGCCCGCATCATGGTGTCCGCGACCGCCCCGTACGCCCGTTCCCAGGCGCCGGCGATCTCCGGGGTCCAGGCCGGGCCCGCGAACCGGGACAGGGTTTCGAGCAGGCACTCGCCGACCGCCGGGTAATGGGCGTTCTGCGTACCGAACTTGCGGTGGTCCCGGCCCAGATGGGAACAGAAGCGGGTCAGGCTCTCGGGGTCGTCGACGAGTTCGACGATCCGCAGGAGCGCCCGGAGCAACCGGTCACGCTGCACATCCATGTTGGCGGGGAAGAGCTCGCGAACCGCCGGATACCGGGCGAAGAGGATGGCGTAGAAGTAGACCGCGACCTCTTCGACCTGCGGTTCGACCACCGCGAGGCTGGCCCGTATGAGCGCCGCGTCCTGTTCGCCGCTGGACGCCGCCCCCGGTGGCGGCGGCATGGCCGCGTGCACCGCGCCGAGCGGGGGAGGTGGCTCGGGAGCGCGCACACCGGGCGCCATGGGCCCGGGAGGAGTGGTAGGGCCTCGGCGGAACCACCTGCCGCCGCCGCTGTGCGGCGCTTCCCTCACCGTGCGCCGGCGGTCGGGCGCGACGCGGACGGGCCTTCGGCCTCGGCGCGTATTCCGGTCGGACCAGGTCTGTCCCTCATGTGCTTCCGTACTCCTCGGCTCCGTGGATCCTGCGGGCCTGCCGGCCGCAGGGCGGATCCGGGCAGCGACAGGTGCAGTTCCTTTGCGGCAGCCATTACAGCGAGGGCTTGATCCCTGCGCAAGCCGCGCACGACGGAGGCCCGTCCACATGCTGGACACAGGTCGTTCGCAGGCTGTCCGCAGATCGTCCGCAGGCCGTCTGCCGCAAGGGGGAGCCGCTCGTCCGCAGGTACGGACATCACGAGTGTGGACAGTTTCACAGCGGTGGAGCGCGCGTTCCGGCCGATGCGGATATCGAAGCTCTGTGTGAGCGGCGCGGTGCCGTGGGTGGTGAACGGGGCAGGGCCGACTGCGCGGTGACCGCGTCCTCGGTGGCCGGCGCCAACGGGCCGCGTTCCCGGGGCCGGTACACATCTGCGAAGCCCCCGGGCCGGCCCGGGGGCCGGCGGAGAGCGGCGGCAGGCGCCCTCCGCCGGTGACGTGTTACGCGGTGACGCCGGCCGTCGCCGGCCGGGCGGCCGGAAGGTGGCTGAGGCTCCGGTTGCGCAGCTGGGCGTAGCCGGGGCGGATGGTCTGGTCGATCAGGGCGAGGCGTTCGTCGAAGGGGATGAAGGCGGACTTCATCGCGTTCACGGTGAACCACTCCATCTCGTCCAGGCCGTAACCGAAGGTGTCGGACAGGTGCAGGAACTCCCGCGTCATCGTGGTGCCGCTGACGAGCCGGTTGTCGGTGTTGACGCAGACGCGGAACTTCAGCCGGCGCAGCAGGTCGATGGGGTGCCCGGCGTACGAGGAGGCCGCGCCCGTCTGGAGGTTGGAGGTCGGGCAGACCTCCAGCGCGATGCGGTGGTCCCGTACGTAGGTGGCGAGCCGGCCGAGCGTGACCGAGCCGTCGTCGGCGACGGTGATGTCATCGGTGATCCGGACTCCGTGCCCGATCCGGTGGGCTCCGCAGCGCTGTACCGCCTCCTGGATGGAGGGCAGCCCGACGACCTCTCCGGCGTGGATCGTGATGTGCGCGCCTGCGGCCCTGAGGTGGTCGAAGGCGTCGACGTGCCGCTCCGGCGGGTTGCCGATCTCGGCCCCGGCGATGTCGAAGCCGACGACGCCGGAGTCGCGGTAGGCGAGGGCCAGTTCGGCGATCTCCCGGGAGCGCTCGGCGTGCCGCATGGCGGTCAGCAGGGTGCCGACGCGGATGGGGCGGCCGTTCGCCGCTGCCCGGCGCTCGCCCTCGCGGAAGCCGTCGTTGACCGCCTCGATGACCTGCTCCAGGCTCAGCCCGCCTTCGAGGTGCTGCTCGGGCGCGTAGCGGCTCTCGGCGTACACGACGCCGTCGGCTGCCAGGTCCTCCGCGGCCTCGGCGGCGACGCGGTACAGCGCCTCGCGGGTCTGCATCACGGCGCAGGTGTGCGCGAACGTCTCCAGATACCGCTCCAGGGAGCCGGAGTCGGCGGCGTCGCGGAACCATCCGCCGAGCTTCGCGGCGTCGGTGGTCGGCAGTCCCGCGTACTGCGCGTCACGGGCGAGTTCGACGACCGTGGCCGGGCGCAGGCCGCCGTCCAGGTGGTCGTGCAGGAGGACCTTCGGCGCCTGCCGTATCTGCTCCTGGCCGAGGCTGCCGGTGCTGACGGTGTGCGCCGCGCTGGGGAATGTGTTGTCTGACAAGTGCATGGGAGGCGAGTGTAGACCCGACGGGCCGGAACACGAACGCGGGTCGCCCCGGGGGCGTGCGCCCCTGCGCCCCCGACATGGGCGGTACGGGGTGCGCGGTCGGGCGGTACGGGGCCGTTCGGCGGCCGGGACGGGTTCCGCGGTCAGCGCGACTGCCAGACGGGCAGCGCCGGCGCCCCCGTGGGCAGCATGTACTTGGCCGCGATGACGGGGGTCCGCCCGGCGTGGATCACCTGCGTCACCAGGACGGCCGGGGTGTCCGACGGCCGGTCGAACTGCGCGCCGCGGCGGCTGCCGAGCATCGTGGCGACCATGGTGGACGACCCCTTCAGCGCCATGCCCCGCCCCGTATCCAGCAGCAGCCGGAGCATGGTCGACGGTGCGCCGGGCGCGGTGTCGAGCGCCTGCGCCGGGGTGAGGCCGAGACCCGTGAGGGTCTCGTCGGTGGCCGCCCACTCGTGGGCGAGGCAGGACGGCAGGGAGTTGACCTCGATCATGCTCTCCCAGAACCGGACCTCGCCGTGGGCGGGCAGCAGCAGATGCTGCGCGGAGAAGTCGGTCGGCTCCTCCAGGGTCTGCGCCAGCCGTACGGTACGGACCGCCGCACCCGCGCCGAGCAGCTCCTCCATGGGTTTGAGGGTCTCGAAGCCGCGCTGTGGCGGGTGGTGGTTCACGGTGCGGCCCACTCCGCGCCGCACCGTGATGACCCCGTCCTCCTGGAGCAGGATCAACGCCTCGCGCAGCGCGGGCCTGCTGACGCCCAGGTCGGCGGCGAGCCGGGGCTCGGTCGGCAGCTGCGATCCGGGCGGATAGATGCCCTGATGGACCGCTTCCACGATCCGCTCGTACAGGACGACGACCGGGCGCCGCTGCTGTTGTCTGTCAGCCATAGCCATCTCCTGGGGTGTGATCGGGCTGTCCCGGCTGCCGCCGCCCGGCCGCTCAGCCTACGCAGTGCGGGCACAGCCTGCGGTGTTGATGCCCGACCGGGCGGACCGGTCGGGCATCGCTGGGGCGCGGGTAACCCTTGACAGCTGTTCGAGTGCGGGGGTAGACCAGACCTTCATCACGCCTTGTCTGACAAGTGATCGGACAGGGCGTGGAAAGCGTTCCGGGCGCGGCGGTGCCGCTGCCCCGGGAGCGTCGGCTGCCGCACCTCCGCACACATCGGCGGAACCGGCCGGCAGCGGCGGACGGACGGGCCGGCCCACCACCCACCGCCCCGTCTCCGCCCTCGCCGTGCGCCGACGCCCCCTCGGGCCGCTCCGTACTCCCTGCCCCGCCCTCCCCTCCTAGGAGCCGCCATGTCGTCGTGTGCCGACCGCCCGGAGACACCACGGTCCGACAGCCGTCCCGGAATGCTGCTGGCGCTGGCCCTGGCCGTGCTCGGCTACCAGCTCAACGCCACCATGCTCAGCCCGGCCCTCCCCGACGTCATGCACCGGCTGCACACCACCAGCGGCCTCGTCGGACTCTCGCAGACCCTGTTCTTCCTGTTCGCGGCGATCGGGCAGGTCACCCTGGCCCGGCTCAGCGACTACCGCGGCCGCAAACCGATGATGCTGCTGGGCTGCTTCCTGGTCATCGCGGGCGATATCGCCTGCGCGGCGGCCCCCGACATCGGGGTGTTCCTCGTGGGGCGTGTCCTCCAGGGCTTCTCCGCCGCCCTGTTCACCCTGGCGTTCCTGACCCTGGACGACACCCTCTCGGCCAAGGGCTTCGGCCGGGCCGCGGGCATCATCACCGCCGTCAACGGTGGTTTCGCGGGGGTGGACGCCGTCTTCGGTGGCCGGCTGGCGGACACCGTCGGCTTCCGCGGCATCTTCCTGGCCGGTCTCGTGGTGTCGGTGGCCGGCACCCTCGCCGTGTACCGGACCGTCCCCGCCACGCCGCCGACCGCGAAGGGCCGCATGGACTGGCGCGGCACGTCCCTGCTCGCCATCGGCCTGACGGGCGTACTGATCGGCCTGGCGCAGGGCGAGTCGTGGGGCTGGCTCTCGGTGCCCACCGCGATCTGTGTGCTGGGCGGCCTCGCCTCTCTGGTCGCGTTCGCCCTGGCCGGCCGGGGCGCCCGGGACACCGTCATCGACACGAAGCTCCTCGTCTCGCGCCGCGCCTGGCCGCTGCTGGCCACGACCGTACTGACCCTGGCCGGTGCCTTCGGGGCGCTCACGCTCACCGTGCCGCTGTTCACCCAGGACCCGCAGGCCGGTTACGGCATGAGCGCGACCCACTCGGCGCTGCTGTTCGCGACACCCGCCCAGGCCATCGGGGTGATCGGCGCTCCCCTCGCGGGCATACTCGGCCCGCGGATCGGCTGGCGCCGCAGCGTGGTACTCGGCTCCGCGGGCTCGCTGATCGCGTTCGTCGTCGCGGTGCCGTTCATGACCCATCAGTGGATCTTCGCCGCCGCGCTCGCGGTGCTCGGGATCACGTACAACGGCCTGAGCATCACCGCGCTCAACGGCCTGGCCGTCCTCTCGTCCCCCGACGACCAGAAGGGCGCGCTGCCCGGTCTGAACGGCGCCTGTTTCGGCATCGGCGCCTCACTCGGGACGGCGCTCGCCTCCGCGCTGATCACGGTCGCGGCGAGCGGCGGCGCGCACGGCGCGGACCGCTACGGGCCCGCCCTGTGGGCCTCGTGCGGACTGCTTGCCGTGGCCATGGTGACGACGGTGGCGATCAAGGCCGTACCGAAGGGCGCGGCGCAGCCGGACGGCGGCCGGGTGGCGGTGCCCGCCATGCACGGCTGAACGCGGCGCCGCGAGCCGCGCGTTGCCGGACGGCCGCTGACGACAATGGGCCGCTGACAACACCGGGCCGCTGGCAACACCGCGGCCGCTGACGACAACGGGGCGGTGGAACTGCCGGAGCAGCTCCACCGCCCCAGTGGGCATGGCGGGTTACGCGTGGGCGCTGAGCACGCCCGAGGCGCTGAGCACCATGTAGATGCCGTTGGCGTCGAGGCCCTCGTCGTGCTCGTTGGCGTCCAGGGTGGCGGCCACCCCGTCATGGCCGATGATCTGGGCGCGGTAGTGGCCTTCGCCGGGCTCCGTGACCTTGACCTTCCAGTCGCCCGCGACGGTGAACGTGCCCGGACCCTGGTGTCCGCCGCCCATCCAGGAGTGGAGCGAGCCGTCGATCCCGAGCACGATGAACATGTCGTTGAAGTCGAGCCCGGCGTCGGTGTTGTGCGTCACCATCGAGCCCAGAACCGAACCGTGGCTGACGATGTCGGCGCGGTACTTCTGGGCACCCACCTGGTAGATCTTGGCCGTGCTGCCGTCCGGCAGGCGCTGGCTGTGGTCCAGGGACGGCCCCGCCTCGGCCGTCGTCCCGCTCTTGTCCGCGATGCTCTGGTCGCCGCCGCCCTGGGAGCCGCCGGCCTTGGAAGCGCCGGCCTTCGAGCCGTCGGTCTTGGAGTCGCCCGCAGCACCGGCGTTCCCGGTGGAGTGGGACGCGGAGGTGGCGGCCGAGTCCTTCGTGCCCTGGCCCGCGGCGTTGCTGTCCCCACTCCCGCAGGCGGTCAGCGAGAACGCCGCAGCGGCGGCGACGGCCACCAGGCCGGCGGAACGGACGGTACGGCGTGCACGGCGACTGGTCATCATGGCGCTCCCCCAAGGGTTGTGGTCAGGATCCGGCGTCTGCACCCGCTTCCGCGGGGTGGCCTGCCAGCTCTTCTGTTCGCTACACCTTGTGAGATGGACCCCTGTCAGAAGTTGTTCGCCAGGTTCTGTCCGCACTTGGTAACACACTTCGTAACAGAGGCCGGACGGGCCGGACTCAAAGGAAGCGCCGGATGGGGAGCACGGCCGTCTCCCGTACCCGCTCGGACAGCGCACGACGGCTCCAGCGTGTGGCATCGATCGCCTCGCTGCGCTTCAGGTCGGCGTCGAAGTCGGCGTCCAGCGCCTCGGTGAACGTCTCGTCCAGGACCGCGAGCATGACCTCTTCGTCATGTTCGAGGGACCGGCGGTTGAAGTTGGTCGAGCCGATCAGGGACGCGACGTGGTCCACCGTGATGATCTTGGTGTGCAGCATGGTGGGCTGGTACTCGCGGATCTCGACGCCGGCGGCCAGCAGGGCCGCGTAGTGGTGCCGCCCCGCCAACTGGCAGGCGCGCTGGTCGGTGTGCGGCCCCGGCAGCAGGATCTCGACCCGTACGCCACGGCGTGCCGTCGCACGCAGCAGCTCGATGAAGTACGTGTCCGGTGCGAAGTAGGCGGTGGCCAGCCGGAAGCGCTCCTCCGCCGATGTGAGCATCACGCGGATCAGGGTCTGCAGGTCCTGCCAGCCGACGCTGGCCGAGCCGCGCACGACCTGGACAGTGGCGTCGCCTGGCTGCTCGTGCCCCGTGAACCGGTCGCGGTGGTCGAACAGTTCGTCGTGGCACTCCGCCCAGTTCTGCGCGAAGGCGGCGGCGACCCCGTCCACGGCGGGCCCGCGCAGCCGTACGTGGGTGTCGCGCCACTCGGACGAGTCCCTGGCGTCCCCGCACCACTCCTCGGCGATGCCGACACCCCCGGTGAAGGCCGTGTGCTCGTCCACGACGAGAGCCTTGCGGTGGCAACGGTGATTCTGCTTGAAGGGCGAGAGCCGGAGGGGCTTGCGGAACCACGCGACCAGCACCCCGGCCGCGTCCATGGCGTCGAGCAGGTCCTGCTCGATCTCCTTGGCGCCGAAGCCGTCCAGCAGCAGCCGCACCCGGACGCCCGCCCGCGCGCGTTCCGCCAGGGCCGCCGCGAAGTCGTGGGCTATCTGCCCGCGCCAGTACACGAAGGTCATCAGGTCGATGGTGTGCTCGGCGGTACGGACGGCATCCAGCATGGCGGGGAAGATCTCATCGCCGTTGCGCAGCGGGACCAGTTCGTTTCCCTCGGTGGCGGCGATCCCGATCAGCCGCTCCAGCCGTCTTCGCAGCCGCTGCTTGCGCCCCTGGACGTCCGGCGGGGCGGCCTCTGTCGCCTGCTGCTGCACGGGTACCTCCTCGTCGTCGCCGTGCCCTGGTGCACGACGACGAGGAGGAGCGTAAGCGCTACGCGTCAGCGCTCGGCGAGGAAGGCGGCCCAGGCGCGCGGGGCGACGGTCAGGATGGGGCCGTCGGTGACCTTGGAGTCACGGACGTGGATGGCGCGGGGGTGGGCTGCTACTTCTACGCAGTCGCCGCCTTCGCTGCCGCTGTACGTGGACTTGTGCCAGTCGCAGGCGACTTCTACGCAGTTGCCGCCTTCGTCACCGCTGTAGCTGGACTTGAACCAGGTGAGACTCATCACGCTCCTGCCAGATCGTCCAGCAGACTCAGGCTTTCTTCGGGGGTGAGAGCCTGCGAACGCAGCATTCCATACTTCTGTTGATAGATGCTGACCTCATCTGGATCGTCGACCAGGACACTGATGCGCTGGCCTTCGAGGTAGACGAGATGATGGTGCTCGGGGGTCTCCAGCAGAACCATCGGGCCGTCGAGTCCAGCGTGCCGCCCCCGCCGTGTGGGCACGATCTGGAGCCCCGGGAAAGGCAGTTCGGCGCACCGACGTAGGTGTCGCAGCTGCTCGTTCAGAACCGCGCTCCCGCCGAGGGGGCGGGTCAGGATGACCTCTTCGATCAAGTAGTTCATCATGGGTGGCCACGGCCTGCGGTCGAAGATCCGCTGCCGGTCGATTCGCGCGGCGACTCGTTCTTCGACCTGCTCGCTACTGATCGGCGGATACAGGCTGTCGATAACGGCGTGTGCATAGCGCTCGGTCTGGAGCAACCCGGGAATGACCTGGTTCTGGTACGAAAGCAGGGTCAGCGCATCCTCCTCGTAGTCGATGAAGTCCTGTGCGAATGCCGGGAACCGCTCCCGGTCCGGCATCTCCTCCACGCCGACCCCCAGCGCCCCACCCGTATCCAGCGCACGGTCCAGCCGGTCGGCCAGGTCGGGCTGTAGCGGCCGCCGTCCCTGTTCGATGGAGGCGATCGTGTCGACGTGTACGTTCACCTCGTCGGCCAGCTGCGGCTGCGTCAGGCGGGCGCGTTTGCGGAAGTGTCTGAGCTGCGCACCGATCAGGTGCCAGGAGGGGTTCTTCTTGCGCTTGTTCGCCGGGTGCATGGCGTCTGCCTTCCCGCCCGTGGCCGTAAATGACCGGTTTCGCGGCGTACCAGGAATCTGTACGCCTTCACTCACTGGCTCACCCTAGTCACAGTGCGTGACGGTCGGTGCATGAACCAGGAACTCCAACTCCCCTACTTCCGCGAGGCGTTCTACCGGCGGGAGCGCAGGTCCGTCCCCCGGGCCAGGAAGTTCACCGCCGAGGCGCTCGCCGACTGGGGCCCTCCGGTCCGTACGGACGATGTGCTGCTCTGTGTGAGCGAGCTGGCCACCAACGCACTGCTGCACGGTGTCCCACCCGGCCGGGGATTTCGGCTGCATCTGTACTTGGAGCGCGACGGGCTGCTTCATGTGGAGATCCACGACAGCGGTCCGGGCGAGGTACGCGTGCCGGAGGAGTCCACCGAGGCGGAGGGCGGTCGGGGGCTGTTCGTCGTGGCGGCCCTGGCGGACAAGTGGGGCGTGGGGGAACGGAACCCGGGCAAGACGGTGTGGTGCGGGTTTCAGTGCCTGTTTTCCGGCCCGGAATCCGAGCAGAGGGTGACGTGAGGTGCTCGGGCAGCGCGGCGGGCCCGGTGGTGCCCGCCGCGCCGGCAGGCGGTCAGCTCTTGCCGAGCATTTCGGCCGTGAGTACGGTGCCGCCCACGCCCCAGCCCCCGTCGGGGACCTCGTCGATGACCACCAGGGTGGTGGCCCGGGCGCGCTCACCGTAGACATCGGCGTAGGCGTCGGTGACGGCGTCGATGAGCTTCTTCTTCGACTCCTGCGTCAGGGTTTCCGCGGGCACCTTGAGGTTGGCGAAAGGCATGGTGATTCCTGCTCTCCGATGGGGTGTTGGGCAAACGGGAAAAGAGATGTGGTGGCGAAAGGTCCGGAGCGTGGCTGCCGGGCGTCAGATGATCCCGCCGTTGGCGCGCAGGACCTGTCCGTTGACCCAGTGCCCCGAGGGGCCGGCCAGGAAGGCGACGACCTCGGCGATGTCCTCGGGGGTGCCGAGCCGTTCCAGCGGGGGCTGTTTGGCGAGCCGTTCGATCGTGGCTTCGTCCTTGCCCTCGAAGAACAATTCGGTGGCCGTGGGGCCGGGGGCGACGGCGTTGACCGTGATGTCGCGGCCCCTCAGCTCGCGCGCGAGAACAAGCGTCATCGCCTCGACGGCTCCCTTGCTGGCGGCGTAGGCGCCGTACTCGGGGAACTGCAGGCCCACCACCGAGGTGGACAGATTGACGATGGCGCCCCCGGCGCGCACGCGCCGTGCGGCCTCCCTCGCCACGACGAAGGTGCCGCGGATGTTGGTGCGGTACAGGTCGTCCAGGACGGCCAGGTCGAGGTCAGCGATGGGTGACAGGCCCATCCGCCCCGCGGAGTTCACCACGACGTCGACGCCGCCGAACTCCTTCTCCGCCGAGTCGAACGCCGCCGCGACCGCGTTCTCGTCGGCCACGTCGGCCTGCACGGATATCGCCCGGCCTCCGGCGGCGGTGATCGTCTCGACCACCTGGTTCGCGGCGTCGGCCGACCCCGCGAACCCCACGGCGACGGCGTAACCGCGGGAGCCGAGGGTGATCGCTGCCGCCCGGCCGATACCGCGGGAACCACCCGTGACCACGGCGACACGCTGCTGCCCGTTCATGAGCCATCCTTTCCATATCGCTGATATCCCTTTGTGGAATCGACGATATGGCGACGCTAGCACGGCGCCTTTATCGGCGCTAGCCATGTCGCGTATCGTTGATTTCATGGAAGCGGATGCGACGATCCGCGCGGCGATGATCGAAGCCGCGCTGCAGCAACTGGCGGGTTCTTCGGACCACGACGTGGCGACCCGTGCGGTCTGCGAGGCCGTCGGCGTGACGCAGCCGGTCCTCTACCGGCTGTTCGGCGACAAGCGCGGACTGCTCGACGCGGTGGCCGACCACGGCTACGAGCGATACGCCGCGCTCAAAGCGGCCCAGGAGCAGACCGGGGACCCGGTGACCGACCTGCTGGCCGGATGGGACGGTCACATGGCCTTCGCCAGGGAACATCCGGCGCTCTACCAACTGATGTTCACGCCCCGGCCCTGGTCGCACTCCACCGCCCGGCAGCGCGTGTTCGACCTCCTTGTCGCGGCGCTCGTCCGCTGTGCGGCGGTGGGCGCCCTCAGAACCGAACCGCGCACCGCCGCAGAGCTGATCCTGTCCGCGAACGTCGGCATCGCGCTCCACCACATCGCAGCCCCAGCGCTGTTCAGTGACTCCACGGTCTCGCACCTGATGCGCGATGCCATGTTCTCCAGGGTGCTCACCCGGCCGACCGGACACGACGAGGGCGACCCCCTGCACTCGGCGGCTCTGCGTCTGCACGCTCAGCTGGAACTGAACGGCACCGACGCCCTGGAACCCGTGGAGACCGCCCTGCTGCTGCGCTGGCTCGCCCGCATCACCGAGCCGGGCGCCCGCCAAGGCGGCTGAGCGGATCAGAACGAGCTGGCAGCGGCCAGGAGCTGGACCCCGGCCGCTGCCAGCAGTGCGCCGGGCAGCGACCAGGTGGCGAGCGGCCCGGCGATGGCCGCGCCGATGGCGAACCCGGTGAGTTTCAGGCTGGCGCCAGTGGTGAAGATCTGGCCGCGCAACCGGGCGGGCGCCTCCCGGTGCCGGATCGCGAACAGGGCGGTGAGCTGCGGGCCTTCACCGATCCCGGTGAGAACGGCCGACGCGGCGACCGGCACCGGTCGGCCGGTCGCCGCGAGGGCCGGGGCTGCGGCCAGGACCACGGTGCTGAGCCGGACGACCGTGTCGGGGCGCAGCAGCCCCGGGCGGCGGGAGAGCAGGGTGTTCGCGGCCAGGGCGGCTACCGCGGCGACGCCGAGGAGGACCGCGCCCCGGTCGGCGCCGCCGAGCACCCGTTCGCCGAGCGGCGGGGTGCAGGCGAGCAGCGCGCCGCTGCCCACACACGAGACGACGGATGCGGTGGTCGCGCGGGCCAGGGTGGGGGAGCGGGCGATGGCGAGGAATCCGGCGGTGAGGTCGGTGTGGACCCGCCGGCGTGCGGCAGTCCCTTCCGTAACGCTCCGTTCGGGCAGTGCCCAGGCGGCCGGGAGGGCCAGACAGATCAGCGTGGCCGACCCGGCCACACCGCTGGGCGCGCCCGCCGAAGCGGCGGCCGCTGCGGCCAGGGCGGGCCCTGCCAGGCTCGCGAGGTTGAACGTCATCGCGTCGACGGCGTTCGCGCGGGGGAGCGCTCCGGGGGCGACGACGCGCGGGAGCTGGGAGGTCCAGCCGCCCGAGAGCGCCGGTCCGAGCAGTCCGCCGGCCGCCGCGATCAGTACGGTGCAGGCGACCGGGACCCGGCCGAGGCTGAGCAGCAGGGCGCCGAGGGCCATGGCGTACAGCGTGAGGGTGCAGGCCAGCAGGCGGCCGGGCCGCGGCGAACGGTCGAGGAGCACGCCGAACACGGGGCCGCCGACCGCCGCCGAGACCGTGAGACCGGCGAGGACCGCCGATGCGGCCGTGGCGGAACCGGTGGCCGCGAGCCCGGCCAGCAGCAGGGCGGGCCCGGACATCTCGTCCCCGGTACGGGCCGCCACGGCTCCGGTGGTGTAGCGGGCCAGTGAGTAACGCTTCTCCATCACGATCACGTTACGCAGGTAACCGAATCCTGCGCCAGATGCGTTACATTCGCCGGGTGCTCACCCCGAACGAGACCCTGGAGCGGACCGCCGCTCTGATCAACGTCCTGAGCCTGGAGACCGCGACGGCGGGGCAGGTGGCCGATGTGCTGCACACCCACGGCGAAACCGGTGAACTCGCGCTCTCCGCAAGCGATATGGAAGAGCTGCGGTCCGCCGCCCGCGCGCTGCGCGAGGTCTTCGCGGCCGAGGGGGCCGACGCCGCCGCGTCAGCCGTGAACGGGCTGCTGCGACGCAGCACCGGCCGCCTCCGTCTCACCTCGCACGACGGCAGCACGCCCTGGCATCCGCACCTCGACCGCGATGACGACGCGCCGTGGGGCGAGTGGTTCCTCGCCTCGTCCTGTCTGGCGCTGGCCGTCCGCCTCTGGGACCGCCAGCGCCCGCCGGGCGGCGTCTGTGCCTCGACGGGCTGCGGGAACGTCTTCGTCGTGGAGGGCAGTGGTCCTGCCCGCCGGTACTGCTCGCGCCGGTGCGCCACCCGCGAACGGGTCGCGGCGCACCGGCGTGGGCGAGGAGCGGCAACGGGTCCGTGATCAGGCGGACTTGATCGCCGAGATGTCGAAGGCCAGCTTGACCTTGTCGCTGACCATGACGCCACCGGTCTCCAGGGCGGCGTTCCAGGTCAGGCCCCAGTCGGAGCGCAGGATCTCGGTACTGCCCTCGAAGCCGACGCGCTGGTTGCCGTAGACGTCGGTGGCCGAGCCGTTGAACTCCAGGTCGATGGCGAGCGGCTTCGTGACGTCCTTGATGGTCAGGTCGCCGACGATGCGGTACGTGTCGCCGCCGAGCTGCTCGGCGTGCGTGGAGCGGAACGTCATGTGCGGGAACTGCTCGGCGTCGAAGAAGTCGCCGCTGCGCAGGTGGCCGTCGCGGTCCGCGATGCCGGTGTCGATGCTCTCGATCCGGATGTCGATGGCCGCGGTGGACTTCGAGGGGTCGGAGCCGTCCAGGTGCAGCGTGCCCTCGTGCTCGGTGAAGGAGCCGCGCACGTTGGTCACCATGGCGTGGCGCACGGTGAAGCTGATGGCGCTGTGGGCCGGGTCGATGCTGTAGTCGCCGGACAGAGCGGCCAGGGCGGGGTCCACCGGGAGGGTGGCGGTGGTGGCCGGGGCGGTGGGGGACTTGCGGTTGAACAGAGCCATGGCTCCTCCTCGGGTGATGGGTGGTGCGTGATGGGTGGTGCGTGAGCGCGGGAGTGCGTGCACAGGTGGCGTTCGCCAAGGTTGTTTAACCTTCAACGAGATTCACCATAGAGCCATCTGGTTCAAAATTCAACATCTTCGTCAAGAGTGTGCGGCGGGGTGTGCGGATGGGTGCGCGGACGGGCGTGCGGACGAGTGTGCGGGCGGCTTCGCGGACCGGTGTCCGGTGCACGGTGACGGCCCTCTGGCGGACGCGCGTAGAACTGCGGCACTATCTGTCCCGCTCCACCTGCACAGCAGCCCCACGGACAACGCGGACAACGCCGACATCGCACTCCATGCAGTCATCGCAGTCATCGCAGTCATCAGCAGGAGGAATCCCCCATGAAACTCCGCCCGGTTCTCGCCGCGCTCGCGCTCGTCCTCGGTGTCCTCTTCGCGCCCGGCGTCGGCGTCCTCGGAGGTGCCACCGACGCCTTCGCCGCGACGAAGATCAGTCACGCCACGGCCACGTCGATGTTCCGCTCGTCCGGCATCACCTGGTCGTCGTCCGGTGGCTGCTCCGACCGGAACGTCGCCACCTGCACCTCCTTCGACCAGCTCAACCTGGCCACCGCACAGGGCGCCCAGACGCTCAAGGGCGCGCTCGGCTGCGCCATGAACATCACGGGAGGCACCGAGACGGGCCACGCGTCCGGCACGTACTCGCACTGGAACGGCTACAAGCTGGACATCGCCAAGACCACCTGCCTGACCAACTACGTCAAGAACACGTTCACGTACATCGGCCTGCGCGGTGACGGCTACCCGCAGTGGAAGTCCGGCGCGGGCAATGTGTACGCGGACGAGGGCAGCCACTGGGACGTCACGTTCTACAACTGCGGCGGCTGCTGAGGCCGGCCGCCCGGTACCGGCTTGGACTTTCGGGCAGCGGCTGTTGGACTGCCGCTGCCCGCAAGGGCATTGGGCGTTGACCGGTGGCCGGGGCGCGGATACCCAGTGACCATGCCCCGAAGATACAGATCCGTCCGCGCGCTCGTCGCCGCGTCCTCCGCCGTATTCGCCCTGGCCGGGCCCCTCCCGTCCGCCTCTGCCTCCGCCACCGCCGCGCCCGCGACCGGCGCCGTCGGGGGCGAGGCCGTCATCGGCTCGGCCCAGCTCTCGGTCGCCGTCGCCAGGGACTTCCCGCGAGTCGTCTCGTACACCGACCGCGGCACCGGATCGCGGCTGCTCGGCAGCACGCAGCCGGTCACCGCCGTCACCCTCAACGGCAAGGCGTACCCGGTCCAGGTGAAGGGCGCACCCGTGGTCCGGACCTCGTCCGCCGCGTACACCCTCACCTTCGCCGCCCTGCCCGGGATCGAGATCGACGCGAAGCTCTCGGTCTCGGGGCGCGCCACCACGTTCAGGGTGACCGCCGTACGGGACACCGCGGCGTTCCGGGTCGGGACGATCGACATCCCCGGCCACGATCTGGTCTCGGTGGGGTCCGACGACCCGGGAGCCGCCACCGCCTTCACCCGGCTCGACGCGGACTCGACCCGTACCGCCGACGTCTTCGGCAAGGTCACGGCGGACACCGGGGCCGACGCCTCACCGGTCGGGGCGACCTACGCCATCGTCAACACCGGGCAGCTGGCCGCAGCGGTCGAGTCCAACTCCTCGTACGACAAGCCGGCCGGCGCCACCAACGGCGACGCGGCCCGCTTCTGGCACCAGGCGCAGAAGGAGGCCGACGGCAGCGTCCGGGTCGGGGTCTGGTCCGGGCAGTGGACCTACCGTGGCGACGGCGCCGCCAAGCCGGAGAGCGGGAACAACCTGCCCTGGGCGAAGGTCGTCGTCACGCCGGACGCCAACGGCGACAAGGTGGTCGACTGGCAGGACGGCGCCGTCGCGTTCCGCACGATCGGCATCGAGCCCAAGGGCGGGAACGAGACCCCGGACCGGGTGATCACCCACATCCCGTTCAACTTCGCCAGCCAGGCCACCCACCCCTTCCTGCGCACGCTGGACGACGTCAAGCGCATCTCGCTCGCCACCGACGGCCTCGGTCAGCTCGCCCTGCTCAAGGGCTACCAGTCCGAGGGCCACGACTCGGCGCACCCCGACTACGGGGGCAACTACAACACCCGGGCCGGCGGCCTCACCGACCTCAACAAGCTGCTCAAGGACGGCAAGAAGTGGGGCGCCACGTTCGGTGCGCACATCAACGCCACCGAGGCCTACCCGGTCGCCCACCACTTCGACGACAGCCTGGTCGACAAGAGCGCGCAGGGCTGGAACTGGCTGGACCAGAGCTACTACATCGACCAGCGCCACGACATCAACAGCGGCGACCTGACCGACCGGCTCCAGCAGCTGCGGAACGAGACCGACCCCAACCTCTCGCTGCTCTACCTCGACGTCTACTACACGCACGGCTGGATCGCCGACAAGACCGCCGAGGCCGTCCGCCAGCAGGGCTGGAACCTGGCGTCCGAGTGGGCGGACAAGTTCGAGCGGGACACGCTCTGGTCGCACTGGGCCAATGACCTGGATTACGGCGACGCCCACAACAAGGGCCTCAACTCGAAGATCATCCGGTTCATCCGGAACGACGAGAAGGACGTCTGGAACAACGATCCGGTCCTCGGCCAGACCGCCATCCAGGAGTTCGAGGGCTGGACGGGCGAGACCGACTGGACGAAGTTCTACGACACCGTCTGGCAGAAGGACCTCCCCGCCAAATATCTCCAGCACCAGAAGATCACCCGCTGGGACGGCAACGACATCACCTTCACCGGCGGGGTGACCGGCACCGTCAAGGACGGCAGGCGTGCCGTCTACGACCACGGGCGGCAGGTCATCGACGGGAACGACTACCTGATCCCGTGGGACGGCGGCAAGAAGCTCTACCACTACAACAAGACGGGTGGCACGACCAGTTGGCAGGTGCCGGGGAGCGGGACGTACACCGTCTACAAGCTCACCGACAACGGCCGCACCAGGGCCGGCACCGTCAAGCCGGTCAAGGGGCGGATCACCCTGACGGCGGCGGCGGGCCAGCCGTACGTGCTCTACCCGGACCACGCCCCGAAGCAGGCCGATCCCCGCTGGGGACAGGACACCGAGGTCGAGGACCCCGGCTTCAACGACGCGAAGCTGAGCGACTGGCAGCGGACCGGCACCGCCGTACGGGACACCGACGGTCAGGGCCGCAACAGCGCAGCGCTCTCCGGAAGCGGCACGGCGGCCGTCTCCCAGCAGCTCAGGGGCCTCAAGCCCGGGGCCCGCTACTCCGCATCGGCCTGGATCGAGGTGCAGCCCGGCAGGTCGAGACGTACGACGCTCTCGGCGGGCGGCAAGTCGGTGGTGGTCGAGCGGTCGACCGCGAAGAACATGGTCGCCGCATCCGACTGGCACGGCACCTGGTTCCAACGGGCCGCGGTCAACTTCACCGCACCGGAGCACGGCGCCACCACGCTCAGGATCGAGGCCGCGAAGGGCTCGGCGGCCACGGTGCGGCTCGATGACATCCGGGTCGTGGCGAACGCTCCGACGGTCAGGGCGGGGACGGTCGCGTCCGAGGACTTCGAACACGTCGACCAGGGCTGGGGACCCTTCCTCAAGGGCGACGCGGGCGGCGACACCGACCCCCGCACCCACATCGCGCAGAAGCACGCCCCGTACACACAGGCAGGCTGGAACGGGAAGGCCATCGACGACGTCATCGGCAGCGGCCAGTCGCTGAAGTCGCACGAGGAGAACACCGGCCTCGTCTACCGGACCGCGCCGTGGACCGTCCCGATGGCCGAAGGCCACGCGTACCAGGTGCGGTTCGACTACCAGTCGAGCGACGCGGGCGCCTATGCGTGGGTCGACGGCTACGACCGTACGTCGGGCTCCGGCGCCGCATCGGTGGAGACCCGGAGCACCCCCATCGGCAGACAGCGGACCACCGGGCACTTCAGCGAGCAGCTCACGGCCGGCTGCGGGGACACCTTCACCGGGCTGCGCAAGTCCGAAGGGGCACCCGACGGCGCCGACTTCGTGCTCGACAACTTCACGGTGACCGACCTGGGCCCGGCAACCGGACAGGCCGCCTGCGGCACGCTCTCCGTCGACCCGGCCGACCAGACCCTGGAACCGGGTGCGAAGAACAAGGTCTCGGCCACCTTCACCAACTACGAGGCGACCGCGGCGACCGGTGTCTCGGTGAGCCTGGACCTTCCCGACGGCTGGCAGGCCGAGCCCGCGGGGCCGGTCACCTTCGACAGCGTCGCCCCGGGCGCCGAGGCCACCGGCACCTGGCAGGTCACCCCGCCGGCCGACGCGGCGTACCAGCCCTACGAGCTGCGCTCCACCGGCTCGTACACGGTCGGCGGCAGCACCCGGAAGCTGACCGCGTCCGCCTCGGTCCGCACGCTCCCGCCGCCGCCCACCGAGGACCGCTACGCCAGCGATCTCGACTGGACGTCCATGGAGAACGGCTGGGGACCGGCCGAGAAGGACATGGACAACGGCGAGACGGCGGCGGGCGACGGCACACCGCTGACCATCGGCGGCACGGTGTACGCCAAGGGGCTCGGCACCGCGTCGCCCGGCACCATCCGCTACTACCTGGGCGGCCGGTGCACGTCCTTCACCGCGCAGGCGGGTCTCGACAGTTCGCAGGGGACGCGCGGCAGCGTGCAGTTCAGCGTGGTCGCCGACGGCACCGAGAAGGTCAAGTCGCCGGTGCTCAAGGGGGCCGACGGCGCCTGGTCGCTGACGGCCGATGTGACCGGAGCGAAGTACGTCGACCTCGTCACGGGTGACGGCGGCGACGGGCCCGGCAACGATCACGCGGACTGGGGCGACGCCCGCTTCCACTGCGGCGGCTGACGGGCCGGTCGGGGGGCCGGTCGAGGGAGGTGGGAAGGGCCGGCCGACGGCCGGTGGAAGGCTGACCGAGAAAGCGCTTGCTCCCGGTTCAAGGTGATCCGGGAGCAAGCGCTTTCTGTTCATGTTGTCCAGACCATTGCCCGGCCGTTGAGGCCCTGCTACACCAGCGGCTAGCAGATCCACGCCCCCTGTCTCCGGGAGTCTCCTGTGCCCTCGCTGCCCCCCTGGTCCCGTCGCGCCTTCCTCGCCACCGCGGGCGCCGGAGCGCTCACGCTGACCGCCGTGCCGTACGCGAACGCGGCCCCGTCCGCCGCGTCCGCGCCGTCGACTGCCGGAACGGCCACGGCTGCGGACGCGGGCTCCGACGACGAGTTCGCGACGCTGCGCGGCCGCTGGCTGGATCTGGCGCTCGGTACCGGTTACGACGCGACCGCGGAGCCGTACGCGTCCCAGCTCAAGGCGACCGGCCAACTCGCCACGCAGTTCCGGGCGTCGATGGCCCCGGCGGACAAGTCCCTCTGGGCGGACTACCCGTTCGACCCGCCGGCCGGCATCACCCAGAGCTACACCCGGCTGTGGACGATGGCCGAGGCGTACCTCCAGGACGGCACCGGGCTCACCGGCGACGCCGGGCTGCTCGCCGATGTGATCACCGGCATCGACCACCTCTCCGCGAAGATCTACAACCCCACGACGACGGTCTACGGCAACTGGTGGGAGTGGCAGATCGGCAGCCCCCGGCTGCTGATGGACCTGGTGGCCGCCCTCTACGGCCACCTCACCGACAGCCAGATCCAGGCCGCCTGCGCGGCCGTCGACCACTTCATCCCCGACTCGGTGCTCGCCGACTACTCCGGCACATCGACCGGCGCCAACCGGGTCGACCTCTGCCGCTCGGTCACCATGCGCGGCGTGAACGGCCGCTCCCCGGAGAAGATCGCGCTGGCCCGCGACGCGCTCTCGCCCGTCTTCCCGTACGTCACCAAGAGCGACGGGCTCTACCCCGACGGCTCGTTCCTCCAGCACACGTCGATCGCCTACTCGGGCACCTACGGCCAGGTCATGCTGGACGGCCTCGGCCGGCTCTTCACCCTGCTCGCGGGCTCCACCTGGGACGTCACCGACCCCAACCGGCAGATCATCCTGGACAGCGTCGAGCACGCCTACGCGCCCATCATCTACAACGGCCTGGCCATGGACAGCGTCAACGGGCGTGCGGTCAGCCGCGGTTACCTCGCCAGCGACGACCAGCACGTGATGCGCAGCGACCACTTCCACGGGAAGGGGCTGATCGCCGCCATAGCGGTCATGGCGGGCGGTGCGTCCGATGCCGAGCGGCTGCGCTGGCAGGGGATGGTCAAGGGCTGGATCGAGCGGGACACCACGACCCCGATCCTCACCGCGACGCAGTTCGGCGTCGCCGACCTCTCCCGGCTGCACGCGGTCGCCGCCGCCCCGGTGGCGGCGGCCCCGGAACCGGTCGCCCACAACCTCTTCGCCTCCATGGACCGCGCGGTGCACCGCCGCCCCGGCTGGGCGGCGAACATCTCGATGTCCTCCGAGCGGATCTCGTACTACGAGTGCGGCAACGGCGAGAACCTGCACGGCTGGCACACCGGCGCCGGAATGCTCTACTGGTGGCCGGGCAAGCAGGCGAACGACCACTACACCGACTGGTTCTGGCCGACCGTCGACCCGTACCGGATGCCCGGAACCACCGTGTCGACCAAGCGGCTTGCCGATGAGGCGGGCGGCGAGTGGGGCGCCGCCAAGCCGGCCGTCCAGTGGGTGGGCGGAGCGAGCGACGGCGAGTTCGCGGCCGTCGGCCAGCAGGTGAAGGGGCTGCTCTCCACCCTCCAGGCCCACAAGTCCTGGTTCTGCGTCGCCGACACGGTGATCTGCCTGGGTGCGGGGATCACCGCGACCGACGGCGTCCCGGTCGAGACGGTGGTCGACAACCGCAACCTCGGAGCCGACGGCAAGGCCGCGTTCACGCTGGACGACCGCGGCCGGCCGCGCTGGGCCCACCTCGCGGGCCACGGCGGATGGGTCTTCCCCGGTGGCACGGACGCGCTGCACACCCTGCGCGAGGCACGCACCGGGGCGTGGCACGACATCAACACCACCAGCTCGACCGAGCGGCAGACCCGCACCTTCCAGACCCTCTGGCTCGACCACGGCACGGACCCGGTGGACGCCTCGTACGCGTATCTGCTGATGCCCGGCGCCTCGCCCCGCACGCTCGCGGCCCGCGCGGCCGACCGCGGCTGGCTGGAGGTACTGACCAATACGGCGGCACAGCAGGGCGTCGCCGTACGCTCACTCGGGCTGACCGCGGTGAACTTCTGGCAGCCCGGTACGGTGGGGCAGCTCACCGCCGCGGCTCCGGCGAGCGTGCTGGTGCGGCGCAAGCGGCGCACCGCCACCCTGCACATCAGCGAGCCGCCGCGGACCGGGAAGCCGGTGGAGATCGTCTGGAAGCAGCCGGTACGCCGGGTGACCAGCGCGGACCCCTCCGTGCAGGTGGTCTCGACCGGCCGGTCGCTGCGGCTGCGGGTCACCCCGGGCACGGCGGGCGCGACGCACGCCTGCGAGGTCGTCCTCGGCTGACCGGGCACCGGACGGCCCGGCCGCGCTCGCGTCCCCGTCCTGGCACCGCTCCCGGAGCTTGTCCGAGCTCTTGTGGGAACTCCACAATCCGGAGTGGTCCTGGACTGGCACTTCGCCTGCGCCGCCGGGCTCTTCTGTCCAGGGCGGCCAGGAAACTGGTCCGGAGACTGTGCGAAGTGCACTGCGCGTTTTCTTGGCGCAGTTCGTAGGGTCGGAACATGACCGTTTTGGACGAGACCGCGGGCCGGCCCACCGACGCACGTGGCCGGGTGGCGGAGCTGCTGGCCCTGCGCGAGCAGGCCAGGCGCGGGCCCAGTGAGCGAGCGACCGAGGCCCAGCACACGAAGGGCAAGCTGACCGCGCGCGAGCGCATCGAGCTGCTGGTGGACCCGGGATCGTTCAAGGAGGTCGAGCAGCTGCGCCGGCACCGGGCGACCGGCTTCGGCCTGGAGGCGAAGAAGCCGTACACCGATGGTGTCATCACCGGGTGGGGCACGGTCGAGGGCCGCACGGTCTTCGTCTACGCGCACGACTTCCGGATCTTCGGCGGGGCGCTGGGCGAGGCCCACGCCACGAAGATCCACAAGATCATGGACATGGCCATCTCGGCGGGTGCGCCGCTGGTCTCCCTGAACGACGGCGCCGGCGCCCGTATCCAGGAGGGCGTCAGCGCTCTCGCGGGGTACGGTGGGATCTTCCAGCGCAACACGCGTGCGTCGGGCGTGATCCCGCAGATCAGTGTGATGCTCGGCCCGTGCGCCGGCGGCGCCGCCTACAGCCCCGCGCTCACGGACTTCGTGTTCATGGTGCGTGAGACATCGCAGATGTTCATCACAGGACCGGACGTGGTCCGCGCGGTGACGGGCGAGGAGATCACCCAGAACGGCCTCGGTGGCGCCGATGTGCACGCCGAGACGTCCGGCGTCGCGCACTTCGCGTACGACGACGAGGAGACCTGCATCGCGGAGGTCCGCTACCTCATCTCGATGCTGCCGTCGAACAACCGGGAGAACCCGCCCTCGCACCCCAGCGAGGACCCGGCGGACCGCCGATCCGAGAAGCTGCTCGACCTCGTACCGGCGGACGGCAACCGCCCCTACGACATGCACCAGGTCATCGAGGAGCTGGTCGACGACGGCGACTTCCTGGAGATCCACGAGCGCTGGGCGCGGAACATCATCTGCGCGCTCGCCCGGATGGACGGCCAGGTCGTGGGCATCGTGGCGAACCAGCCGCAGGCCCTGGCGGGTGTCCTGGACATCGAGGCGTCCGAGAAGGCGGCCCGTTTCGTCCAGATGTGCGACGCGTTCAACATCCCGATCATCACCCTCCTGGACGTACCCGGCTTCCTGCCCGGCGTGGACCAGGAGCACGGCGGGATCATCCGCCACGGCGCGAAGCTGCTGTACGCGTACTGCAACGCCACCGTCCCGCGGATCTCGCTGATCCTGCGCAAGGCGTACGGGGGCGCGTACATCGTCATGGACTCCCAGTCCATCGGCGCCGACCTCACCTACGCCTGGCCGACGAACGAGATCGCTGTGATGGGTGCCGAGGGCGCCGCCAACGTGATCTTCCGCAAGCAGATCGCCGAAGCCGAGGACCCCGACGCCATGCGCGCCCGGATGGTCAAGGAGTACAAGGCCGAGCTGATGCACCCGTACTACGCGGCCGAGCGCGGGCTCGTGGACGACGTCATCGACCCGGCCGAGACCCGCGAGGTCCTCATCGCGTCGCTCGCGATGCTGCGCACGAAGCACGCCGACCTGCCCTCGCGCAAGCACGGCAACCCGCCGCAGTAAGCCACCGAGCCACAGCCACAGCCACAGCACGTATGTCCCAGTAAGGGGAAAGACCTTGAGTACTCCCACCGCCGCCGCATCGCTGCTCCGCGTCGAGAAGGGCCACGCGGACCCGGAGGAGCTGGCCGCGATCACCGCGATCCTGCTGGCCCGCGCAGGCAACCGGCCCGAGGCCCCGGCGCACACGCCCCGCAGCACGGCCGGCTGGCGCCGCCTGGAGCGCACCCCGGGCTTCCGGGCCCCGCACTCCTGGCAGGGCTGAGCCGGGCCGGTCTCCGGCCCGACCGCACAGACAGCAGACGAAAGGCGCCCGCACCCTCTCCGGAGGGTGCGGGCGCCTTTCGCTGTACGGCCTGGGGCCCCGCTAACGCAGGCGTGCCATCAGTGCGTGCTCGACGAGTGTGATCAGCGCGCTCTTTGCATCTGCGCGGTGTCGTGCGTCGGTGGTGAGGATGGGGGTGTCGGGGCCGATCTGGAGGGCTTCGCGTACTTCGTCGGGGGTGTAGGGCTGGTGTCCGTCGAAGCCGTTGAGGGCGATGACGAAGGGGAGTCCCGAGTTCTCGAAGTAGTCCACCGCGGGGAAGCAGTCGGCGAGGCGGCGGGTGTCGACGAGTACGACGGCGCCGATGGCGCCGCGTACGAGGTCGTCCCACATGAACCAGAAGCGGTCCTGTCCCGGTGTGCCGAACAGGTAGAGGATCAGGTCCTGGTCGAGGGTGATGCGTCCGAAGTCCATGGCCACCGTGGTGGTGGTCTTGTCCCCGGTGTGTGTGAGGTCGTCGATGCCCGCGGACGCGGACGTCATGACTGCCTCGGTACGCAGCGGGTTGATCTCCGAGACGGCGCCGACGAACGTGGTCTTGCCCACGCCGAAGCCCCCTGCCACCACGATCTTCGCGGAGGTAGTGGAGCGGGCTGCACCGCCGCTAGAGCTTGCGAAGTCCACTGAGCACCCTTTCGAGCAGTGTCACGTCTGGCTGGCCGCCGACGGCATCGTCGCCGCCGGGCTGATGGATGGCGACAAGCCCGGCCTCCGCCAGATCGGCGACGAGGATCCGGGCGACGCCGAGAGGAATCGTAAGAAGTGCCGAGATCTCGGCAACAGACTTGATCTCGACACAGAGCCGGCAGATCCGCTGGTGCTCGGGCAACTGCCCTTGCAGCTGCGACGGTTCTGCCGTGGTGCTGACCAGTGCCTCGATGGCGAGCTGGTAACGCGGCCGGGTCCGGCCGCCGGTCATGGCGTACGGGCGCACCAGGGGATTGCGGTCCTGAGCCGGAGCCGGGTCGGGCTGCTGGTGCGGTGTCCAGTGCGGCTGCACCGGCTGGATGCGCGGCGGCTGGTCGTACGGCGACGGGGGCTCCGGCTGCTGGTACGGCTGCCTGCCGTGTCTGCCCGGCGTGGAGGGAAAGTCGAAACGGTTCTGGTCGAACTCGCCCGGAACCCGCTGCTCACCGTAGTAAGGGTGACCGCCTGGGGGTGTTGCCACGTTTCCTCCTCCAACTGCCCGTCGCTGTTCCTGTGGGGCTGCGCCACCGCACCTTATGGCGCGGTGGCGAGAAACGCACTGTCTGTTTGCTAGTTGAGAAGACTGCCCTGCAGTTCGGCGCGGAGATCCGGGGTCAGAACACTGCCCGCGCGGTCCACCAGAAGGGCCATCTCGTAACCCACCAGGCCGATATCGGCCTCGGGGTGAGCGAGAACGGCCAGTGAGGAACCGTCCGAGACGGACATGATGAAGAGGAAGCCGCGCTCCATCTCCACGACGGTCTGGTTGACATGACCGCCCTCGAAGATCCGGGACGCCCCCGCGGTGAGCGAGGTCAACCCGGAAGCTACGGCCGCCAACTGGTCGGCACGGTCACGCGGGAACCCCTCGGACATCGCAAGAAGGAGTCCGTCGGCGGAGACCACCACGGTGTGGGACACCCCGGGGGTGTTGTCCACGAAGTTGGTGATCAACCAGTTCAGGTTCTGCGCCGCCTGGCTCATCGGGCTCACACTAACGCTCCTGGTTGTAGGTGCTGTCAGGACCGCCGTGGTGATTCCCGGTGGCCTGACCGTTCGTGTCACTACCTTCGTTGCGCCCCCGCAGGACCCCGCGGCGCAGGTTGCTCAACCTGCCCCGGACGTCCTCGGGCGCGCGGGAGACCTGGGGGCCGCCCTGTGGGGTCTCTTCAGCCTTGCCCTCGACCAGGTTGGCCTTGGGCACCCGCCGGGGGAGACCGGAGGGGGTGACCCCTCCCGCCTTCGGCTCGCGCAGCTTGTCCGCCCGCTGCCAGCGCTCGTCGTTCGACGACCGCCAGCCGTCCGGACGGCTGCTCTCCCCGCTCTCTTCCCCGTCGTTCCGCTCCTCAGGATTCTGCTGACCGGCCTGGGGGTGACCGGGGTTCTGCTGACCGGGCTGGTGTGCTCCGGGGTCCGGCTTCGGGGCCTGCTGACCGCCACGGCGGGGAAGGCCGGCGTCGGTCAGTTCGTGGGAGGTGCTCGGAGACGGTCCCGGACGGTCGAAGCCTACGCGTTCGGGAGCGGCTGCGGGAGCGCCCTGTACAGATTCCGCCTCCGGCTGGTAAGCCGACCGAAAACCGTCCTGGTACGTGGCCTGACCAGCCCAGTCGTCCTGATGGGCCTGCGGCTCGAACGCGCTGTCGTACGGCTGCTGCCGGCCGTCGGACACCGGGTGGCCGGAGTCCGGGTATGCCCCGTTCCGGTAGCCGTCGGGAGCCGCGTAACCGCTCTGGTCGTACGGCGCCTGCTGCGGCTCCTGGCCGTACTGCGCAGAGGAGTTGCCCTGCTGCGCCTGCTGCGCGTAACCGTTGCCGTGCTGCGCGTGCTGCCCGCCCTGCCCGTACTGCTGCTCCGGCTGCGGAGCCTCGTCGCGGAACAGCGGCCTGCCGGACCCGTCGTGCGTGCCGTCCAGCGCCGCCCGGCGCTCCTCGCGCATCAGCGAGCGGTTGACCGGGTCGAGGCGGCGCGGTTCGCTGTCGCCGTAACGGGTGTCGTCGAAGCCGAGTTCGGCGGCCGTCCGCTGCGCGGCCTGCGGGAACGACTGCTGCTCCCGCGGCTGCTGCTCCGGAATGATCGACGAGACGCTGAAGTCGTCCGCGGGCAGCTGCTCGCCGCCACCGCCGTGCGTGATGGCGTCCGGGAGCATGACCAGCGACGTGGTGCCCGCCTGCTCGCCCGAGGGGCGCAGCTGCACCCGTACACCGTGCCGGTCGGCGAGGCGGCCGACCACGAACAGCCCCATGCGCTGCGAGATCGCCGCGTCCACGGTCGGCGGGTTGGCCAGCTTGTGGTTGATGTCCGCGAAGTCCTCGGCGGTGAGACCGATGCCCTTGTCGTGGATCTCGATCATCACCCGGCCGTCCGGCAGCCGGGTCGCCGTGACGCGCACCCTGGTCTGCGGCGAGGAGAAGGTGGTGGCGTTCTCCAGCAGCTCGGCGAGCAGATGCACCAGGTCGGTGACGGACTGCCCGTGGATCTCGGTCTCCGGGACCCCGGTCAGCTCGATGCGCTCGTACGACTCGACCTCGGACGAGGCGGCCCTGAGCACATCGACCAGCGGGACAGGCTGGTTCCAGCGGCGCCCCGGCTCCTCGCCCGCCAGCACGAGCAGGTTCTCGCCGTTGCGGCGCATCCGGGTCGCGAGGTGGTCGAGCTTGAAGAGGCTCTCCAGCTGCTCGGGCTCGGCCTCGTTGTTCTCCAGGTCGGTGATCAGCGTCAGCTGGCCCTCGATGAGCGACTGATTGCGGCGCGAGAGGTTGGTGAAGATCGCGTTGACGTTGCCCCGGAGCATGGCCTGCTCCGACGCGAGCCTCACCGCCTCGCGGTGCACCTGGTCGAAGGCGCGGGCGACCTCGCCGATCTCGTCCTGGGTGTGGATCGGAATGGGCTCGACCCGGGTGTCCACCCGGCCCGGCTCCGTACGCGAGAGCTGGTCGACGAGCATCGGCAGCCGCTGCTCGGCCACGCCGAAGGCGGCGGTGCGCAGGCGCCGCATCGCCCTGCTCATCTGGCGCGCCATCATCCCGGCCAGGATGAAGGCGATCAGCAGGGCGACCAGGACGACGGCGCCGTTGGTGATGGCGTCGTTCTTCGCGTTGTGCGAGATCGTCGCCGCGTCGCCGACCGCGTTCTCGACCAGGTTCTTCTCGACCGTGCTGTAACCGTCGAACCTGGTCCCCGCCGCGATCGCCCAGGACTCGGAGTCGATGCCCTTCGCCTTCAGCGCCGCGGGAGTCCGGCCCTTGCCGATCTCGGACGCGATGCCGTCGAACATGGACCCGCCCTTGACCGGCGGGTTCACATAGCGCTTCTTCTCGCTCTTGGCCGCCGCCCTGTCCCGGGAGACGTAGTTCTTGGCACTGACGGCCTGAGCGGCCATCTCCGACTTCAGCGCGGCGGCATCCTCCTCGGTGCCGCCGGACACGTACTCCTGGAGGGCGATCTGCTCCAGATAGTTGTACGAGTTGAAGGCGACGACCTGGGCCTGGAAGGTCGCGGGGTCCTGGCTCGGGCGCACCAGCAGATGCGTACCGATGGAACGCTGAAGCGATTCTGCTGCCTGGGCCAGCTGGATCGCGTAGACCGTGCGGCCGTAGCTGTTGATGTTGCCGGTGCCGAGGCCGAGTTCATTGGAGAACTCCATCAGCGAGTGCTGGACCTTGACGTAGCCCTCTTCGGTCTTCACCGGGTCCATCGCCGCGGTGTAAGCGGTCTTGCGCAGCGTGGCGAGGGAGGGCTCCTCGGCGCGGAAGAGCTGGAGGCGGCGCTGGAGCTCCTTGGTCTTCGGGAGCTTCTTCACCGCGGTGTCGAAGGCCTTGGCGGCCTCGTCGGTGCGGCTGTAGGCGCGCTTGACGTTGAAGTTGTCGCGTTGGCTGGACAGCAGCGGCTCCGCGCTGTTGTCACGCTCTTCGAGCAGCGCCTCGCTGTACGCAGAAGCGGCCCCCACGACGAGAGCGACCTGCTCGGCGTCGCGCGCGCCGTTCCAGGTGGTGATCGAGCTCTTGACCTGGAACCCGCCCATGACGAGGCCCACGATCACGGGAATCAGCAGAATGGCGTTGAGCTTGGTGGGCACACGCCAGTTGCGCGGCGCCAGCCGGCTGCCGCTCGCGCCGGTGTCACCGCCCCCGGCCGCTGCTCCGGACCGGCCGGCAGGAGACGTCGCCGACTGCGGCGGCGGTGTGAAGTTCCCCCGCGCCTGCTCCGCCGCGGAGCTCTTCCTGCTTCGCCTCACTCGACCAACAACCTCTCGGCGTCGGCACCTGCGCTGTGCCGTCCATCATTCAGTGCCGTGCTCGGACCAGCCGTCGAACGGTGGCCCTACTCGGGAGTTCGCCGAATTCCAGCACGTCGGGCGGCGTGGCTCCAAACAGCTGGAACCCGCCGCTCCGAGTGGCGTATGCCTCAGATAAAACGGTCAAAAAGAGCGAGCCGCGCCAAAAGCGGGGGCTGATGTGAGCAGAGCGGCACCATGCGGATGCAACGGGTGTCCGCCGAGAATGAATTCTCTGTCGAAACGTTATGAACATGGGGGCGGATCGTGTCAAAGACCACAGTCCGCCCCAGGTCGGCTACGACAACTGCCGTAGAAGGACGACTACTTGAGGCGTGCCATCAATGCGTGCTCGACGAGTGTGATGAGTCCGCTCTTTGCATCTGCGCGGTGTCGTGCGTCGGTGGTGAGGATGGGGGTGTCGGGGCCGATCTGGAGGGCTTCGCGTACTTCGTCGGGGGTGTAGGGCTGGTGTCCGTCGAAGCCGTTGAGGGCGATGACGAAGGGGAGTCCCGAGTTCTCGAAGTAGTCCACCGCGGGGAAGCAGTCCGAAAGGCGGCGGGTGTCGACGAGTACGACGGCGCCGATGGCGCCGCGTACGAGGTCGTCCCACATGAACCAGAAGCGGTCCTGTCCCGGTGTGCCGAACAGGTAGAGGATCAGGTCCTGGTCGAGGGTGATGCGTCCGAAGTCCATGGCCACCGTGGTGGTGGTCTTGTCCCCGGTGTGTGTGAGGTCGTCGATGCCCGCGGACGCGGACGTCATGACTGCCTCGGTACGCAGCGGGTTGATCTCCGAGACGGCGCCGACGAACGTGGTCTTGCCCACGCCGAAGCCCCCCGCCACCACGATCTTCGCCGAGGTGGTCGATCTGGCCGCCCCGCCGCTAGAGCTTGCGAAGTCCACTGAGCACCCTTTCGAGCAGTGTCACGTCCGGCGTGCCGCCGGCCTCTCCGTTGCCCGGCTGGTGGATGGCCACCATGCCGGCCTCCGCCAGGTCGGCCACGAGGATCCGCGCCACCCCAAGAGGCATCGAGAGCAGCGCCGACACCTCGGCCACCGACTTGACCTCACGGCACAGATGGCAGATCCGCTGGTGCTCGGGGAGCAGGCCCGCGAGGTGCACCGGGTCGGCCGTGGTGCTGACCAGCGCCTCGATGGCGAGCTGGTAGCGGGGCCGGGTCCGGCCGCCGGTCATGGCGTACGGACGTACCAGCGGCTGGTCGCCCTCACTGTCGTACGACGCGTCGTGCAGCACGCCGTACGGATCGTGAGAGGCGGGGGGCGGGGTCATGGATCCTCCGGGCGTGACAGCGATGAGACGGAGTGCCGTCTGACTGGGCCGGTGGGGGGCGGGATGCGGCCGGACGGTAGTTGATGAACGTACGGGCTGAACCTGTGGGGGGCGTGTCTCTAGTGGAGCAGGCTCCCCTGGAGTTCGGCGCGCAGGTCCGGGGTGAGGACGCTGCCCGCACGGTCGACGAGCAGGGCCATCTCGTACCCGACCAGGCCGATGTCGCAGTCCGGGTGGGAGAGCACGGCGAGCGAGGAGCCGTCCGAGACCGACATGAGGAAAAGGAAGCCGCGCTCCATCTCCACCACGGTCTGGGCGACTTCGCCGCCTTCGAAGATCCGGGAGGCGCCCGCCGTGAGCGAGGTCAGCCCGGACGCCACCGCGGCCAGCTGGTCGGCACGGTCACGCGGAAAGCCTTCGGACATGGCCAGCAGAAGTCCGTCGGCGGAGACCACCACTGTGTGGGACACCCCGGGGGTGTTGTCCACGAAGTTCGTGATCAACCAGTTCAGATTCTGCGCCGCCTGGCTCATCGGACTCAACTAGTGCTCCTGCTGGTGAGAGGGGCCGTTTCCGGCCTGGCGACCCTGTTGGATGCCGCGCCGGAGATTGGTCAGCCGGCCGCGTACGTCGTCGGGCGCACGCGAAACCTGCGGACCGGCCTGGTGGGCCTGCTGCTGTGCGGTGCCGGGCACCAGATTGGCACGCGGTACGCGTCGGGGCAGACCGGATGTGGTGACACCACCGGCAGCGGGCTTCTTCGCCCGCTCGGCCTGCCGTACGAGTTCGTCGTTGGGCGATGCCCGCCAGTTGCTGCCGGGGGCAGTCTGGGCCATGGGGTCGCGGGGCGGTGCCGCGGGAGCGGCCGGCTCGGGCTGCTGGGGAGCGGCCGGTTCCTGCGGCTGCGCGGTCCTCGCGGACTGCGCGCCGTGGAACCAGTTGGTCTCCAGGGTGTCGTAGAGCGGGGTACGTCCGTCGCCCGGGTCGGCGGCCGGCGGCAGCGCGTCGTACTGCGGCTGCGCGGGCAGGCTCTGCGGCGCGGGCGGACGCGGCGCACCGAAGTCGGCCTCGCCACGGTCACGCTGCTGCGGGGCGCCGCCGGGGCGGCCCTCCGAAGGAGCGGGCGGACGCGGGGAGTTGAAGCCGCCGAAGTCCGACAGTTCGGCCCGCGGGAACTGCGCCGTGGACGCGGGATCCTGCGACTGCTGCTGCGGGTCCTGGTACGGGAGGTCCTGTTGCCGGGACTCCGCCGGGTACCGCTCGTCCTGGAACCGGCCGTCCTGGGGACGGTCCTGCTGGAACAGGTCGTCCTGCGGGCGGTCCTGCTGGAACCGGTCGTTCGGCTGCTGGGCCTGCGGTATCTGCGGCACCTGGGGTATCTGCGGGCGCCGCTGCGGGCCGCGGACATCCGGGCGCTCGAAGACGTCGGCACGCTCGAACCGTCCGGTGCTCCCGGGGGGCGGACCGTTGAAGTCCGGACGCTGGAACTCGGCGGTGGAGCCGGGGCCCTGGCGCTCGGCGGAGAGCCGGTCGTCGGCGGGGCGGTCGTTGCCGAACCGGTCGTTGCCGAACCGGTCGTTGCCGAACCGGTCGTCCGCCGGGGCGCGTTCGCCCGACTGGCGCCGCGGGCGCAACGGCTGGCGGTACTGGGCGCCGGAGCCGGTCGTACCGGAATCGTTCGTACCGGGGCCGAACGGGTCGGAACCGAACGCGCCGGTGTCCGGCTCCTCGTGGCCGCGCGGCATGTCCTGAGCCGCCCGCTGCGGCAGTTCATTGCCCCAGCTGGTGGTCTGCGGGCGCTGCGGCGGCTGCGGACCCTGCGGCTGCTGCGGGTTCTGCTGCGACTGCGGGCCTCGGGCCTGCGGCTGTGACTGCGGGCCGCCGGGGTTGCCGCCGGGCAGCTCCGCGCGCGGGCCACCGGTGGGCGGCAGCTGCTGCTGACGGCCGGCCGGGGGCTGGAACATGCCCTCACCCGGCTGCTGCGGGCGCTGCGGGCCGTTGCCGCCGCGTCCCGGGGTCTCGCCCTGACCGCCACGACCGCCCTGGGCGGCCCTGCGCGGCATGGGCGCCCCCGCGCCGAACGCGTTCACCGCCGGAGCGGGTGCCGAGCCGCCCTGCGGCTGCCCCTGCTGCTGCGGGCCGCCGGGCTGGATCGAACGGTCGCCGTCGCGGGCGGGCAGCGCGGCGCGCGGACCCGTACCCGGGACCTGACCGCGCGGTGCACCGGCACCGAGCCCGGCACCGAGACCGGCACCAGAACCCGCACCAGCGCCGAGCCCGGCACCGGCGCGGCCCGGGGCGCCCGCGCCCTGCTGCGACTGGTTCTGCTGCGACTGGCCCAGCTGCTGCGGCTGCTGGCCACCGGGCATACCCGGCTTGGCCGGAGCCTTCTTGCCGCCCTGCGCGACATCGACGGGCAGCATGACCAGCGCGGTCGTACCACCGGAGTCGGAGGGGCGGAGCTGGATGCGGATGCCGTGGCGCAGCGAAAGGCGGCCGACCACGAACAGACCCATGCGGCGGGAGACGGAGACATCCACGGTGGGCGGCGACGCGAGCCGCTCGTTGATCGCGGCGAGGTCCTCGGGGGAGAGGCCGATGCCGGTGTCGTGGATCTCGACGAGTACGCGTCCGTCGGGCAGTGCGTGACCGGTCACGCGGACCTTGGTCTGCGGCGAGGAGAACGACGTGGCGTTCTCCAGCAGCTCGGCGAGCAGGTGGACGAGGTCGTTGACGACGCGTCCCGCGACCTCGGTCGCGGGCACCGCCGCCAGCTCGATGCGTTCGTACTGCTCCACCTCGGACGCGGCGGCGCGGAGCACGTCGACCAGCGGCACGGGGCGGGTCCACCGGCGGCCGGGCTCCTCGCCCGCGAGGACGAGGAGGTTCTCACCGTTCCGGCGCATACGGGTCGCGAGGTGGTCGAGCTTGAAGAGCGAGGACAGCTGGTCCGGGTCGGCCTCGCGGGACTCCAGTTCGGAGATGAGCGAGAGCTGGCGCTGGATGAGGCCCTGGCTGCGGCGCGAGAGGTTGGTGAACATCGCGTTGACGTTGCCCCGCAGCATGGCCTGCTCGGAGGCGAGCCGGACGGCCTCGCGGTGCACGTCGTCGAAGGCCGTCGCGACCTTTCCGATCTCGTCCCGGCTGTGCACACCGACGGACTCCACGGAGGTGTCGACGTCCTGCGGGTCGGTCTCGGAGAGCTGCTTGACCAGCTCGGGAAGGCGCTCACTCGCGACCTTCGTAGCGGTGTCCTGGAGCCGACGCAGCGAGCGGATCATGGACCGGGCCACGACGAAGGCGCCGACCAGCGAGACACCCAGCACGAGCACGATGAGCGCGGCGTTGACGATCGCCTCGCGCTCGGCGTCGTTGCGCAGCTCGCGGGCCTTCTGCTCCATCTCGCCGAGCAGCGTGGCCTCGATGGTGTTCATGGCCGTGATGCGGTTGCTGTCCGAGTCGTACCAGTCCTTGTACGAACGCGGGGTCTGGCTCTCCAGACCGCCCTTGTTCTCCAGGACGTGCTTCGCGTACAGGTTGGCGGCGGTGATCTCCGGGTTACCGGTGTCCAGCGGGGCGGTCAGGGCCGCCGCGTTGCCCGCGTAGACCAGCTTGAAGGACTTGAGCTCGTCCTCCTCGCTCTGCATGGCGGACTTGGCGAAGAGCCGGTCGCTCTCCTCCAGGTGGCCGTGGCCCTTGTTGCTCGTCGGCAGTGAGGCCGCGATGACCGCGCGCTGGATCGACGCGTACTCCTTGGCGGACGAGAAGGCCGCCAGGGCGCGGGTCCGCTTGATCATCTCGGGGTTGGCGGTCGCCTGGGCCATGTCCTGGGAGAGGCTGAGCAGCGAGTCGATCAGCTCGCTGTACTCGGTGACCGTCTGCGAGGTGGTGGCGCTGCCCTGGTACGCGTCGGCGCGGATGGCCTTGAGACGGGTCAGCTTGGTGGCGATGCCCCGGAGGCTGCCGCGGATCGACTCGATCGAGCTGTCGCGGTTCGCGCTGTCGAAGTCCGATGTGCCCTTGAGGAAGGCCTGGTCGGCGAGGTCGGTGCGCTTGCGGGGCTCTTCGACGTTGAAGTCGGTGGCCTTCGCGCCGTGCGACAGCGGACCCGCGGACCTGTCGCGCTCCTCCTGGAGCGCGGCGGCCAGTTCGGTCGCCTGCTTGGTCATCTGGGTGAGCAGCTGCATGTGATCCAGCTGCTGCATGTTGTCCAGCGAGTCGTTGATCCGCAGCCCACCCAGGGTGGTCGCGGCGACCACGGGCAGTGCGAGCAGGGAAACGAGCCTGGTGCTGATGCGCCAGTTGCGCAGAGCCATGCGTGAGCCCGGGCCGGTCTGGCCCTTGGACTTCGGCGCGGCCGGAGCCGAGGACGGGGCCTTGGACTCACCGCCGCCGGCCGGGGTCTGGCTGTGTCCTCGGGGGGCCTGGGCGTGCTGGGCCGAGGAGTCGCGGTCGGATCCGCCGCGAGGCTCCTGTTCAGCCTCGGCTTCCCCTCGACCCTGGCGGGCCTGGGGAGAGCCCGTGCCATCCCTCTTGAAACGTCCCTGCACTAGCGTCGCAACCTCTGGACCAGGCGTTCCCCCGCACAGGCGGCGGAACGGTGTCGAGTCGTGGGGCGCGGCGCGCCCCATGGTGGTCGTCAGTGACCGGCGTGTTCTCCCCCTTTACCGCCGCCACTCGGCGCTGCGTCGCGCCCTTCGTGCGCCGGCCTGCCTGTGTTTTCACAAAGACTGCGCGGCAGTGCGTGGAATTCCAGCACAGCGACGGATCTCCAACAAGGCCCGTGTGCCGGGATGTGACCTTATTGACACGGCGTGAGCGGCGCATCACCAGGGGTAGAAATTGTTCCCGGAGAAATCGGACTTTTGTTTACGTACTGCTTACAGGTCAGGGGTGTCCCAGTCGCCATGATCAGGGGCGGAATGAACGGTTCACATGCGTAATGTCCGCTTGTTGCAGGGCAGTTGAGTGACCGTAATGCCCTAAATATCACTCAACTCGTGAGCAAACTCACACCTAGATCGTTGTCCTGCCCACGCTTCTGCGGGGAATCAGATGTTTAGCCTGACGCTTTACAGGGATGGCGAATCCGACAACCGGCGCCCCGGCGCCGCCCGACCGACAGGGCCTCACAAGCACATGAAGACGACGACGTTGTTCCGCACCACTGCCAACCCCCGCCGCACCACGCTCGCCCACCTCACGGACGCCGAGCAGCTGCAGCGCCCCGAGCAGCCGGAGCACGCCGCGACCCTGCCGGCCGTGACGGCCAACCCGCGCCGCACCATCCTGATGGAGGCGCCCGCCCCCGCGCAGGTCACCGCCGCCGAATAACGCGCGGCAGCCCCTCGCCACCCGCGTTAGCCTGGAGCGTCAGAACTCCAGCCAGCCAGTAAGTGAGGGGCGACAGCACTCGTGCGCATCGCCAGATTCTCCATCGACGGCAATGTCGCCTTCGGCGTGGTCGAGGGCGAGGGCTCCGATCCCTCGGGCGACCTCGTCCTCGACATCATCAAGGGCATCCCGTACTCGGACTTCGAGCTCTCCGGTGTCAAGGTCCCGCTGAGCAAGGTCCGGCTGCTGCCCCCGGTGCTCCCCAACAAGGTCGTGGCCTTCGGCCGCAACTACGCGGAGCACGCGGCAGAGCTCGGCAACGCGGTCCCGGACGCACCGTTCGCCTTCTTCAAGCCCACCACATCGGTGATCGGCTCGGGCGACGCCATCGAGTACCCCTCCTTCTCCAGCGAACTGCACCACGAAGCCGAACTGGCCGTGGTGATCGGCCGGATGTGCCGCGAAGTCCCGCACGACCGCGTCAAGGACGTCGTCTTCGGCTACACCTGCGCCAACGACGTCACCGCACGTGATGTCCAGAAGCGCGAGAAGCAGTGGGCCAGGGCCAAGGGCTTCGACACCTCCTGCCCGCTCGGCCCCTGGGTGGAGACCGACCTCGACCCGTCCGACCTGACCATCCAGGCCACGGTCAACGGCAACCAGCGCCAGCTCGGCCGCACCAGCGAGATGATCCACTCCATCGCGGATCTGATCGTCAACATCTCCGACGCCATGACGCTGCTCCCCGGAGACGTCATCCTGACCGGCACCCCGGCCGGCGTCGGACCGCTCAACGTCGGCGACGAGGTCGCCGTCTCCATCGAAGGCATCGGCACTCTCACCAACAAGGTGATCAAGCGTGGCTAACGCGACACACTCCCCCAAGCTCTCGGCTTCGCTCGACGGGCAGGGGGTGCCCCCCCGCGTACGTTTCTGTCCCTCCCCGACCGGCAACCCCCACGTGGGACTGGTCCGCACCGCCCTGTTCAACTGGGCCTTCGCCCGGCACACCGGCGGCACCATGGTCTTCCGCATCGAGGACACCGACGCGGCCCGCGACTCCGAGGAGTCGTACAACCAGCTGCTCGACTCGCTGCGCTGGCTCGGCCTGGACTGGGACGAAGGGCCCGACGAAAAGGGCGGCCCGCACGCGCCGTACCGCCAGTCGCAGCGGATGGACATCTACGCGGACATCGCGAAGCGGCTCCAGGACGCGGGCCACGCGTACGACTGCTACTGCACCACCGCCGAGCTCGACGAGCGCCGCGACGCCGCCCGCAAGGCCGGCCGGCCATCGGGGTACGACGGCCACTGCCGTGACCTCAGCGCGGAGCAGATCGAGGAGTACCGGGCGGAGGGCCGCACCTCCATCGTCCGCTTCCGGATGCCCGACGAGACGATCACCTTCAACGACCTGGTCCGCGGCGAGCTCACCTTCACCCCGGAGAACGTCCCGGACTACGGCATCGTCCGGGCCAACGGCGCGCCGCTGTACACGCTCGTCAACCCGGTCGACGACGCGCTGATGGAGATCACGCACGTGCTGCGCGGCGAGGACCTGCTCTCCTCGACCCCCCGCCAGATCGCGCTGTACAAGGCACTGATCGACATCGGCGCCGCCAAGGACATCCCGCTCTTCGGCCACCTCCCCTACGTGATGGGGGAGGGCAACAAGAAGCTCTCCAAGCGCGACCCGGAGGCGTCCCTCAACCTCTACCGCGAGCGGGGCTTCCTGCCCGAGGGACTGCTCAACTACCTGTCCCTGCTGGGCTGGTCGTTCTCGGCGGACCAGGACATCTTCTCGGTCGCCGACCTGGTCGAGAAGTTCGACATCGCGGACGTCAACAGCAACCCGGCCCGCTTCGACCTGAAGAAGGCCGAGGCGGTCAACGCCGACCACATCCGGCTGCTGGACGTGCCGGCCTTCACCGAGGCCTGCACCCCGTGGCTGCGCGCCCCGCACGCCAACTGGCCGGAGGAGAACTTCGACCAGGCGGCCTGGGAGGCCATCGCCCCGTACGCGCAGACCCGCCTCACGGTCCTCTCGGACATCACGGCCAACGTCGACTTCCTCTTCCTGGACCAGCCGGTCGAGGACGAGGCGTCCTGGACGAAGGCGATGAAGGGCGACCCGGTGGCCCTGCTCACCACGGCCCGCGCCAAGCTCGCGGACGCCGACTGGACCAGCCCCGAGGCGCTCAAGGCGGCCGTCCTGGCGGCCGGCGAGGAGCACGGCCTGAAGCTCGGCAAGGCCCAGGCTCCGGTCCGCGTCGCGGTCACCGGCCGTACGGTCGGCCTGCCGCTCTTCGAGTCCCTGCAGATCCTGGGCAAGGAGCGCTCGCTCCAGCGGATCGACGCGGCACTGGCGAAGCTGGCCGCCTAAGCTGAACACATGCCCATCCGCGCGGTCCTCTGGGACATCGACGACACGATCTTCGACTACACGACCGCGGACCGTGTGGGGCTGTCGGAGCATCTGAAGACCGAGGGCCTGCCCGACGGATACACCTCCGTCGAGCAGGCCCTCGGCCGTTGGCGGGAGATCACCGAGCTGCACTGGGCGAGGTTCGCCGCGGGGGAGACCGACTGGGAGGGCCAGCGCCGCGAGCGGGTCCGGTCCTTCACCGGTACGGAACTGAGCGACCAGGAGGCCGACGCCTGGTTCGCCCGGCACCTGGCGCACTACGAGGCGGCCTGGTCGCTCTTCCCGGACGCCGTGCCGGCGCTCGACGCCCTCGCGGCCGACTACCGGCACGGGCTCCTCTCGAACTCGGCCACCCACAACCAGGACCGCAAGCTGCGCACCCTGGGCGTACGGGACCGGTTCGAGGTGCTCGTCTGCGCGGCGGACCTGGGGGTGGCCAAGCCCGCGCCCGGTGCCTTCCACGCCGCCTGTGACGCCCTGCGGCTCGACCCGCCGGAGGTCCTGTACGTGGGAGATCATCCGGACATCGACGCCGCCGGGGCGCTCGCGGCCGGACTGCGGGCGGTCTGGCTGGACCGGGCGGACCTCGGCGGACGGCCCGAGCTGGACCGGATCACCGCGCTGGGCCAGCTTCCCGGGCTGCTGCGGGGCGATACCCGTTTTGGAGCGCCGTCCACCTTCGGGTAATGTTCTTCTTGCGCCGCCCGAGTGGGCCGGAAGGCCGGAGCGGACAGCGCGAGATGAACAAGACCCCCAAGGGGTTGCGTTTCATTGGGCTATGGTGTAATTGGCAACACAACGGTTTCTGGTACCGTCATTCTAGGTTCGAGTCCTGGTAGCCCAGCGCAAGGCCAGTAGTAAACCAGCAGTACATCAGCAGTAACCACCTTGCAGTACAAGCCCCCGTTGTGTAGCGGCCTAGCACGCTGCCCTCTCACGGCAGTAGCGCCGGTTCGAATCCGGTCGGGGGTACAGATCCTTCCCGTGAGTTGATCAGGGTCACACCCGATCAACTTGATGCAGGATCGCTAGGGCCCCCGTTGTGTAGCGGCCTAGCACGCTGCCCTCTCACGGCAGTAGCGCCGGTTCGAATCCGGTCGGGGGTACTCCACCATGGGCTATGGTGTAATTGGCAACACAACGGTTTCTGGTACCGTCATTCTAGGTTCGAGTCCTGGTAGCCCAGCGCAAGATCTTCACGCAAGATCTGCAGTAGATCAGCAGTAACCACCTTGCAGTACAAGCCCCCGTTGTGTAGCGGCCTAGCACGCTGCCCTCTCACGGCAGTAGCGCCGGTTCGAATCCGGTCGGGGGTACAGGACAGGAAAGGCCCTTCACTTCGGTGAAGGGCCTTTCTGTATGGGCCGGTTGACGGGTTGCACGGCCTGGCCGCGCCACCGGCGTGGCTGCCCGATGGCCGAACTCCCGCCGGTTCAGAGCCCGTAGCGCCGCGCCGACTCCTCCTCCTGCGCCAGCCTGTGCAGCGAGGTCAGCAGCGGCTCGTAGAGCACGGTGGCCGCGACGGCTGTCTCCACCTGCTCCTTCTCCGAGGGGTGCGTCTCCATCATGTCCAGGTCCTGGACGGCCACTTGATACATCAGCTCGGCCTGCTGAACCAGGTAGCCGACCTCGTACGGGTAGCCGAGCCGCAGCAGGGTGGCCACCGACGCGACCAGCGAACGGTGGACGGGGGAGAGTTCGCCGATCTCCCGTACGCTCTCCCAGCCCAACTGGTCCAGCAGCCGGTCGACCTCGGCGCGCGCGGTGGCCGTCTCCGGTGCCTCGTCGTCCGGTTCGGGTCCGTGCGGCAGCGACCAGAGGGCCGCGCCGAGCCGGATCGTGCGGCCCAGGGACGCGTCGTCGACATGGCCGAGCACCTCACGCACCGTCGCCACCGGGAGCCGGCCGACCTGGATCAGCGCCCGCACCAGACGCAGCCGGCGCAGATGACTCTCGTCGTAGTCGGCCTGGGTCGCGCTGATCCGGTGCCCGGGCGGCAGGAGCTGCTCCCGCAGGTAGTACTTGATCGTCGCGGCCGGGATCCCGCTCAGCTCACTCAGTTCCGACAGTCGCATTCCTGTGCCTTCCCTTGCGCCGCCCCTTGGGCAGTGCCACTATCCCACCACTGGATAGTGACGCTATCCAATATCTGCCGTCCAGTATGGCGAAGGGGGCACTGCATGTTCGCCAAGCCGATTCCGGGCCGGATGACCGCAGCCGCGGAAGGCGACGTGGTCATTCTGCTGATCGGGATGCGCATCAACCACTTCTGGGGAGTGCACCACTGGCTGCCGGTTCTGCTGGCGATGCCGCGCATGCTCAGGGAGTTGGGCAGGGACAAGAGCCGCGGACTCCTCGGGCACACACTGCTGACCGGCTCGCCGCGGACGTACTACGTCGTGCAGTACTGGGAGTCGAAGGAGAAGCTGCTCGCATACGCGGCCGCGCCCGACATGTTCCACCGCACGGCGTGGGCCATGGTCAACCGCAAGGAGCGGAAGTCCCGGCAGCATGTGGGGCTGTGGCACGAGACGTACATCGTGCCGGAGGGGTCGTACGAGTCCATCTACGCCGATATGCCGGAGTTCGGGCTGGCGGCGGCGACCGGTGTGCTCCCGATCGAGCGCCGGGGCCGCGCGGCGGCGGACCGTCTCGCGCACCGCTCCGGCGCGCGCTCGGGGCCCGAGGCGGGCTGAGCTGACCGGTCCTGGGCCTGTCGCGGTGCTGGGCCGCCACGACGCTGGGGCGGGCCGTTGTGCGAGTGGCTGTGGGGGAGGGGGCGGTGCAGTGACTGAGCGGAGTGACTGAAGGGCCCTGTGTGAGCGGGCCCCGCGTCAGCTGGTGCGGCGCAGGGCCTCGGAGAGCCGTCCGGCGGCGTCGATGACCGCCTGGGCGTGCATCCGGCCCGGGTGGCGGGTGAGCCGTTCGATCGGGCCCGACACCGAGACGGCGGCGACCACCCGGTTCGAGGGCCCGCGTACGGGGGCGGAGACCGATGCCACGCCCGGTTCGCGCTCGCCGATCGACTGGGCCCAGCCCCTGCGCCGTACGCCGGAGAGGGCGGTCGCGGTGAACCGGGCGCCCTGGAGCCCGCGGTGGAGCCGCTCGGGCTCCTCCCAGCCCATCAGGATCTGCGCCGACGAACCGGCCTTCATGGTGAGCGTCGAGCCGACCGGGACGGTGTCCCGCAGCCCGGAGAGGCGCTCGGCCGCCGCCACGCAGATCCGCATGTCGCCCTGCCGGCGGTAGAGCTGGGCGCTCTCGCCCGTGACGTCGCGCAGATGCGTGAGTACGGGGCCGGCCGTGGCGAGCAGGCGGTCCTCGCCCGCCGCCGCTGCCAGCTCCGAGAGCCGTGGGCCGAGAATGAACCGGCCCTGCATGTCCCTCGCCACCAGCCGGTGGTGTTCCAGGGCCACCGCAAGCCGGTGTGCCGTGGGTCGTGCCAGCCCTGTCGCCGCGACCAGTCCGGCGAGGGTGGCCGGGCCGGACTCCAGAGCACTCAATACCAGAGCTGCCTTGTCGAGAACGCCGACGCCGCTAGAGTTGTCCATGCAACGATACTCGCGTCTCACTCTGTGAAACGCAAGTTCAATTTTCCAGGGAACTTGCCAACCTGTAGGGGCGGCCGTACAACGGCTCGCAGTTGCCGCCCGGTACGGGGGTCCGGACGGGGCGCCCGATTTCTAGTTGGGCCGGCGAAGACGCCGGCCGGAGGGAAAGCGATGGGTAGGACACTCGCGGAGAAGGTCTGGGACGACCATGTCGTCAGGCGCGCCGAAGGCGAGCCGGACCTTCTCTTCATCGATCTGCACCTGCTGCACGAGGTGACCAGCCCGCAGGCGTTCGACGGCCTGCGCCAGAACGGCCGGCCGGTGCGGCGACTCGACCTCACCATCGCCACCGAGGACCACAACACCCCGACCCTCGACATCGACAAGCCGATCGCGGACCCGGTCTCGCGTGTCCAGCTGGAGACGCTGCGCAAGAACTGCGCGGAGTTCGGCGTACGGCTGCACCCGCTGGGCGACGTCGAGCAGGGTGTCGTCCATGTCGTCGGACCGCAGCTGGGCCTGACCCAGCCGGGCACCACCGTGGTCTGCGGTGACAGCCACACCTCCACGCACGGCGCCTTCGGCGCGCTGGCGTTCGGCATCGGCACCTCCCAGGTCGAGCATGTGCTGGCGACCCAGACGCTGCCGATGGCCCGCCCCATGACCATGGCCATCACGGTGGAGGGCGAACTGCCCGACGAGGTCACGGCCAAGGACCTGATCCTGGCGATCATCGCCCGGATCGGCACCGGCGGCGGACAGGGCTACATCCTGGAGTACCGCGGCTCCGCCATCGAGAAGCTCTCGATGGAGGCCCGGATGACCATCTGCAACATGTCGATCGAGGCAGGCGCGCGAGCCGGCATGATCGCCCCCGACCAGACCACCTTCGACTACCTCAAGGGCCGCGACCACGCCCCGCAGGGCGCGGAGTGGGACGCGGCGGTCGAGTACTGGAAGACGCTGCGCACCGACGACGACGCGGTCTTCGACGCCGAGGTGTTCATCGACGGCGCCGAACTGGCCCCGTTCGTCACCTGGGGCACCAACCCCGGCCAGGGCGCACCGCTTTCCGCCCGCGTCCCCGACCCGGCTTCGTACGAAGACGCATCGGAGCGTCTGGCCGCCGAAAAGGCCCTGGAATACATGGGGTTGACCGCGGGCCAGCCGCTGCGCGACATCAAGGTCGACACCGTCTTCGTGGGCTCCTGCACCAACGGCCGCATCGAGGACCTGCGCAGCGCGGCAGCCCTGCTGAAGGGCCGCAGCGTCGCCGACGGTGTGCGCATGCTGGTCGTCCCCGGCTCGGTGCGGGTCGCGCTGCAGGCCGTGGAGGAGGGCCTGGACAAGGTCTTCACCGCGGCGGGCGCCGAATGGCGGCACGCGGGCTGCTCGATGTGCCTGGGCATGAACCCCGACCAGCTCGCACCCGGTGAGCGCTGCGCCTCCACCTCCAACCGCAACTTCGAGGGCAGGCAGGGCAAGGGCGGCCGTACCCACCTGGTCTCCCCGCAGGTGGCCGCGGCCACCGCGCTGCTGGGTCATCTGGCCTCGCCCGCCGACCTGTCCGACGCCCCGACTCTCGTGGAGGCCTGATTTCCATGGAAGCTTTCACCAAGCACACCGGCCGGGTCGCCCCGCTGCGCCGCGGCAACGTCGACACCGACCAGATCATCCCGGCCCACTGGCTGAAGAAGGTCACCCGCGACGGGTTCGAGGACGGGCTCTTCGAGGCGTGGCGCAAGGACCCCGAGTTCGTGCTCAACCGCCCGGAGCGCGCTGGTGCCTCGGTGCTGGTGGCGGGCCCCGACTTCGGTACGGGTTCCTCCCGCGAGCACGCGGTGTGGGCCCTGCAGAACTTCGGCTTCAAGGCCGTCATCTCGTCCCGGTTCGCCGACATCTTCCGCGGCAACTCGCTGAAGAACGGTCTGCTGACCGTGGTTCTCGACCAGAAGGTCGTGGATGCCATCTGGAAGCTGACGGAGGCCGACCCGGCCGCCGAAATCACCGTTGACCTGGAGGCCCGTCAGGTCCTCGCCGAGGGCATCACGGCCGACTTCGAGCTGGACGAGAACGCCCGCTGGCGGCTGCTGAACGGCCTGGACGACATCAGCCTCACCCTTCAGAACGAAGCGGACATCACGGCTTACGAGGCGGCCCGACCCGCCTTCAAGCCCCGCACAATTGAGGTCTGAGCAGCACGTTTTCAGGACTGCGCCCCTTGCCGACCGGCAGGGGGCGCAGTCGCTTGTTGAGCCCCCGCCGGGCGACAACTCGCCCCAGATGGCACAATCGGCGCATGGAACGCGACAACCAACTCAAGCTTTACGCGGAAGTCGCCGAACAAATGAAAGAAGCGCACGCAAGGGTGCGTGAACTGCAAGTCCCGGAGGGCGTAAGGATGGCGCTGTCCCGGAAGCTGTTGGTCATCACGGCCGCGGCGAAGCACGATCTCACCGATGCAGCAACGCGGCTGGATCGGCTGATGAAGGACCTCGACGAGGGTCGATTCCCCGATGGCAACTCCCTTGGTGGATCTCCGTGACGGTTGAGTTCGTTGCGGCACAAGGGTGATTAGACCGTTTCGTGTTTGATTTGCGGTATATATCTGCCTAACGTGCGAAAAAGCCTGGACAGTTTCGTTCAGGCAATGTCTCCGAAGGGGAAGACGTGAACAAGGCGCAGCTCGTAGAGGCCATTGCCGACAAGGTCGGTGGCCGCCAGCAGGCCGCAGACGCTGTCGATGCCGTACTGGACGCGATCGTCCGCGCAGTTGTCGGCGGCGACCGCGTGTCGGTCACCGGCTTCGGCTCGTTCGAGAAGGTCGACCGGCCGGCCCGGTACGCCCGCAACCCGCAGACGGGTGAGCGCGTGCGGGTCAAGAAGACCTCGGTGCCGCGCTTCCGCGCGGGTCAGGGCTTCAAGGACCTCGTCAGCGGCTCGAAGAAGCTCCCGAAGAACGACGTGGCGGTGAAGAAGGCGCCCAAGGGCAGCCTCTCGGGCGGTGCTTCCACCCGTACGACCGTCAAGAAGGCCGCGGCCAAGAAGGCCACCACCGCCAAGAAGGCGGCGGCGAAGAAGGCCACGACGGCGAAGACCGCCGCCAAGAAGACGGTGGCGGCCAAGAAGGCCACCGCGGCGAAGAAGGCCACCACCGCCAAGAAGGCGGCCGCGAAGAAGGCGACCCCGGCGAAGAAGGCCGCCACCGGCAAGAAGGCGGCCGCGAAGAAGACGGCGCCGGCGAAGAAGGCCGTGGCGAAGAAGGCCCCGGCCAAGAAGACCACGGCGCGCAAGACCACCGCCAAGAAGGCCACCGCCAGGAAGAAGTAAGCGGTAGGCCACCCACGCGTCGGGCCGGACTCCCCCTGGGGAGTCCGGCCCGCGGTGCGTTGAGGCGTCGGTGTTGCGGCTCTCAGAGCGTCTGGAGCGTCACCAGCGTGATCCGCGGGGCTTCGCCCGCGCCGCCGTTGTCAGCCGTCTCGATCCGTACGCGCTGCCCGGGCCGCAGCAGCAGCAGGCCGCCCGCGTCGAAGGCCGCGGCACCGAAATCCACCGGGGTGCCGTCGTCGAGCAGCACACTGCCGCTGCGGGTCTCGGAGTCGTACGTGTACGCGGTCGCCTGCATGAGCGCAGCTTAGACCGATCGGCAATTGCCGGTCGGTCCTACGGCGTCCCGTGACGCCCCTCCCGGCTGCGGGCGGACCCCCGCTCCCCGGCGACCGCCGCGTACCTGCGGGCCGTGTACGGGCCGAGCCCCAGCGCCACCGCGGCCAGCAGATCGTCACCGGTGTCCACGTCCTGGCGGACCGAAGCCACGCCCCCGAGCAGTATTTCCACCGCCCCCGACGCGGAATGCCGGGCCCGTGACAGCCCGCCGAATGCCGGGCTCAATTCCGTTTCCGCCCGTGCGGTCAGCAAAGTCGTGCCGATTCCGGCGGCATCCGTCAGAAATGCACGGGGGAATTCCGCCGCCCGGTCGAGCACCCGTCGCAATTCCGCCGGGCGCAGTGCGGGAAGGTCGGCGTTCAGCGCGGCCACGGCGGCCCCGGGGCGCAGCTCGCGGACGGAACGCGCGCCGTGCGCCAGTGCGGGGTTCAGCCCCGCCGCTGCCGTATCCGGCACAATCCGGGCACCCAGCGCGGCCAGTTCGGCGGCGGCCAGCGCGTCGTTGGTGACGACGGCCACATCCCGCACGGCGGAACAGGCCAGCGCCGCCGCCACGGTGTCCTGCGCGAAGGCCAGGGCGAGCCCGGGACGCACCGCGTCGGAGGCCGTCGGCGAGAGTCTGCTCTTCGCCAGCGACAAGGGCTTCAGAGGTACGACCAGGGACCAGTTGGCGGTCCGATCCGTGTTCGGCATCGGCCCCATTGTGGCCCGAGCCCGCGATACCGGGCGGGCCGGGCCGGGCGTACGGTGTTCTCGACAGAGCAGGGGGCCTGGGGCGACAGGTGACGTCCGGCAGCCAGGCAGCGTTGAGGTTCAAGAGGAACAAGAGGAAGGTGTCCGAGTGTCCGGCCGCAGAATCGGCTTCTGGTACCGCCTGGCGGCGGTGATTGCTAAACCGCCACTGCTGGTTCTGTTCAAGCGGGACTGGAGCGGAATGGAACACATTCCGGATGACGGCGGATTTATCACCGCTGTCAATCACAACTCATATCTCGACATGTTCTCCTACGGTCACTTCCAGTACAACACGGGCAAGGTGCCCCGCTTCCTGGCCAAGGCCGCGCTCTTCAAGGTGCCCGTCGTCGGACTGCTGCTGCGCGGCACCGGCCAGATCCCCGTATACCGCGAGTCCTCCAACGCCTTCGGCGCCTTCCGGGCCGCCGTTGCCGCCGTTGAGAAGGGCCAGTGCGTCGCCTTCTATCCCGAAGGCACCCTCACCCGCGACCCGGGGCAGTGGCCGATGACCGCCAAGAGCGGCGTCGCACGGGCGGCTCTCCTCACCAAGGCCCCGGTCATCCCGGTGGCCCAGTGGGGCGCCAACCTCGCGATGCCGCCGTACGCCACCGGGAAGAAGGTGCACTTCTTCCCGCGCAAGACCCTTCAGGTCAAGGCCGGACCGCCGGTGGACCTGGCGCGGTTCTACGGCAAGGACCCGACGCCCGAGGTGCTGAGAGAGGCGACCGAGGCCATCATGGCCGCCGTCACCGCCCTGTTGGAGGACCTGCGCGGCGAGCAGGCCCCCGCCGAACCGTACGACCACCGCAAGGCCCGCGCAGCAGAGCGCCGCAAGGCCGCAGGAGAGGGCACCAAGTGACGCGAGCAGCCGTCTTCGGCAACGGATCCTGGGGCACGGCGTTCGCCATGGTCCTCGCCGACGCGGGGTGCGAGGTGACCCTCTGGGGCCGCCGCGCCGCTCTCGCCGATGCCATCAACACCACCCGTACCAACCCGGACTATCTGCCGGGGATCGAACTCCCCGCGTCGGTGCGGGCCACCGCCGATCCCGCCGAGGCCGCCCGCGACGCTGAGTTCACCGTGCTCGCCGTTCCGTCGCAGACGCTGCGCGCCAACCTGGCCGACTGGACCGGCCTGCTGCACCCCGGCACCGTCCTGGTCTCGCTGATGAAGGGCGTCGAACTCGGCACGGCCAAGCGGATGAGCGAGGTCATCGAGGAGGTCGGCAAGGTCCCCGCCGAGCGCGTCGCCGTACTCACCGGGCCCAACCTCGCCAAGGAGATCGCCGGCCGGATGCCCGCGGCCGCCGTCGTCGCCTGCCGGGACGAAGCGGTGGCCCAGCGGCTCCAGGCCGCCTGCCACACCGCGTACTTCCGCCCGTACACCAACACCGACGTCGTCGGCTGCGAACTGGGCGGCGCCGTCAAGAACGTGATCGGCCTCGCCGTCGGGATCGCCGACGGCATGGGCCTCGGCGACAACGCCAAGGGTTCACTGATCACCCGCGGACTCGCCGAGACCACCCGTCTGGGCCTGGCGATGGGCGCCGATCCGCTGACCTTCTCCGGACTCGCCGGCCTGGGCGACCTGGTGGCCACCTGCTCGTCGCCGCTCTCCCGCAACCACACCTTCGGCACCAACCTCGGCCGGGGCATGACGCTCCAGGAGACCATCGAGGCCACCAGCCAGACGGCCGAAGGCGTCAAGTCCTGTGAATCCGTGGCCGATCTGGCCCGCCGGCACGGCGTCGAAATGCCCATCACGGAGACGGTTGTGGACATCGTCCACAACGGGAAGGCGCCGGTCGTCGCGCTGAAGGAACTGATGTCCCGGAGCGCCAAGGCCGAGCGACGCTGACTCGATACGTACCAGCAGGTACCCTCAACGCGATATGAGCAGCGAGAACTCATCCCAGAGCCCTGAGCAGCAGCGTCGTAAGCCGCGTGTGGCGGTTGTCTTCGGCGGGCGCAGCTCCGAACACGCCATCTCGGTGGTCACAGCGGGTGCCGTCCTGCGCGCCATCGACCGGACGAAGTACGACGTACTGCCCATCGGCATCACCACGGACGGCCGCTGGGCACTGACCGCGGACGATCCCGAGCGGATGGCCATCGCCGACCGCACCATGCCGTCGGTGGAAGCGATCGCCGAGGGTGCCGAGGGCGCCGTGGTGCTCTCCGTCGACCCGGGCAACCGCGAAGTCGTCTACAGCGAGCCGGGCTCGGTGCCCAAGGCGCTGGGCGACGTCGACGTGGTCTTCCCGATGCTGCACGGCCCCTACGGAGAGGACGGCACCCTGCAGGGGCTGCTCGAACTCTCCGGAGTGCCCTACGTCGGCGCGGGTGTCCTCGCGTCCGCCGTCGGCCAGGACAAGGAGTACATGAAGCGGGTGTTCCTCTCGTACGGGCTGCCGGTCGGCCCGTACGAGGTGATCCGCCCCCGCGAGTGGAACCTGGACCCGGCTGCCGCCCGTAAGAAGATCGTGGACTTCGCGGGCGAGCACGGCTGGCCGCTCTTCATCAAGCCCGCGCGCGGCGGTTCGTCGATGGGCATCACCAAGGTCGACTCACTGGCCGGTCTCGACGACGCCGTCGAAGAGGCCAGGCGCCACGACCCCAAGGTGCTGGTCGAGGCGCTGCTGCGGGGCCGCGAGATCGAGTGCGGGGTGCTGGAGTTCGAGGACGGTCCGCGGGCGAGCGTGCCCGCCGAGATCCCGCCGGTCACCTCGCACGACTTCTACGACTTCGAGGCGAAGTACATCCCCGGTGAGTCGGCCGAGGGCATGGTGCCCGCACCGCTGACGCCCGAGGAGACCGCCGAGGTGCAGCGGCTCGCGGTGGAGGCGTTCGACGCGGTGTCCTGCGAGGGTCTGGTGCGCGCCGACTTCTTCCTCACCGAGGACGGCGGGTTCGTCATCAACGAGATCAACACCATGCCCGGGTTCACGCCCATCTCGATGTACCCGCGCATGTGGCAGGAGAGCGGCGTCGGCTACCCGGAGCTGGTGGACCGGCTGATCCAGGCCGCACTCAGCCGCTCGACGGGCCTGCGCTGAGACCGTGCGCCGGCCGGCCTCAGAGGCTGGACGGATCCGTCTTCCTGATGGCGCCCGCGAAGTCGGAGAGCGGGGTGACGTCGTGGGCGTACTTCTGCCCCAGGGTCACCTCCACGTAGGCCTTGCGGTACGTGGTCGTGAACCGGGGTCCGCTGTCCCGCTGCTCCAGCAGCCAGTTGACCCCGTTCGCGTCCACGGCCTTGGCCTGGGAGTCGTCCATCTCGGCGGGCCGCGGGACCCCGCAGCGCAGTACGATCGCCGCATCCCCCCAAGCGGCGGTCAGTTCGGACTTCGGCGCCGGATCGCCGCGGGTCAGTCCCGCGACGGTCTTCGGCAGCGCCTTGTCGAGCGCCCCGCAGAGCTTGATCTGGGCCGCGGGAGGCTCGGGAACCGCGACGGACGTGCTGTCGTCCGTCGAGGAACAGCCCGCGGCCGCCAGCAGCAGGGCGGCGGCGGAAAGGGACAGGAGCCGGCGGCGATCGGTCTTCACCGGCTCAGCGTAGAGGGGGCTACAGATGGACGACCGGGCAGGTCAGGGTGCGCGTGATGCCGTCCACTTGCTGGACTCTGGCGACCACCATGCGGCCGAGCTCATCGACGGTGTCGGCCTGTGCGCGCACGATCACGTCGTACGGACCGGTCACGTCCTCTGCCTGGATCACCCCGGGGAGTTTCCCGACGAGCTCGGCGACCGCTGTCGCCTTGCCCACTTCGGTCTGAATGAGGATGTACGCCTGTACCACGGAACCTCCAAGGCGGCCACGAGGATCATGTGGGGGAGAGAAAGGGACGCCACGGTATCGCGTCGTTCCGGGTGGTGGGGAGCCCCCCGCGCCCGGCAGTCGCACGCGTACGGGGTGTATGGGATACAGAGTTGACGTACCTGATTGACGGTACCTACGGCAGTGGGAGCCCGCGAGCGCTGGCCGATCGGGGCAGGCAGGGCATATGGGACACCTCCCCTGGCAGGCAGGCCGGCGGACAGCCCGGACATGAGGTCCGGATCACGAGGAGAGGCGACGGGCGATGAAGGGCACTGTGGGGGAGCTCGGGGAGTTCGGGCTGATCAGAGAGCTCACCTCCCGGCTCACGACGACCCCGGCGGTACGGCTGGGGCCCGGCGACGACGCCGCGGTCGTGGCCGCCCCCGACCGGCGGGTCGTGGCGAGCACGGACATCCTGCTGGAGGGGCGGCACTTCCGCCGGGACTGGTCCACCGCGTACGACGTGGGCCGCAAGGCGGCGGCGCAGAACCTCGCGGACATCGCGGCCATGGGCGCGGTGCCCACCGCGATACTCCTGGGGCTCGTCGTGCCCGCCGAGCTCCCGGTCACCTGGCCCACCGAACTGATGGACGGCATCCGCGACGAGTGCCAGGTCGCGGGGGCCGCCGTGGTCGGGGGTGATGTCGTACGAGGAGACACGATCACCGTCTCCATCACCGCACTCGGCGATCTGCGCAACCACGAACCGGTCACCAGGTCCGGCGCCAGGCCCGGCGACGTCGTTGCCGTCACCGGCTGGCTCGGCTGGTCCGCCGCCGGGTTCGCGGTGCTCTCCCGCGGATTCCGCTCGCCCCGCGCCTTCGTGGAGGCGCACCGGCGCCCCGAACCCCCGTACCACGCGGGCCCCGCGGCCGCCGGCCTCGGCGCCACCGCGATGACCGACGTCAGCGACGGACTGGTGGCCGACCTCGGGCACATCGCCGAGGCCAGCAAGGTCCGGATCGACCTGCGCGCGGGGCTCATCGACATCCCCACGCAGATGAGCGACATCGGCCAGGCCGTCGGTGTGGACCCGCTCCAGTGGGTGCTCACCGGGGGAGAGGACCACGCGATCGTGGCGACCTTCCCGCCGGACGTGAAACTGCCCGCGCGCTGGAAGGTGATCGGTGAGGTGGCCAACCCCTCCGCGCTGCCCCATGTGACGGTCGACGGGGCGCCGTGGACCAGCAAGGGCGGCTGGGACCACTTCGGGGAGGACCCGTCATGACGGCGCCACCACTGGTCCTGACCATCGCCGGATCGGACTCCGGCGGCGGCGCGGGCATCCAGGCAGACCTGAAGACGATGCTCGCCCTCGGGGTGCACGGCATGAGCGTGCTCACGGCGGTCACCGCCCAGAACTCCCAGGGCGTGCACGGCGCGTGGGAGCTGCCCGCCGACGCGGTACGCGCCCAGTACCGTGCGGTCGTGGACGACATCGGCGTCGACGCGGTGAAGACCGGGATGCTGTCGTCGGCGGAGCTGGTGGAGACGGTGGCCGGGCTGCTTGCCGGGACACGGGCCCCGGTCGTCGTCGACCCGGTGGGGGTCTCCAAGCACGGCGACCCGCTGCTCGCGGCATCGGCGCTGGACTCCGTACGGAAGCAGCTGCTGCCGGTGGCCACCGTCGCCACCCCCAACCTGGACGAGGTGGCCCAGCTCACCGGCGTACAGGTGGAGGGCGAGGCCGATCTGCCGCGTGCGGCGGCGGCCGTGCTGGCCCACGGGCCGAAGTGGGTGCTGATCAAGGGCGGTCATCTCGCGGGTGACGCGGTGGACCTGCTCACCGACGGCAGCGAGGAGCACTGGCTGCGGGCGCCCCGGCTCGACAACCGTCATACGCACGGCACCGGATGCACGCTGGCGTCGGCCGTCGCGGCGCAGCTGGCGCACGGTCTGGCCGTGCCCGACGCGGTGACCGCGGCCAAGGAGTACGTCACGGGCGCGATCGGCGCCGGATTCCCGCTGGGTTCGGGCATCGGCCCGGTGGACCACGGCTGGCAGTTCCGCCGGTGACCGGCTGACCGCACCGATGCCGTCCGGCATCGGTGCGGGAATGCGAAAAAGCCGGTCCACCGAGGTGGACCGGCTTTTCAAGGCAACCGCAAGGGGCTGCGCTACGACGAAACGTCGGCGGGGTCAGTCCCCGCACAGGCGGGGAACAACCACAGATTAGCGCGAGACCTTGCCGGCCTTGATGCACGAGGTGCAGACGTTGAGCCGCTTCGGCGTCCGACCGACCACTGCACGCACGCGCTGGATGTTGGGATTCCAGCGACGCGGAGTACGGCGGTGCGAGTGCGAAATGTTGTTGCCGAAGCCCGGCCCCTTGCCGCAGACGTCGCAGTTGGCAGCCACGGGTCACTCCAAAGACTTCAGGTGCACTTACAGTGAATTCCGGCGCGCCGGAATCATTGACTGAAGTGGCGGTACCGGAGGAATGGCCCGATTCTCATCGGGCAACCGAAGCAGCATACAACGACTGCGCCGGTGGAACGAAACTACCATGGTTGGCACCGCCCCCTTCCCCGTCCGGGTTCCGCTGCCCGCTTCCCGGCCGAGGGCTACCCTGCGGTTCAACCCCGCTGCTCAAGGAGGCTCCAGGTGCCGCAGCCGCCCGACGATATCGATGCCGTCGTGGTCCGCACCTGGTGCTCACTGGCGCTGGAGGCACTGGGCAGGGACCGCGAGGAGATCGACGCGATCAACGTCTATCCGGTCGCCGACGGGGATACCGGCACCAACCTCTATCTGACAGTGGAATCCGCCGCCCAGGCGGTCGAAGCGGTCTTCGTCGCGCACGGGACGGTGGGAGCCGCCGGACCCGACGCGGGAACCACTGACGGAGCCCCCGGCGGGGAATCGGCCCCCGCGCTGGCGGACGCGGTACGGGCGATGGCACACGGCGCGCTCATCGGGGCCCGCGGCAACTCGGGCACGATCCTGGCCCAGTTGCTGCGCGGCATGGCCGAGGTGCTCGGGGCTCCGGCGGGTGACGATGATCACGCGGAACTGCTGAGCGAGGCGCTTCGCCGGGCGGCGGAATCGGCGTACCAGGCGGTCGCGCACCCGGTGGAGGGCACTGTTCTGACGGTGGCCACCGCCGCGGCCGAAGCGGCTGCCGCTGCCGCCGCTCGTACCGGCACATCCGCGGCAGCCGGTACCGGCGCCGGCTGCACGGCGGTGGCGCGCGCGGCATACAAAGGAGCGTGCGCGGCGCTGGACGCAACCCCCGGACAGCTGGCCGTACTCGGCCGCGCGGGCGTCGTGGACGCGGGCGGCCGGGGCCTGGTCGACGTGCTCGCCGCGCTGGCCGGGGCGTTCTCCGGTGAGGCTCCGGCCGCCGAGCGGCGGCGGGCTCCCACCGTCCTGCCCCCGCACTTCACCGACGACTGCCCGGCCGAAGGCGGCCCGGCCTTCGAGGTGATCTACCTCCTGGAAGCCGACGACGACGCCGTGGCCCGGCTGCGCGCCCGGCTCGACGGCATCGGCGACTCACTGGTCGTCGTCGGCGGTGACGGCCTGTGGAACGTCCATGTCCATGTGGACGACGCCGGGGCCGCCGTGGAGGCCGGAGTCGACGCCGGGCGCCCGTACCGGATCCGTATCACCCACTTCGGCGCCACCGGGACCCCGGCGCCCGAGCAGGTCCAGCGCGCGGTGGTCGCCGTCGTCCCCGGCGAGGGGCTGGCGGCCCTGTGCCGGGAAGCCGGTGCCACCACCGTGCTGGCCCGCCCGGGAGAGCCGCCAGCGAGCGGCGAACTGGTCGACGCGATCCGGCGCGCGCACGCTCGTGAGGTGGTGCTGCTGCCCAACGACGCCGAACTGCGCCACACGGCAGCTGCGGCGGCCGAACAGGCCAGGGCGGAGGGCGTACGAGTGGCCCTGGTCCCCACCCGGGCAGCTGTCCAGGGGGTCGCGGCGCTGGCCGTGCACGAGCCCGACCGGCGGTTCGACGAAAACGTCGTCGCGATGACCGCGGCGGCGGGCGCCACCCGCTACGCCGAACTGGCCGTCGCTGAGCGGCAGTCCTGGACCTCGGCCGGTATCTGTCAGGCCGGCGACGTGCTGGGTCTCATCGACGGCGATGTGGCGGTGATCGGGGCGGATCTGGCCACCACGGCGGAGACGGTGCTGCACCGGATGCTCTCCGCGGGCGGCGAACTGGTGACGCTGGTCCTGGGCGACGGGGTACCGGTGGCGGTCGCCGACCGGCTCGAAGGGTTCGTACGGGGTGGGCACCTGGCGGTCGACACGGTGGTCTACGACGGCGGCCGGCAGCTGGCGCCCCTGCTGATCGGGGTCGAGTGACCGCGGTCGGGTGACCGGGACCGGCCGCCGGGCGGGCCGCCGGGCAGGCCACCGGGCAGGCCACCGGGCGGGCCGGATCCGCCCCGCCCGGGACGGGGCGAGGGCGTGGCCGGGGGCGGCGGGGAGGGGAAATACCCCCGCTGTCGGACCCATGGTGTGCAATGGACCGCGTGCCCGCGCTCGATGAACCCCTCAAGAACACGCTCGGCGCCCCCACCGCCAAGGTGATGGCCGAGCACCTCGACCTGCACACGGTCGGTGACCTGCTGCACCACTACCCGCGCAGATACGCCGAGCGCGGTGAACTCACCCAGCTCGCCGAGCTGCCCCTGGACGAGCACGTCACCGTCTTCGCCCAGGTCGCCGACGCCCGGGTGCTCACCTTCAACCAGGGCAGGGGCAGGCGCCTGGAGGTGAACATCACCGACGGCAGCGGCCGACTGCAGCTCGTCTTCTTCGGCAAGGGCATCCACAAGCCCCACAAGGAGCTGCTCCCCGGCCGCCGTGCGATGTTCGCGGGCAAGGTCTCCAAGTTCAACCAGAAGTTCCAGCTCGCCCACCCCACGTACGAACTGCTGGACGCCGACACCGACGCGGGCACCGTCGAGGCCTGGGCGAACCAGCTGATCCCCATCTATCCGGCCTGCAAGGGGCTGGAGTCCTGGAAGATCGCCAAGGCGGTCGACGCCGTACTGCCCGCCGCCCAGGAGGCCGCCGACCCGCTGCCGCCCGCGCTGCGGGACGGACGCGGCCTCACCACGCTGCCCGACGCACTGCTGAAGGTGCACCGGCCGCAGACGAAGGCCGATGTCGCGGTTGCGCGGGACCGGCTGAAGTGGGACGAGGCCTTCGTCCTCCAGGTCGCGCTGGCCCGCCGGCGGTACGCCGAGACCCAACTGCCCGCGGTGGCACGGAAACCCGTACCGGGCGGGCTGCTCGACGCCTTCGACGCCAAGCTGCCGTTCACCCTCACCGAGGGCCAGCAGAAGGTCACCGGGGAGATCTTCGAGGGTCTCGCGACCGAGCACCCGATGCACCGGCTGCTCCAGGGAGAGGTCGGCTCGGGCAAGACCATGGTCGCGCTGCGCGCGATGCTCACGGTCGTCGACGCGGGCGGCCAGGCCGCGATGCTCGCGCCCACCGAAGTGCTCGCTCAGCAGCACCACCGCTCCATCACGGAGATGATGGGCGAGCTGGCCGAGGGCGGGATGCTCGGCGGCAGCGAGCAGTCCACGAAGGTCGTGCTGCTGACCGGCTCCATGGGCGCGGCCGCCCGTCGCAAGGCGCTGCTCGACCTGGTCACCGGTGAGGCCGGGCTCGTCATCGGCACGCACGCGCTGATCGAGGACAAGGTCCAGTTCCACGACCTCGGCCTGGTCGTGGTCGACGAGCAGCACCGTTTCGGTGTCGAGCAGCGGGACGCGCTGCGGGGCAAGGGGAAGCAGCCGCCCCATCTGCTGGTCATGACGGCCACGCCCATTCCCCGTACGGTCGCCATGACCGTCTTCGGGGACCTGGAGACCTCCGTTCTCGACCAGCTCCCCGCGGGCCGTTCCCCGATCGCCACCCATGTCGTACCGGCCAAGGACAAGCCGCACTTCCTGGCCCGGGCCTGGGAGCGGGTGCGTGAGGAGACGGAGAACGGCCACCAGGCGTACGTGGTGTGCCCGCGCATCGGGGACGGCGAGGACGAGCCGAAGAAGCGGAAGCCCGGATCCGATGACGCGGCAGCGGCGGAGGCCGGGGCCGACGCGGACAAGCGGCCCCCGCTCGCCGTGGTCGAGACCGCAGAACAGCTCAGGAACGGCCCGCTCAAGGGGCTGCGCATCGAGCTGCTGCATGGGCGGATGGCACCGGACGACAAGGACGACGTCATGCGTCGCTTCGCGGCGGGCGAGGTGGATGTCCTGGTCGCGACGACGGTCATCGAGGTCGGGGTCAACGTGCCCAATGCCACCGTCATGGTGATCATGGATGCCGACCGGTTCGGCGTATCGCAACTGCACCAGCTGCGCGGACGGGTGGGCCGCGGTTCGGCGCCCGGTCTCTGCCTCCTGGTGAGCGAGGCGCATGAAGCGGGTCCCGCGCGCGCCAGGCTCGGCGCGGTGGCCGCCACCCTCGACGGCTTCGAGCTGTCCCGTATCGACCTCGAACAGCGCCGCGAGGGCGACGTCCTGGGCCAGGCCCAGTCCGGCGTGCGGTCCTCGCTGCGGATGCTCGCCGTCATCGACGACGAGGAGGTCATCGCGGCGGCCCGCGAGGAGGCCGCCCAAGTCGTCGCGGCGGACCCGGAGCTCACCCGGCTGCCCGCACTGCGCACCGCCCTGGACGCCCTCCTCGACCAGGAGCGCGAGCGGTACCTCGACAAGGGCTGAGAGACTGGCCGGGACAGGAGCCCGGCCAGGACCGGCTCCGCCCACCGAGTTCCACCTGCTGAGTTCCGCCCACCGAGAAGGACAAGGACCGAGATGACCCGCGTGATCGCCGGTACGGCCGGCGGGCGCCGCCTCGCCGTACCGCCGGGCAACGGCACCCGCCCCACATCCGACCGTGCGCGCGAAGGGCTCTTCTCCACCTGGGAAGCGCTGCTCGGCACCCTGGACGGAACCCGGATCGCCGATCTGTACGCAGGGTCGGGCGCCGTCGGCCTGGAGGCGCTCTCCCGTGGCGCTGCGCATGCGCTGCTCGTCGAGGCGGACGCACGGGCGGTGGCCACGGTCCGCGACAACGTCCGTACGCTCGGTCTCCCCGGTGCGGAAGTGCGGACCGGCAAAGCCGAGCAGATCGTGACAGGACCGGCGCCGGGCTCCCCGTACGACGTGGTTTTCCTCGATCCGCCGTACGCCGTCACCGATGACGATCTTCGCGAGATCCTGCTCACAATCGGTGCTCAGGGCTGGCTCACCGGCGACGCGCTCGTCACGGTGGAACGGAGCACAAGAGGCGGAGAGTTCAAGTGGCCCAAGGGATTTGAGCCGCTGCGGGCCCGCCGGTACGGCGAGGCCACGCTTTGGTACGGTCGCGCCGCCTCTACGTGCGAAGACGCACGATGACCGGACCCGGGAGCGAGGGACTTCAGTTGCGCCGCGCCGTCTGTCCGGGGTCATTCGACCCCATCACCAATGGACACCTCGACATCATTGGCCGTGCCTCCAAGCTGTACGACGTCGTGCATGTGGCTGTGATGATCAACCAGTCGAAGCACGGCCTGTTCTCCGTCGAAGAGCGGATGGACCTGATCCGCCAGGTCACGGCCGATTTCGGGAACGTCGAGGTCGAGTCGTTCCACGGTCTTCTCGTCGACTTCTGCAAACAGCGCGACATCCCGGCCATCGTGAAGGGCCTCCGCGCGGTCAGCGACTTCGACTACGAGCTGCAGATGGCCCAGATGAACAACGGTCTCTCGGGGGTCGAGACGCTGTTCGTCCCCACCAACCCGACCTACAGCTTCCTCTCCTCCAGCCTGGTCAAGGAGGTCGCGACCTGGGGCGGGGACGTCTCGCACCTGCTGCCTCCGCTGGTCTCCGAGGCCCTGACGCAGCGCCTCCGCGAGAAGCGGGAAGCCGGATAAGGGCCGCATGACGGCGCCGGGTTGAACTGACGGACCGTCACCAGGTGTCGGGCGGGCGCCGACTGGCCGTACAGTCGTCCCCGTCCGTCTCCAGGCCGGAAGAACAGGTGGCGCCCACGGTGGACGTGCAGAAGAAGCTGGACGAGATCGTCGACACGGTCGGCAGTGCCAGGTCCATGCCCATGTCGGCCTCCTGCGTGGTCAACCGCGCCGAGCTGCTGGCGATGCTCCAGGAGGTGCGCGAGGCCCTGCCGGGCTCTCTCGCGCAGGCCGAGGAGTTGATCGGCGGCCGTGAGCAGCTGGTCGAGCAGGCCCGTGACGAGGCCGAGCGGATCATCGAGGCGGCGCACGCCCAGCGCGGCTCCCTCATCTCCGACACCGAGGTCGCCCGGCAGTCCCAGGACGAGGCCGACCGGGTGCTCGCCGAGGCCCGGCGGGAGGCCGAGGAGATCCGCGCCGAGGCCGACGACTACGTCGACTCCAAGCTGGCGAACTTCGAAGTCGTCCTCACCAAGACCATCGGCTCCGTCGACCGGGGCCGCGAGAAGCTGCTCGGCCGCGGTCCTGGCCTGGACGACGAGGGTTACGAGGACCCGGAGGCGCCGGAGCGCAGCCAGGACCCCGAGACGCTCCGGATGCGCGCCGACGAGTACGTCGACACCAAGCTCGGAGCCTTCGAGGCCGTGATGGCCAAGACCCTCGAAGCGGTGGGGCGCGGCCGGCAGAAACTGCACGGCCGGGTCGCGTCGGACGAGCTGGGCGTGCACATGGCCGAGCAGGACGAGATGGGCCGCAGGCACAGCAGTGACGCCGACTTCCTCTCGGACCTGGCGGAGCCGCAGGCCCCGGCGGCCGTCCAGGTGCCCGTCCAGGCGTCACCTGCCCCGATGGCCGCCCAGCTGTCGCCGGACGAGCCGCCGCAGCACCTCGCCGACATGCCGGTCCAGGAGCCGGTCCAGCAGATGTACGACCCGTACGGCTACCAGCAGCAGCCCCAGGACCCGTACGCGTACCAGCAGCAGCAGTACGCGTACCAGCAGGACCCGTACGCGTACCAGCAGCAGCCCCAGCAGGACGGGTACGGCTACCCGGGGCCCGACCAGATGCAGCCGCCCCATCCCCAGCAGCCGCCCCACCCCCAGCAGCAGGGTGCTCTCGACGAGACCAGTCTCTTCGACACCAGCATGATCAACCTGGATCAGCTGCGCGAGTACGAACAGGGGCGCTGAGGGCCGGGGGACCCGGAGGCCCGAAGGGGCCGATTGGGTCTACGGCGGCCGGTCCAGTATCCTGGCTCTTCGGTCGCCCGTACCTCCGCGATCTGCGCTGCCCGTTCCGATGGTCTCCGGACGGTTCCCGACGAGGCGGCGCCTCATTCCCCAGTCTTCAGCGATCCGAAAGCAGGAAGAGCCCTGAACGCCCGCCTCGACCACCGCAACCCCCTCGTGTTCGACACACACGAGCTGGGCCGGCGTCCCGGTGCGCTCCAGCGGCTTACCCGCTCGGTCGCAGCTCCCAAGGACCTCGGCATCGACGGGGTCATCGGAGTGCCGGAAGGCACTCCCGTAGAACTGCAGCTCCGCCTTGAGTCGGTCATGGACGGGGTGCTTGTCACAGGCACCGCCCGTTCAGCCGCCAAGGGGGAGTGCGTAAGGTGTCTGGAGCCGCTGGAGCGAGAGCTCGAAGCGGATTTCCAGGAGATGTTCTCGTACCCCGAAGCCGACGACCGGGGCCGCAGCAAGAAGGCGGACCCGGCTGACAGTGCCGACGACGAGGACGAGGAAATCACCCCCCTTGAGGACGGCTTGTTCGACCTCGAACCAGTGCTGCGTGATGCGGTGGTGCTCGCACTGCCGATGCAGCCGGTGTGCCGGGAGGATTGCGCCGGCCTGTGTTCCGAATGCGGAATCAGGCTGGACGACGAACCCGGTCACCACCATGACGCCGTCGACGCACGTTGGGCGGCGCTGCAGGGACTCGTCGGGACCGGCCAGGTCGGCGAGAAGGACAACGTTGACGGCGCCGAACCTGGCGTCGACGAGAAGCAGGAGAAGTAGCCGTGGCTGTTCCGAAGCGGAAGATGTCGCGCAGCAACACGCGCCACCGCCGGTCGCAGTGGAAGGCTGCGGTCCCCACCCTGGTTGCGTGCGAGCGCTGCCAGGAGCCGAAGCTCCAGCACATCGCGTGCCCGAGCTGCGGCACCTACAACAAGCGCCAGGTCCTCGAGGTCTGAGCGGCTGGTGAGAGGCGCAATGTCTGACGTCAACAAGACGGACAATGCCTCGTCCCACACGCTTCTGGAAGGGCGGCTCGGGTACACACTCGAGTCCGCCCTTCTGGTGCGTGCGCTGACCCACCGTTCGTACGCGTACGAGAACGGCGGTCTGCCCACCAACGAGCGGCTGGAGTTCCTCGGGGACTCGGTGCTCGGCCTGGTGGTCACGGACACGCTCTATCGCACCCACCCCGATCTCCCGGAGGGCCAGCTGGCCAAGCTCCGGGCGGCAGTGGTGAACTCGCGTGCGCTCGCAGGGGTGAGCCGTGGGCTCGAACTCGGTCTCTTCATCCGGCTCGGCCGGGGCGAAGAAGGCACGGGCGGGCGGGACAAGGCATCCATCCTCGCCGACACCCTCGAAGCGGTGATCGGCGCCGTCTATCTGGATCAGGGCCTCGAAGCGGCGTCCGAGCTGGTGCACCGGCTCTTCGACCCCCTCATCGAGCTGTCCTCCAACCTCGGTGCGGGCCTGGACTGGAAGACCAGCCTCCAGGAACTCACCGCAAGCGAAGGCCTCGGGGTCCCGGAGTACCTGGTCAGTGAGACCGGTCCGGACCACGAGAAGACCTTCACCGCTGCCGCTCGCGTCGGTGGTGTCTCGTACGGCACCGGCACCGGCCGCAGCAAGAAGGAAGCGGAACAGCAGGCGGCGGAGTCCGCGTGGCGTGCGATCAGCGCCGCGGCGGAAGAGCGCGCGGTGGCGGCCGAGACCGCCCCCGCCGCCCACGGAGAGGACGCCGACACCTCTTCGGCTCCGGCCGCCGGCACGGCCTCGGCCTGACGCCGGTTCTTTCCCCGCCCGTCCCCTCCGGGGGGCGGGCGGTTCTTTTCGTGGTTCTTTTCCATTGTTCTTTTTATGGTCCCTCTCAGCCTCTTCACCGTTCACCGGTGATCCACCCCTGAGGAGCAGCGTGCCCGAGTTGCCCGAGGTCGAAGTCGTACGGCGCGGACTGGAACGCTGGGTCTCCGGCCGTACCGTCGCCGATGTGCAGGTGCTGCACCCCCGAGCGGTACGCCGTCACACCGCGGGCGGCGATGACTTCGCCACGGCTCTGCGCGGACACCGGTTCGGCGTGGCCCGCCGCCGGGGGAAGTACCTCTGGCTGCCGCTGGAGGACGTGCCCGCCACGGACACCGCCGCTGCCGACTCCACCGGCGGGGAGCCCGGGGCCGCGTACTCGGTCCTCGGCCATCTCGGGATGAGCGGGCAGCTCCTGGTCCAGCCCGAAGCGGTGCCCGACGAGAAGCACCTGCGGATCCGGATCAGGTTCGACGACATCGAGGGCACCGAGCTGCGCTTCGTCGACCAGCGGACCTTCGGCGGGCTCTCGCTGCACCCGAACACCCCCGACGGGCTGCCCGACGTCATCGCGCACATCGCCCGCGACCCGCTGGACGAGGAGTTCGACGACGCCGCGTTCCACTCGGCGCTCCGGCTGCGCCGCACCACCATCAAGCGCGCCCTGCTCGACCAGTCGCTGATCAGCGGGGTCGGCAACATCTACGCGGACGAGGCGCTCTGGCGTGCGCGGCTGCACTACGAGCGCCCCACCGCCACGCTCACCCGCCCCCGGACCACGGAACTCCTCGGCCATGTGCGGGATGTGATGAACCAGGCCCTCGCCGTGGGCGGCACCAGCTTCGACAGCCTCTACGTCAATGTGAACGGCGAATCCGGATACTTCGACCGGTCGCTGGACGCCTACGGGCGGGAGGACGAGCCGTGCCGCCGCTGCGGCACCCCCATGCGCCGCCGGCCCTGGATGAACCGGTCCAGCTACTTCTGCCCGCGCTGCCAGCGCCCGCCCGCCGGACCGCGCGGCTGACCCGGTGCCCGGGCGAATGCCCGGCCGCGTTGCCCGGCCGGGGTCCGGCCGCTCACCGGCCGGACCGGCTCAGTAGCCGAAGTCCTGGGTCCACCAGGGCCCGCCCGGGCCGAAGTGGACGCCGACGCCGAGCGTCGTGAAGTCGCAGTTGAGTATGTTCGCGCGGTGGCCCGGGCTGTGCATCCAGGAGTCCATCACGGCGGCGGCGTCGGCCTGGCCGCGTGCGATGTTCTCGCCGCCCAGGCCCTTCACGCCCGCCTTGTCCGCCCGGTCCCACGGGGTGGCCCCGTCGGGATCGGTGTGGTCGAAGAAGCCCCGGGACGCCATCTCGGCGCTGAAGGCCCCGGCCAGCGAGGCGAGCCCCGTATCGGCCCGCACCGGCCGGCAACCGGCCTGGGCCCGCTGCTGATTGACCAGGCTGAGAACCGCCGCGGCGGCGCTGCTCTCGGCACTGGTGGCCGCTTCGGTGTGGGCGGACTCGGTGCGCCGGGGCGTCGCACCGGGCGCCGCCGTGCGGGCCGGTGCCGTGCTGGGCGACGCGGGGGCGCTCTTCTTCCGCTGCGACGGTACGGCGGGAGCCTTCGGCTTGTGCGCGGACGGCGAGGCCGACGGGGCGTGTGCGCGGGCGGTTGCCGGACCGGCCGGTGCGGACGGGGTGTCCGATGCGGGTGTGGCCGACGATCCGCCCTGGGTCTGGAGGTCGGGTACGCCGTCGGCGCGGACCTGGTCACTGCCGCCCGATCCGCCCACCGTGTAGGTGTCGCCGCCGGGCAGCAGCCCCGATGCCATCGCCACGGCGCCCACCGCGACGGCCGCCGACACGCCCAGCAGCCCGGTGCGCAGGGGTGTGGAGCCCCGGCCCTTGCCGTGGGCCCGGTTCCGCCGCCGGTTCCCGGAAGCCGCCGGATCATCAACGGTGGCGGAACCGGCTGCGGCGGAGCGGCTGTGGCGTCCCATGCGCGGTGCCCTTCCTCGTGCTCGGCGTCGGCGTGACTCACCCGTACAGGTGAAGCTCAATGGCCAGGGACTGTAGCGGATGGGCCGTGGGGGCGAAGTGCTGCCGGGGTGATTGGCCGGTTAGCGTGCAGACATGAACGAAGATGTACGGCTCGCCGCCTGGGTGCGCGGCAAGGTCCAGGGCGTGGGGTTCCGCTGGTTCACCAGGGCGAACGCCCTGCGGATCGGTGGGCTCACCGGATTCGCCCTCAATCTGGAGGACGGCAGGGTGCAGGTCGTCGCCGAAGGACCGCGGGAGAAGTGCGACCTCCTCCTGGAGTGGCTGAGGTCGTCCGACACACCCGGCCGCGTCGACGGTGTCAGTGAGATCTGGGACACTCCGCGGCACATCTACCAGACCTTCGAGATCCGCTGACGCGCCCGGTCCCGGCGGTGGCCGGGGGCCCCGCCGATCTGCCTCTGACATATGTGTGAGGCAGAAAATGCCTGGTGGTTGCCAAGAAGCGCTCTCCGTGCCAGGCTGCCGCAGTAGGAATGATCTCCACGCCCCCTGGGCCCCGCAGGAGAGCCGCACCGGACATCGTCCGGCGTGTGCCCCCGGGTCTGCCCATCGATACGGGGTGTGATCGTGTTGACCGTCAAACTTTTTGGTGAGACTCTGGAAGCCCCGCGCACCTCAGCTGCTCGGCAGCGAGAAACGCAGAGAAAACAGCAGAGAAGACAGAGGCTGCCGAGTTCCGCGGGTGCGATTCCCCCTACGACCCACCACTCTTCGGTCGGTCACTCAGTGTGGAGGACCATCCATCATGGCAAAGGCGCTTCTCGGTTACGTCGGCGGTTCCGACCCGCGACTTCTCTCCGAGATGCGACGGCTTCAGCAGCGCGTCCAGGACCTCGAATCCGAGCTCGTACGGATTCAGTCCGAGAACGACGCGCTGGCCGCCGCAGTCCAGCACCACGGAGATTCGTTGCTCGACGGTATCGACATGGACGTACCCCAGGCGGAGCCTGCGCTCACCTGACCCACACCCCACAAGGGTACCGGCCGGGCTGATCCGTACAGCCGCTTGAGATCCAATGCGCAAGGATATGCAAGGGACGCTTCGGCGTCCCTTCTTTCTTTCTGCCTTTTCTGTCTCTTTCCCCCCGGTCGCTCCCCGCCCCGTCACGCACTGCCGCGTGTGCTTCCTTTAACGTCTGATGTGCCCTGCACCTTCATGGGTGAAACCGGCAGTGAAAGGTAGAGTCCGGCGGCGTGCACCTCAAGGCCATGACCCTCCGCGGGTTCAAATCCTTCGCCTCGGCCACCACTCTCCGGTTCGAGCCCGGCATCACCTGTGTCGTGGGGCCCAACGGATCAGGCAAGTCCAACGTGGTCGACGCGCTCTCCTGGGTCATGGGGGAGCAGGGCGCCAAATCGCTGCGCGGCGGCAAGATGGAGGACGTCATCTTCGCCGGGACGACCGGCCGGCCGCCGCTGGGCCGCGCCGAGGTCTCGCTCACCATCGACAACTCCGACGGTGTGCTGCCCATCGAGTACGCCGAAGTCACCATTACCCGGATCATGTTCCGCAATGGCGGCAGCGAGTACCAGATCAACGGCGACACCTGCCGGCTGCTGGACATCCAGGAACTGCTGTCGGATTCCGGGATCGGCCGCGAGATGCACGTCATCGTCGGACAGGGACAGCTCGACTCCGTACTGCACGCGGATCCGATGGGGCGCCGGGCCTTCATCGAGGAGGCCGCAGGCGTACTGAAGCACCGCAAGCGCAAGGAGAAGGCGCTGCGGAAGCTGGACGCGATGCATGCCAACCTCGCGCGGGTGCAGGACCTCACCGATGAACTGCGCCGCCAGCTCAAGCCGTTGGGCCGGCAGGCCGCGGTCGCCCGGCGCGCCGCCGTCATCCAGGCCGACCTCAGGGACGCGCGGCTGCGGCTGCTCGCCGACGATCTGGTGACGATGCGCCGGGCGCTGCGGAGCGAGATCGCCGACGAGGCCGCGCTGAAGGAGCGCCGGGAGACCGCGGAGACGGCGCTCAAGGCCGCGCTCGCACGCGAGGCCGGCTTGGAGGACGAGGTGCGGCAGCTGGCACCGAGGCTCCAGCGGGCCCAGCAGACCTGGTACGAGCTGTCGCAGCTGGCCGAGCGGGTGCGCGGTACGGTCTCGCTCGCCGACGCGCGGGTGAAGAGCGCGTCCGCCGCCCCCGATGAGGAGCGGCGGGGCCGTGATCCCGAGTCCCCCGAGATGATGGAGCGCGAGGCCGCCAGGATCCGGGAGCAGGAGGCCGAGCTGGAGGCCGCGCTGGAGTCCGCGGAGCGCGCGCTGGAGGACACCTCGGCGCACCGGGCCGAGCTGGAGCGGGAACTCGCCGCCGAGGAGCGCAGGCTCAGGGACGCCGCCCGTGCCATCGCCGACCGGCGCGAAGGGCTCGCGCGGCTGAACGGGCAGGTCAACGCGGCCCGCAGCAGAGCCGGTTCGGCGCAGGCCGAGATCGACCGGCTCGCCGAGGCGCGGGACGGGGCGCAGGAGCGCGCCGAAGCGGCCCAGCAGGAGTACGAGCAGCTCAAGGCCGAGGTCGACGGGCTCGAAGCCGGTGACCTGGACCTCGCCGACCGGCACAGCGCGGCGAAGTCGGCGCTGGCGGAGGCGGAGACCGCGCTCACCGCGTCCCGGGAGGCGGCCACGGCCGCCGAGCGGGAGCGGGCCGCGCTGGCGGCCCGGCACGAGGCGCTGGCGCTCGGGCTGCGCCGCAAGGACGGCACCGGGGCGCTGCTCGGAGCCGATGACCGCCCGGCCGGTCTGCTGGGCCCGGTCGCGGAGCTGCTGACGGTGGCCGCCGGGTACGAGGTCCCGGTGGCTGCCGCGCTGGGTGTGGCGGCCGACGCGCTCGCGGTGCGCGACACGGCCACCGCGGTGGACGCGATCCGCCGGTTGCGCAAGCAGGACGCCGGCCGCGCGACCCTGCTGCCCGGCACGGCCGCGGCACCGGTGCGGGAGTCCGGCGCCGGTGGGCTGCCGGGCCAGGTCCGTACGGCCGTTCCCGGGCAGCCGGGCGGCGGGGCTCCTGAGGTGCCGGAGGCCCGGCATGGCGACGACGGTGCGGGGGCTGCTTCGGAGGACCGGCCCGCGGGTCGGCCCGGAGGGCATTCCGGCGGTCAGGCAGCAGGCCATTCAGTAGGCCGGCCCGCAGGCCACGAGGACAGCGGTGCCGGTTCTGTCCCGTCCGGCGGGACCGGACCGGGACCGGACCGTGCCGCCCTCGCTCTCGCGGCGCCCTTCGCCGTCGATCTGGTCGGCGGCCCCGCCGAACTGCTGCCCGGGGTGCGGAGACTGCTGCGCGACATCGTCGTCGTAGGCACCCTCGAAGACGCCGAGGAGCTGATCGCCGAGCGGCCCGGGCTGACCGCCGTGACCGCCGAAGGCGATGTCCTGGGAGCGCACTTCGCACACGGCGGGTCCGCCGGTGCGCCCAGCCTGCTGGAGGTGCAGGCGTCCGTGGACGAGGCCGCCGCCGGGCTGGCGGAGCTGGCCGTACGGTGCGACGAGCTGGCCGGCGCGCAGCGCGCCGCGGCAGCCCGGCGCGCGGAGTGCGCGGCGCTCGTCGACGAGCTGGCGGAACTACGGCGCGCAGCCGACCGGGAGAAGTCCGGTGTCGCCCAGCAGCTCGGGCGCCTGGCCGGGCAGGCGCGGGGCGCGGCGGGCGAGGCCGAGCGGTCGGCGGCGGCCGCAGCCAAGGCCCAGGATGCGCTGGAGCGTGCGACCGGCGAGGCCGAGGAACTGGCCGAACGGCTGCTGGTGGCCGAGGAGTCACCGATGGAGGAGGAGCCGGACACCTCCGTACGGGACCGGCTGGCCGCCGACGGGGCCAATGCCCGGCAGACCGAGATGGAGGCCAGGCTCCAGGCCCGTACCCATGAGGAGAGGGTCAAGGGGCTCGCGGGGCGGGCCGAAGCACTCGACCGGGGAGCGCGCGCCGAGCGTGAGGCCCGGGCGCGCGCCGAGCAGCGCCGCGCCCGGCTGCGCCACGAGGCAGCGGTCGCGTCGGCCGTCGGCGACGGGGCGCGCCAGTTGCTCGCCCATGTCGAGGTGTCGCTGGTCCGCGCCGAGCAGGAGAGGGCCGCCGCCGAGGCCGCCAAGGCCGGGCGCGAGCAGGAGCTGGCCGCCGAGCGGAACCGGGGCCGCGACCTCAAGGCCGAACTCGACCGGCTCACCGACTCGGTGCACCGCGGTGAGGTGATCGGAGCCGAGAAGCGGCTGCGGATCGAGCAGCTGGAGACCAGGGCGCTTGAGGAGCTGGGCGTGGAGCCGGCCGGTCTGGTGGCCGACTACGGCCCGGACCAGCCGGTGCCGCCGTCCCCGGCCGCCGAGGGTGAGGAGCTGCCCGACGATCCCGACCATCCGCGGAACCAGCCGGTGCCGTTCGACCGGGCCGGACAGGAGAAGCGGCTCAGGTCGGCCGAACGGGCGTACCAGCAACTCGGAAAGGTGAATCCGCTCGCTCTGGAGGAGTTCTCCGCACTGGAGGAGCGGCACAAGTTCCTCTCCGAGCAGCTGGAGGACCTGAAGAAGACGCGGGCCGACCTGCTGCTGGTGGTCAAGGAGGTCGACGAACGCGTCGAGCAGGTCTTCACCGAGGCGTACCGCGACACCGCACGCGAGTTCGAAGGGGTCTTCGCGCGGCTCTTCCCCGGCGGCGACGGACGGCTGATCCTGACCGACCCCGGCAACATGCTCACCACCGGTGTGGACGTCGAGGCCCGGCCGCCGGGCAAGAAGGTCAAGCGCCTGTCGCTGCTCTCCGGCGGGGAGCGGTCGCTGACCGCCGTGGCCCTGCTGGTGTCGATCTTCAAGGCCAGGCCCAGTCCGTTCTATGTGATGGACGAGGTGGAGGCCGCGCTCGACGACACCAACCTCCAGCGGCTGATCCGGATCATGGAGGAGCTCCAGGAGAGTTCCCAGCTCATCGTGATCACTCATCAGAAGCGGACGATGGAGGTGGCCGACGCGCTCTACGGCGTCTCCATGCAGGGCGACGGGGTCTCCAAGGTCATCAGCCAGCGTCTCCGCTGAACGGGCCCCGCCGGGCAATCGGTCCCGGCCGGGCTGAGCGGCCCTCAGATGCGCCGGTCCTCAAGTGGTGGGCGCCCGGAAGCTGTGCGGAACTGGAGGGGCTCGTACCCCCATGGCCGTCATCGCGGACGGGCCCGAGGAGCTCATGTGACAAGCACGGCGAACACACCGCAGGCCGGAGGCGCCCCGGCTGCCCCGGAGCACCTCGCTCACGTCATCTTCATCACGGCGGCGGCCGCGATGGGCGGGTTCCTGTTCGGCTACGACAGCTCGGTGATCAACGGAGCCGTCGAGGGCATCCGGGACAAGTACAACATCGGTTCGGGGACCCTCGCCCAGGTCATCGCCGTCGCCCTGATCGGCTGTGCGATCGGCGCGGCGACGGCCGGCCGCATCGCCGACCGCATCGGGCGTATCCGCTGTATGCAGATCGCGTCCGTGCTGTTCACCATCAGCGCCGTCGGCTCAGCGCTGCCCTTCGCCCTGTGGGACCTGGCCCTCTGGCGCATCATCGGCGGTTTCGGCATCGGGATGGCATCGGTCATCGGTCCGGCCTACATCGCCGAGGTCTCCCCGCCCGCGTACCGCGGCCGGCTCGGGTCCTTCCAGCAGGCGGCGATCGTCATCGGCATCGCCGTATCGCAGCTCGTCAACTACGGCATCCTCCAGACTGCGAACGGCAACCAGCGGGGGAAGCTGCTCGGTGTCGAGGCATGGCAGCTCATGCTCGGTGTCATGGTGATCCCGGCCGTCATCTACGGACTGCTCTCCTTCGCCATCCCCGAGTCGCCCCGCTATCTGATCGAGGCGGGCAAGCCGGACCGGGCCAGGAAGGTGCTGTCCGAGGTCGAGGGCTCGCACGTCGATATCGACGCGCGGGTGGCCGAGATCAAGCTGGCCATGAAGCGCGAGCACAAGTCGAAGTTCAGCGACCTGCTGGGCGGGGGATTCTACTTCAAACGCATCGTCTGGATCGGTATCGGCCTCTCGGCCTTCCAGCAACTGGTCGGCATCAACGTCGCGTTCTACTACTCCGCGACCCTGTGGCAGTCCGTCGGTATCGACCCTTCGACCTCGTTCCTGTACTCGTTCACCACGTCCATCATCAACATCATCGGCACCGTGGTCGCCATGATCTTCGTGGACCGGATCGGCCGCAGGCCCCTCGTGCTGATCGGTTCCGTGGGCATGGTCATCGGGCTCGCCCTGGAGGCCTGGGCCTTCTCGTACCATCTCGTCGGCGGCAAACTGCCGACCGCCCAGGGCTGGGTCGCGCTCATCGCCGCCCACTGGTTCGTGTTCTTCTTCGCGATGTCGTGGGGTGTCGTCGTCTGGGTCTTCCTCGGCGAGATGTTCCCGAACAAGATCCGTGCCGCCGCGCTCGGGGTGGCCGCCTCGGCCCAGTGGATCGCCAACTGGGCGATCACGGCCAGCTTCCCGAGCCTCGCCGGCTGGAACCTCTCGGCCACGTACGTGATCTACACCGTCTTCGCTGTGCTCTCGATCCCCTTCGTGCTGCTGTTCGTGAAGGAGACCAAGGGCAAGACGCTGGAACAGATGGGCTGAGGCCGGGTCTGCCCTGCTCCCGCCCTCGTGCCCCGCTCCCGCCCGCCCCGGTTCAGCTCTTGAGCCGGGGCAGCACGCGCTCGGCGAAGAGGTGCAGACTGCGCCAGCCCTCGTCCACCGGTATCCCGCCGCACAGCGGATGCAGTACGAGGCTCCCGGCGCCGCCCTCGGCCAGGGCCACGCACTCGTCCGGGGTGACGATCCGGTAGACGCCCTCCGCGCGCAGCCCGTCCACCGTCTCCGCCGCCGAACGGACCGCGGAGTGGATGTCCTTGGACTGCCAGGAGGAGTAGGTGCGCGCCTCGTGCAGGAAGTACTCGCCGTACTCGGCCCAGGTCCGGTCGGGATCCTCCGCGATGTGCAGCAGCGGGGTCTCGGCCTCCGGCATCATGCAGAAGCCCTCGGTCCCGTACTCCGCGCGCTGCTGGTGGTAGTAGGCCTCAAGCTCCGGCAGATACGCGCTCGGGAACAGCGGCAGCCCCAGCCGCGCCGCCCGGCGGGCGGCCGCCCGGGACGATCCGCCGACGAGCAGCAGCGGGTGCGGGGTGGTGTACGGGCGCGGGGTGACCCGGACCGTACGCCCGCGGTACGCGAACGGCTCCCCGGTCCACGCGGCCAGCAGGGTATCGAGCAGCTCGTCCTGGAGCCGGCCGCGCCGGGTCCACTCGACGCCCTGCTGCGCGTACTCGTCGGGCCGGTAGCCGATGCCCGCCACCGTGACCAGCCGGCCGGCGCTGATCAGGTCGAGGACGGCGATGTCCTCCGCGAGGCGCAGCGGGTCGTAGAGCGGGCCGATGATCGCGGAGACGGTGACCGCGATCCGGCGGGTGGCCCCGAAGACGGAGCCCGCGAAGACGAACGGGGAGGGCAGCCAGTTGTTGCCGACGCCGTGGTGCTCCTCGGTCTGGACGGTGTCGACGCCACGGTCGTCCGCGTACGCGGCCATCTCCAGGGCGGCGCGATAGCGGGCGGAGAGTGACTCGGGGGTCGCCCGCGGATCGACGAGATTGAACCTGACGACTGTGAAGGCCATGACGGGAAATCCCCCTTCGCCGGGTGGGAGCTGGCGAAGGGGGACGGTAGCTGACGCAGCGTCAGATAGGTAGACTCGCGGGCTCACGGTCGGCGTCGGGACCCTGGCCCGTCGCGCCGCCCTGCGCCTTCGGCTTCGGGAGTACGGCGTAAAGCACGCCCGAGACGAGGATGGTGACCACCCAGCCGAGGCCGTTGCGGCCCAGCCAGGTGTCCGCGAACGGTCCGCTGAACCAGGCCGAGCCCGCGGTGCCCGCCGTGGTGAACAGCATCCCGGTGATGAGCGCGGCGAGCCAGGCGCCGACGGCGGCGGGGCTGAAGCCGCCCCGGTACCAGTAGGCGCTGGTCCGGGTGGTGTCCATCAGGGCCACCGGGTCGTACTTCCGGCCGAGCAGCATGTCCGCGCCGAAGACCCCTATCCAGGCCGAGAAGGCCACCGCGAGCAGCGACAGGAACGCGACGAAGGAGCCGAGGAAGCTCGTCGCCGCCAGCATCAGGACCAGCCCGAGCACCACGCTGATCACGGCGTTCACGGAGACCGCCCAGGCGCGCGGCACCTTGATGCCCAGCGTCAGCGCGGTGAAGCCGGCCGAGTACATCGACATCGCGTTGATCAGGACCATGCCGACCACGGCGATCAGCAGGTACGGCACCGCGATCCACATCGGCAGGACCTTGCCCAGGAAGGAGACCGGGTCGGACGCGTTCGCGAGGTCCGGGGTGGAGACCGCCATCACGGCGCCCATCAGCACCATCGGCAGCACGACGATGCCCGCGCCGCCGATCGACGCGCCGACCATGCCTCCGCCGGAGGCACGCCGCGGCAGGTACCGGGCGAAGTCAGGACCGGACGGGACCCAGCTGAGGCCGCCCGCGGCAATCAGCCCTATGCCCGCGACCAGTGAAGCGGTGGTACCGGCGGGCTTGGCGAACACGGCGGACCAGTCGGTGTCGGCGATCAGATAGACCAGCACCAGGACGGAGAAGATCCCGAAGAGATACGTGGACCACTTGTTGCACAGGTGCAGGGCGTTGATGCCGAGGCCCGAGATCAGGAACGTGGCAGCGACGAAGAGCAGCAGGGTCACGACGATCAGCGGGGTGCTGCTGTGGATGCCGAAGCAGATGTCCAGCACGGTGAGCAGCGCGTACGCACCGGTCACCGCGTTGATCGTCTCCCAGCCCCAGCGGGCGATCCAGATCAGCGAGCCGGGCAGCAGATTGCCGCGCTGGCCGAACACCGAACGGGACAGGGCCATGCCGGGGGCGCCGCCGCGCTTGCCGGCGATGCTGATGAAGCCGACCAGACCGTAACTGATGACCGGGGCCACGAAGGCGGCGATCAGTGCCTGCCAGAAGTTCAGCTTGTCGGCGACGACCAGACTCGCGCCCATCGCGAGGAGCAGCACACTGATATTGGCGGCGACCCAGGTCGGGATCAGGTCGCGGACACGGCCCTTGCGTTCGGTGTCCGGGACTGGTTCGAGACCGCGGGTTTCCACCGCGCCTTCGACGTCGGAGGCGTGGGGCATGAAGTTACTCCGTGCACGTGTGAGGGGAGTTGGGGACGGGGGAAAGACGATGTGACGCGCGTAGATAGCGACATCATGGTAGGGCCGCCGGGAAAATTTCAAATAGAGGATTTAGTCCCTTGTGTGTTCCCACGAAGGGACCTACGGCCGGGCCGTGACCGAACGCTGAGCCGTGACTGATACTGGGTGGGTTATGGAAATCGTGATCCTTGCTGTAGTCATCGCCCTGGTCGCTGTCGGCGCGATCAGCGGGCTCGTGGTCAGCAGCCGCAAGAAGAAGCAGCTGCCCACGGCACCGCCGAGCGCGCCGACCATCACAGCGCCTCCCGCCGAACCCCAGGTCGGCGAGGACGCTGCCCCACCGCGCGACGAGTCGCGCCGCACCATCGAGGAGGTGGACCTCCCACCGGCCGACGAGGCCGCGGGCGCCCCCGCCGCGGTCGAGGACCCGGTCGTCGCGGAGCCCGTCGCCCCGCGGATCGAGATCCCGGAACCGACCGAGGGCCGTCTCGTACGGCTGCGCGCCCGGCTCGCCCGCTCGCAGAACTCGCTCGGCAAGGGACTGCTCACCCTGCTCTCCCGCGACAACCTCGACGAGGACACCTGGGAGGAGATCGAGGACACCCTGCTCACGGCCGACGTCGGTGTCGCGCCGACCCAGGAGCTGGTCGAGCGGCTGCGTGAGCGGGTCAGGGTGCTCGGCACCCGTACGCCGCAGGATCTGCGCGCCCTGCTGCGCGAGGAGCTGCTGAACCTGCTCGGTACGGACTTCGACCGCGAGGTCAAGACCGAGGGCGGTCTGGAGACCCCGGGCGTCGTCATGGTCGTCGGGGTCAACGGCACCGGCAAGACCACCACCACCGGCAAGCTCGCCCGGGTCCTGGTGGCCGATGGCCGCAGCGTGGTGCTCGGCGCGGCCGACACTTTCCGGGCCGCCGCCGCCGACCAGCTCCAGACCTGGGGCGAACGGGTCGGCGCCCGCACGGTGCGTGGCCCCGAGGGCGGCGACCCCGCGTCGATCGCCTTCGACGCGGTGAAGGAGGGCATCAAGGAGGGCGCCGATGTCGTCCTCATCGACACCGCCGGGCGGCTGCACACCAAGACCGGCCTGATGGACGAGCTCGGCAAGGTCAAGCGGGTCGTGGAGAAGCACGGACCGCTGGACGAGGTGCTGCTCGTACTGGACGCGACGACCGGGCAGAACGGCCTGGTGCAGGCGCGGGTGTTCGCCGAGGTGGTGGACATCACCGGCATCGTGCTGACCAAGCTGGACGGTACGGCCAAGGGCGGCATCGTGATCGCCGTCCAGCGCGAACTGGGCGTACCGGTCAAGCTGGTCGGCCTCGGCGAGGGCCCGGACGACCTGGCCCCGTTCGAGCCCGAGGCATTCGTGGACGCGCTGGTCGGGGAGTGAACCGGGCCGCCTGAAGCCCCGGCTGTCCGAAGGCACGGTGGCCGACGACACAGAGTCCGAAGCCGCAGCGTCCGAAGACCCGGCCGTACGACGCCACTGCGTCCCAGGACCCGGCGTCCGAAGCAGGAAGAACCGCGAAGGGCCCCGCCACACGGTGCAGATGTGGCGGGGCCCTTCGCGCTGTCCCGCGCCGGCGCCGGCCGGCACGGGAGGCGTGTCAGGCGGGGACGTGGCGGTGGCAGACGTACGCGAGGGTGCCGAGCAGCAGCCGGGCCTGGGGCGGTCCGCTCGCCGTCTCCAGGGGCGGGGGGCGCAGCCAGCGGGCCGGGCCCAGGCCCGCGTGGTTCGAGGGCGGGGCGGTGATGTGCTCGCCGGGACCCAGGCCGTGCAGATCCAGGTCCGCATCGTCCCAGCCCATCCGGTAGAGCAGTTCGGGGAGTTCGCGGGCGGCGCCCGGGGCGACGAAGAACTGGGCCCGGCCGTCCGGGGTCGCGCTCACGGGGCCCAGCGGGAGCCCCATGCGCTCCATCCGGATCAGGGCCGTGCGCCCCGCGGGCTCGGCAACGTCGATGATGTCGAAGCAGCGGCCGACAGGCAGCAGCACCGCGGCGCCCGGCGTCAGGGACCAGGCTCTCGTCGCTTCACCGAGGGTGGCCCCCGCGGGCACCTCGGGCGCGAACCCGAGGGGATGGGCGCCCGGTGACGCGCATCCGGCCTCTCCGCAGGAGCAGTTGCCCGCAGCGGCGCGCGCGCCGGGAACCACGTCCCAGCCCCAGAGTCCGGTGAACTCGGCCACCGCCGTGCTCTGCGGTGTGCGGCCGCGACGCCGGGTGCCGGAGCGGATGTCCCGGATGCCGCCGATAGTGAAGCCCATGCCCTCTCCAACGGGTCGTGCGCGCCGGTGGTTACGACCTGGAGCCTCTCCGTCACCCTGCGTTGCAAACACCCTGATCGGGGAGGTGCGGGGTGACGTTGGGGGTGGTGCGGAACGATTCACGCGCCCCGGCGTGCACCGCTCCACCCGATCCTGATCGTCGAGTGTCAAGTCAATCGCGCCTGGCGGCAGGCGCGTTCATTCGAAGGGGTGGCGAATGGTGGCGTTTCCGGGATCGCCCTCGCCGGGTGCGTGATCGTAGGATTACTTTCAGTGCACGAACCCTCGGGTCGGATGCACTCACGGGTATGCCGGGGGCAAGCCGGTTTTCTGTTCGAAGGGGCGCAAGCGCCGGACAGCGAACCTCAACTCGCGGCATTCTGATATGGGTTGGCGTAATGAGGCTTCAGCGGGATGGGGGCGTTCCAGTGGGCGGCAGTGGCGACGGCGAGACGGGTGCCGGCAAACGCCCGAACGAGCGGCTCGGATCGTGGTTCGTGCGCAGCGGCTGGTCGAAGGGCGAGCTGGCGCGCCAGGTGAACCGCAGGGCGCGGCAGATGGGCGCGCACCACATCAGCACCGACACCTCGCGGGTGCGGCGCTGGCTCGACGGCGAGCAGCCGCGTGAGCCCATTCCGCGCATCCTCTCGGAGCTGTTCTCCGAACGCTTCGGCAGCGTGGTCGCCATCGAGGACCTGGGGCTGCGCGCGGCGCACCAGTCACCCTCGGTGTCCGGAGTCGACATGCCCTGGGCGGGCCCGCAGACGGTCTCGCTGCTCAGTGAGTTCTCCCGCAGCGACCTGATGCTCGCGCGGCGCGGCTTCCTCGGCGCCTCGCTCGCACTGGCCGCGGGCCCGACGCTCATCGAGCCGATGCAGCGCTGGCTGGTGCCCACGCCCGCGGGCGAGCCCACCGCGGAACTGCCCGCCGACCACGCACGGCGACCGTCCAGGCTCTCGCGGCCCGAGCTCGAACTGCTGGAGTCCACCACGGCGATGTTCCGCCAGTGGGACGCCCAGTGCGGTGGCGGGCTGCGCCGCAAGGCGGTCGTCGGTCAGCTGCACGAGGTGACCGACCTGTTGCAGGAGCCCCAGCCGGGAGCCACATCGAAGCGGCTGTTCCGGTGCGCGGCCGAACTGGCCGAGCTGGCCGGGTGGATGAGTTACGACGTCGGTCTCCAGCCCACCGCCCAGAAGTACTTCGTGCTCGCGCTGCACGCGGCCAAGGAGGCCGGGGACAAGCCACTCGGCTCGTACATCCTGTCCTCGATGAGCCGGCAGATGATCCATCTCGGCCGCCCCGACGACGCCCTGGAACTCGTCCATCTCGCCCAGTACGGCAGTCGCGAGTGCGCCACCCCCCGCACCCAGGCGATGCTGTATGCGATGGAGGCCCGCGCCTACGCCAACATGGGCCAGCCGAGCAAGTGCAAACGGGCCGTGCGGATGGCCGAGGACACCTTCTCCGACGCGGGCTTCGACGGCGAGCCGGAGCCCGACTGGATCCGCTTCTTCTCGGAGGCCGAACTGAACGGCGAGAACGGCCACTCGTACCGGGATCTCGCCTATGTGGCCGGCCGCAGCCCCACCTACGCCTCGCTCGCGGAGCCGGTCATCGACAACGCGGTCGCGCTCTTCGAGAAGGACGACGAACACCAGCGTTCCTACGCGCTGAACCTCGTCGGGATGGCCACCGTCCATCTGCTGAAGCGGGAACCCGAGCAGTCCACCTGCTTCGCCACCAAGGCCCTGCACATCGCCAAACGCGTCCGCTCCGAGCGCGTCAACACCAGGCTCCGCAAGACCGTCCACACGGCGGTCAGGGACTTCGGCGACATCCCCGCGGTCACCGACCTCACCGAACGTCTCGCCGAGCAGCTGCCCGAGACGGCCGAAGCGGTCTGAGGCCCCAGCCGCTCCGCTCACAGATACACAGCGCCAGTGAACAGACAGCAGTAGACAGACAGCAGTGAACAGACAGCAGTAAACAAAGGCCCCGGCCACGACAGTCACCCCGTGATGCCCGACTCGGCTCCCCCACGCCAGGTCAACAGGGTGACCGTCGTGGCCGGTTTTCGACCCGCCCGGTGGTGTGCGCGGGGGCGGAGCCGGACCCCGGGCCCGCCCTCCACGTCATCCGGGCGTAACACGCACCACCTCTTCGTCACTGCGGTGAAACATCACGCGGCATCGGCGGAAACGGCGCGGCGCCAGTCTCTGACGCATGACAGGCCGCTGTTCCGCCGCTCTCCACAGCCCCCGCCCGCAGGTGGCCGCACCGACGACGAGGAGACGCCGATGCCCACAGGCATCATGACCCTTGCTGCAGAAGCCCCGAAGCTGTCGTCCGCCAACACCGGGTTCATGCTCATCTGCTCGGCCCTGGTGATGGTCATGACTCCGGGCCTCGCCTTCTTCTACGGAGGCATGGTCCGGGTCAAATCCACCCTGAACATGCTGATGATGAGCTTCATCAGCCTCGGGATCGTCACGATCCTCTGGGTGCTCTACGGATTCAGCGTCGCCTTCGGATCGAGCAACGGATTCTTCGGCTGGTCCAAGGACTACCTCGGACTCAGCGGCATCGGACTCACCCAGCTCTGGCCGGGCTACACCATCCCGGTCTATGTCTTCGCCGTCTTCCAGCTGATGTTCGCGATCATCACCCCGGCGCTGATCAGCGGTGCGCTGGCCGACCGCGTGAAGTTCACCGCATGGGCGCTGTTCATCGTGGGCTGGGTCACGGTCATCTACTTCCCGGTCGCGCACTGGGTCTGGGCGTCCGACGGCTGGCTCTTCAAGAAGGGCGTGATCGACTTCGCCGGCGGTACGGCGGTCCACATCAACGCGGGCGCTGCGGCACTCGGCGTGATCCTGGTGACCGGCAGGCGCGTCGGCTTCAGGAAGGACCCGATGCGCCCGCACAGCCTGCCGCTGGTGATGCTCGGCGCGGCCCTGCTGTGGTTCGGCTGGTTCGGTTTCAACGCCGGATCGTGGCTGGGCAACGACGACGGCGTGGGCGCGGTGATGTTCATCAACACCCAGGTGGCCACCGCGGCCGCGATGCTCGCCTGGCTCGCGTACGAGAAGTTCCGCCACGGCTCCTTCACCACGCTCGGCGCGGCATCCGGCGCCGTGGCCGGGCTGGTCGCCATCACCCCGTCCGGCGGCGCGGTCAGCCCGCTCGGCGCCATCGCGGTCGGCGCCATCGCCGGTGTGCTGTGTGCTATGGCCGTCGGTCTCAAGTACCGCTTCGGATTCGACGACTCGCTCGACGTCGTCGGCGTCCACATGGTCGGCGGCATCGTCGGCTCCCTGCTCATCGGGTTCTTCGCGACCGGCGGGGTGCAGTCCGACGTGGCGGGTGTCTTCTACGGCGGAGGCTTCCACCAGCTCGGCATCCAGGCCATCGGGGTCTTCTCGGTCCTCGGATACTCGCTGGTCGTGTCGGCCGGCCTGGCCTTCCTGATCGACCGGACCATGGGGATGCGGGTCACCGAGGACGTCGAGGTCACGGGGATCGACCAGGACGAACACGCCGAGACGGCATACGACTACAGCGGGGCGGGTGGCGGCTCCCGGACGTCCGCGACCGCCCCGGGCGACGCGGCGGGCACCGCGGTCAAGGCGGGCACCGCAGCCAAGACGGGCAAGGCAGGTCCGGCGAACAAGAAGGTGGACGTATGAAGCTCATCACCGCGGTCGTGAAGCCGCACCGGCTGGACGAGATCAAGGAGGCCCTCCAGGCCTTCGGCGTCCAGGGCCTCACGGTCACCGAGGCCAGCGGCTACGGCCGCCAGCGCGGCCACACCGAGGTCTACCGGGGAGCCGAGTACACCGTGGACCTGGTGCCGAAGATCCGGATCGAGGTCCTGGCCGAGGACGCGGACGCCGAACAGCTCATCGACGTGGTGGTGAAAGCCGCCAGGACCGGCAAGATCGGTGACGGCAAGGTCTGGAGCGTTCCGGTCGAGACAGCGATCCGGGTCAGGACCGGCGAACGCGGTCCTGACGCGCTCTGAACGACGAGAGACGGGAACTGCCGGGTGACGAGTGCCGACGAGATGACCGGTCAGACCGACGACCCCGGACCCAGCGGTTATGCGGCGGCCCGGCTGTCCCTCCTCCAGGAGAAGACGGACCCCGGGCCGCCGCGCCGTTCGGCCCTGGCCCGGCTGACCGACGCGTGGATGAGCGCGCTCTTCACCTCGGCCGCCGAGGCCACGGGGGTGCACGGCGCGGCCCTGGTGGCCGTCGGGGGATACGGGCGCGGCGAGCTGTCACCGCGCAGCGACCTGGACCTGCTCCTGCTGCACGACGGCAAGGCGGACCAGGGCGCCATCGCCTCGCTCGCCGACCGGGTCTGGTACCCGGTGTGGGACCTGGGGCTCGACCTCGACCACTCGGTACGGACACCGGGTGAGGCGCGCAGGACGGCGGGCGACGACCTCAAGGTCCAGCTCGGGCTGCTGGACGCCCGGCACGTCGCCGGTGACCAGGGGCTGATCACCGGGCTGCGGACGGCGGTACTCGCCGACTGGCGCAACCAGGCGCCGAAGCGGCTGCCCGAGCTGTACGAGCTGTGCCAGGAGCGCGCCGAGCGCCAGGGCGAGCTGCAGTTCCTCCTCGAACCCGACATCAAGGAGGCCAGGGGCGGGCTGCGGGACGCCACCGCGCTGCGCGCCGTCGCCGCGTCCTGGCTGGCCGACGCACCCCGCGAAGGGCTGGACGGCGCCCGCAGGCGGCTCCTCGACGTACGGGACGCGCTGCACCTGGTGACCGGGCGCGCCGGCGAACGGCTCGCGCTCCAGGAACAGGACCAGGTCGCCGCCGAACTCGGACTCCTGGACGCCGACGTGCTGCTGCGCGAGGTGTACGAAGCCGCGCGCACCATCTCGTACGCCGGCGACGTCACCTGGCGCGAGGTCAACCGGGTGCTGCGCGCGCGCTCCGCACGCCCCCGGCTGCGCTCCCTGCTCGGCGGTGGCGGCGGCAGGACAGCCGCGGCGGAACGGACCCCGCTCGCGGAAGGCGTGGTGGAGCAGGAGGGCGAGGTGGTGCTGGCCCGCACGGCCCGGCCCGAGCGCGACCCCGTACTGCCGCTGCGGGCGGCAGCCGCGGCGGCGCAGGCCGGGCTGCCGGTCTCCCTGCATGCCGTGCGCCGGCTGGCGGCCGGCGCACGCCCGCTCCCGGTGCCCTGGCCCGCCGAGGCCCGCGAACAGCTGGTCACCCTGCTCGGCGCGGGCGAGTCCACGGTGCCGGTCTGGGAGGCGCTGGAGGCGGAGGGGCTGATCAGCGGGCTGCTGCCGGACTGGGAGCGGGTGCGGTGCAGGCCGCAGCGGAACGCCGTGCACACCTGGACCGTCGACCGGCATCTCGTCGAGACCGCCGTACGGGCGTCCTCGCTGACCCGCCGGGTGGGCCGGCCCGACCTGCTGCTCGTCGCGGCCCTGCTGCACGACATCGGCAAGGGCTGGCCGGGCGACCACTCGGTGGCCGGCGAAGTCATCGCCCGGGACGTGGCCACCCGGATCGGCTTCGACCAGGCGGACGCCGAGGTGCTCGCCGTCCTCGTACGCCACCATCTGCTGCTCGTGGAGACGGCGACCCGGCGCGACCTGGACGACCCGGCGACCGTGACCTCGGTCGCCGGAGCGGTGAAATCCGCCGCCACGCTGGAGCTGCTGCACGCGCTGACCGAGGCCGACGCGCTGGCGACCGGGCCCGCGGCCTGGTCCTCCTGGCGGGCGTCGCTCGTGGACGACCTGGTCGGCCGGGTCGCCGCGGTACTGGCGGGCGAGGTGCCCGAGGAGCCGGAGGCGGGCGCGCCTGGCGCCGAGCACGAGCGGCTGGCCGTCGAGGCGGTGCGCACCGGCGGCCCGGTCCTGGCCCTGCATGCCAGGACCGGGGAACCGCAGGAGGACGGCGCCCCGGAACCGGTGGGCGTGGAACTGCTCATCGCGCTCCGCGACCGGCCCGGCGTCCTGCCCGCCGTCACCGGGGTGCTGGCGCTGCACCGGCTGACCGTGCGCGCGGCCGACCTGCGCGCCGTCGAGCTGCCCACCGAACTGGGCCCGGAGGTGGCGGTGCTGCTGCTGACCTGGCGGGTGGCGGCCGAGTACGGATCGCTCCCGCAGGCCACGAGGCTGCGCGCCGATCTCGTACGGGCGCTGGACGGATCGCTGGACGTCCGCGCCAGACTGGCCGAACGGGAGGCGGCCTACCCGCGCCGACGCGGGGTCAAGGCGCCGCCGCCCCGGGTGAAGGTGGCCCCCGCCGGCTCCCGGCTGGCCACCGTGATCGAGGTCCGCGCGCAGGACGCACCGGGGCTGCTGTACCGGATCGGCCTGGCGCTGGAGACGGCCGGGGTGGCGGTACGCAGCGCTCACGTCTCCACGCTCGGGGCCAACGCGGTGGACGCGTTCTATGTGACGGGACAGGACGGGGAACCGCTCCCGGCGGAGGAGGCGGCCGGGCTGGCCAGGGAGCTGGAGGCCGGGCTGCGGGAGTGAGCGAGAGCGGGGCCCGCGCGCCGGCCGGCCGGGTCCCGCGCCCTGCCCCTTCTGCCCCTGCCCCCGACAGAGGGGAGGGGCAGACCCGACCCACCCGGTCCGGATACCCTGGGGTCCAACCGTCCCCCCGCCCCCGACCCGAGGATCCGCGACCGCCGTGTTCGATACCCTCTCCGACCGCCTTGCCGCGACTTTCAAGAACCTCCGGGGCAAAGGGCGCCTCAGCGAGGCGGACATCGATGCCACCGCGCGCGAAATCCGTATCGCCCTCCTTGAGGCGGACGTCGCGCTGCCCGTCGTCCGCGCCTTCATCAAGCAGGTCAAGGAGCGCGCGGCCGGCGCCGAGGTCTCCCAGGCGCTGAACCCGGCCCAGCAGGTCATCAAGATCGTCAACGAGGAGCTCATCGGCATCCTCGGTGGCGAGACCCGCCGCCTCCGCTTCGCCAAGCAGCCGCCGACCGTGATCATGCTCGCGGGCCTCCAGGGCGCGGGCAAGACGACCCTCGCCGGAAAGCTCGGTCTCTGGCTCAAGGGCCAGGGCCACACCCCGCTGCTCGTGGCGTGCGACCTCCAGCGTCCCAACGCCGTGAACCAGCTGAGCGTGGTCGCCGAGCGCGCGGGCGTCGCCGTGTACGCCCCCGAGCCGGGCAACGGCGTCGGCGACCCGGTCAAGGTCGCCCAGGACTCGATCGAGTTCGCCAAGTCCAAGCAGTACGACGTCGTCGTGGTCGACACCGCGGGCCGTCTGGGCATCGACCAGGAGCTGATGCAGCAGGCCGCGGACATCCGCGACGCCGTCAGCCCCGACGAGGTCCTCTTCGTCGTCGACGCGATGATCGGCCAGGACGCGGTCAACACCGCCGAGGCGTTCCGCGACGGCGTCGGCTTCGACGGAGTGGTGCTCTCCAAGCTCGACGGCGACGCACGCGGTGGTGCGGCCCTCTCGATCGCGCACGTCACCGGCCGGCAGATCATGTTCGCCTCCAACGGCGAGAAGCTGGACGAGTTCGACACGTTCCACCCGGACCGCATGGCGTCCCGGATCCTCGGCATGGGCGACATGCTCAGCCTCATCGAGAAGGCCGAGCAGACCTTCAGCCAGGCCGAGGCCGAGCAGATGGCCTCCAAGCTGGCGAGCAGCAAGGGCGGCAAGGACTTCACGCTCGATGACTTCCTGGCTCAGATGGAGCAGGTCAGGAAGATGGGCAGCATCTCCAAGCTGCTCGGGATGCTGCCCGGCATGGGGCAGATGAAGGAGCAGATCAACAACATCGACGAGCGGGACGTGGACCGCACCGCCGCGATCATCAAGTCGATGACCCCGGCCGAGCGCCAGGACCCGACGATCATCAACGGCTCACGCCGGGCGCGGGTGGCCAAGGGGTCGGGCGTCGAGGTCAGCGCCGTGAAGAGCCTGGTGGAGCGGTTCTTCGAGGCGCGCAAGATGATGTCGCGGATGGCTCAGGGCGGCGGTATGCCGGGCATGCCGGGTATGCCCGGCATGGGTGGCGGCCCCGGTCGGCAGAAGAAGCAGCAGAAGCAGGCCAAGGGCAAGCGCAAGAGCGGTAACCCGATGAAGCGCAAGGCGGACGAAGAGGCCGCCGCCGCCCGCCGCGAGCAGGGCGGTGCGCCGGGCCTGCCGGCCGGTCAGGACGCGAAGAACTTCGAACTCCCGGACGAGTTCAAGAAGTTCATGGGCTGACCGACACCCGCGCGGCACGCACCCGTGCGTACGGCGAAGCGGCCCATGCCTCCCCGACATCCGGGAGGCACGGGCCGCTTCGCGTCGGTCGGGGGAGCCGGGCGGTCAGGGGGGTCAGGCCGTCCGGGCGACCACATAACGGAAGATGTTCGGCATCCACACCGTGCCGTCGCGCCGCAGATGGGGATGGAGCGCCTCGGCGACCTCCTTCTTCACCTGGTCCCGGTCCGTCGCCCGTATCGCCGCGTCGAAGAGTCCGGTCGAGAGCAGCCCCCGCACCGCGCTCCGCAGGTCCGCGTAGCCGAACGGGCAGGCGACCCGCCCCGACCCGTCGAGCTTCAGCCCGGCCCGCGCCGCGACCTCCTCCAGATCGTCCCTGCGCGGCTGGCGCACGGCATCGGCCAGTCGGGTGGCGACCCGCAGTACGGCCGACGCCGAGCAGCGCTCGGGCGGCCCCCAGCCGGTCAGGACCACCGCACTGCCGCGCTCCAACAGCGGCACCGCGTCCTCGACGGCGGGGGTCAGCCCGTCAGGGTCACCCGCGACGCCGCCCAGCGGCTCGAAAGCGGTCAGCAGGTTGTACGGCGCCGCCGTGACCGCCGAGGCGTCGGCAGGGCTGCCGTGCACCAGCCGGGGCCGACCGCGCCGTGCGCCCGGCGCACTGTCCGGGCCGTCGGGGAGCAGCCGCTCCCGGGCCAGCGCTATGCGCTCGGCGTGCGTGTCCACGCCCGTGACGCTCGCGCCGCGGGCGGCGGCCATGAGCAGGGCGAGCCCCGAGCCGCAGCCGATGCCGAGCAGCCGGGTGGCGCTGCCCGCGTCCAGCCGCTTGTAGACCGCTTCGTACAGCGGCACCAGCATCCGTTCCTGGATCTCGGCCCAGTCGCGGGCACGGGCGACCGCTTCCTCAGTGGGAGTCGCAGCCGCGGACCGGTGGTTCCGGACGAGCGTTGATGACATCGAAGCGCCCCAATTCGCCGAGAGATCAGTTGTGCCCTGTGTGCAAAACCCCCGTGCAGATGTGCGCGCACTGTCCCTTTGCCAGAGAACTCCGCATCCGCGCGCAAGTCCAGGGGTGGTGAGGCAATGCTTGCGTTCCCGGAATATGCATCCCGACCGTGCGCCTCCGGGAGCAAAAATCAATCACGCTTCCGGAGGTACTCGCCGTACGATTCGCGCCATGAAAAAGACTCCCGTTCTCACGCCCCGGGCGGACGACTTTCCCCGCTGGTACCAGGACTTGATCAACAAGGCCGAACTCGCGGACAACGGCCCGGTGCGGGGCACCATGGTCATCCGCCCGTACGGCTACGGGCTGTGGGAGCGGATGCAGCAGGAGCTGGACGCCCGCATCAAGGCCGCGGGCGCTCAGAACGCCTACTTCCCGCTCTTCATCCCCCAGTCTTACCTGACTCGCGAAGCTGAGCATGTCGAGGGATTCGCACCGGAGCTCGCCCTGGTCACCCACGCCGGCGGTAAGGAGCTCGAAGAGCCGGTGGTCGTGAGGCCCACATCCGAGACGATCGTCAACGAATACTTCTCGAAATGGGTGCAGAGCTATCGCGATCTGCCGCTGCTGATCAATCAGTGGGCGAATGTGGTCCGTTGGGAGATGCGGCCCAGGGTGTTCCTGCGCACCACGGAATTCCTGTGGCAGGAGGGGCACACCGCCCACGCGAGCCGCGAAGAGGCCCATGACTACGCTGCGTACATCCACCGGGACGTCTACGCGGATTTCATGGTCAATGTGCTCGGTATCGATGTCGTGCCCGGCCGCAAGACCGCCGCTGAACGGTTCGCGGGCGCCATCAACACCCTGACGCTCGAAGCCATGATGGGGGACGGCAAGGCCCTCCAGATGGGCACGAGCCATGAACTGGGCACCAACTTCGCCAAGGCGTTCCACACCGAGTACCTGTCGAAGGACGGCGACCGGGAACTGGTCTGGCAGACCTCCTGGGGCGCCACGACCCGGCTGGTCGGCGGGCTGATCATGTCGCACGGCGACGACAGCGGCCTGCGGGTGCCGCCCCGGCTCGCGGCCGTGCAGGCCGTGGTGGTCGCCATCAAGGGAGACGAGGCGGTGGCGAAGGCCCGCGAGACCGGCGCGCGGCTGGAGGCGGCGGGGATCAGGGTCCGCGTCGACGACCGCACCGACATCCCCTTCGGCCGGCGGGCCGTCGACTGGGAGCTCAAGGGCGTCCCGGTACGGATCGAGATCGGCCCGCGGGACCTGGCGGAGGGGACGGCGGTACTGGTCCGCCGGGTGGTGGACCCGCACGCCACCGACGCCTCAGACGGTCACGGCGGCAAGGAGTCCGTACGGCTGGACGAGCTGCCCCGGCTGCTGCCCGCGGTGCTCGAAGAGGCGCAGAGCCGGTTGCTGCTGGAGTCGCGGGAGCGCCGGGAGTCCCGTACCAGCGACGTGCGGACGGCCGGTGAGGCCGCCGAGGTGGCGGCCGCGGGCGGCTGGGCCAGGATTCCGTGGGCCCTCCTCGGCCCCGAGGGCGAGGCCGCACTCGCCGGGCACTCGGCCTCCGTACGGTGTCTGGTCGCCGAGGACGGGTCGGTGCCGGAGTCGGACGACGCTCCCGGTAACGTCGCTCTGGTCGCTCGTGCGTACTAGGTCCTGTCCGGCCCACGAAGATCGGCCGGACGGGACCTAGCCGCTCGTACTGGCCGTGCGTACTGCCTGTGCGCCGGTGAATCGGCCGAAACGCCCCTTGCGCGCCCGCCGGTGAGGTGCGAACCGGCGTGGGACCCATGGCTGCGCGCCGGGGCGTACGAGACCCTAAGTACCACCTTGGTGTGAGCTGTGAGGCTTCTCCGCAGATCAGCGCACCCGCCCTCGTCCGGACGCATCAAGGGCAACTGACGGGTAGGTGCAAATTATTTGGGATGCCCCGGAATAGGAACACAGCGGCACCCCGGCTCGTTGTCACGACGTGAGCACGACACCAACTGTCCTCGCCGCAGAGCTGGCGCAGGCGTGGGCCGATATTCAGCGGTACCACCCCGAGCTGCCGGATCTAGCCGCGCCCGAGTCCCTGATCGGCGAGTCCTCGTCCGCCTGCGGCGCTGAACTCTCCTTCGAGCGACTGCTCCATGAGGCAGTCCACGGCATCGCCGCCGCGCGAGGTGTCCGCGACACCTCGCGCGCCGGCCGCTACCACAACCGCAGGTTCCTGGCGATCGCCGAGGAGATGGGGCTCGACCACCCCGAGGAGCCGCATCCCAGCAGCGGCTTCTCGCTGGTCTCGCTCAACCCCGAGGCGAAGCGCAGGTACCGGCAGACGATCGAAAGACTGCAGCGTGCGCTCAAGGCGCACACCGCGGCGACGGCCGCCGACACCAAACGCTCCTTCCGCGGACCTGCCGCACGGCACGGTTCCTCCGGCGGCGGAGTGCGGGTGAAGGCGGTCTGCGACTGCGGCCGCAACGTCCGGGTCGTCCCGTCCGTGCTGGCCCAGGCGCCCATCGTCTGCGGTGGCTGCGGAAAGGCTTTCCGTATCCCGGAAGTGGTCGCAGCAGCCGGCTGACCCGGGGTGCCGCAACGTATGGCACAATGGCTAGCTGTACTCGACAGCCGCACAGGAACCCTCTCGTCCTCCGGCTGACGCGTCCATCGGGCACCCGAGTACCGCAACCCCACGTGGCATCTCGTTGTGCCCAACCACGTCAAGACCAGGAGACACCACTTCCGTGGCAGTCAAGATCAAGCTGAAGCGTCTGGGCAAGATCCGTTCGCCTCACTACCGCATCGTCGTCGCCGACTCCCGTACCCGCCGTGATGGCCGGGCCATCGAGGAGATCGGCCTGTACCACCCGGTGCAGAACCCTTCGCGCATCGAGGTCAACTCGGAGCGTGCGCAGTACTGGCTGTCCGTCGGCGCCCAGCCGACCGAGCCGGTCATGGCGATCCTGAAGCTCACCGGTGACTGGCAGGCGCACAAGGGCCTCCCGGCCCCCGCGCCGCTGCTCCAGCCGGAGCCGAAGGCCGACAAGCGCGCCGCGTTCGAGGCGTTCGCCAAGTCCATCGAGGGCGACGAGCCGAAGGGTGAGGCCATCACCCCGAAGGCGAAGAAGGCCGACAAGAAGGCGGACGAGGCGGCTCCGGCCGCTGACTCCACCGAGTCGACCGAGGCCTGAGCATGCTCGAGGAGGCTCTCGAGCACCTCGTGAAGGGCATCGTCGACAATCCCGACGACGTACAGGTCGCTTCGCGCAACCTCCGTCGCGGGCAGGTGCTGGAGGTCCGGGTGCACCCCGACGACCTCGGTAAGGTGATCGGCCGCAACGGCCGCACCGCGCGCGCCCTGCGCACCATCGTGGGCGCCATCGGCGGCCGTGGCATCCGGGTCGACCTCGTCGACGTGGACCAGGTCCGCTGAGAAGTAGCTGAACACCGGCTCGGGCCGGGGAGGGCTGAGAAGCCGTCCCCGGCCTTTGTCGTCCGCGGTGCGCGCGGCAACACTGGAACCAGCAGAATCATCAGAATGAGGAGCGAAGCGTGCAACTGGTAGTCGCACGGATCGGGCGCGCCCACGGGATCAAGGGCGAAGTCACCGTGGAGGTGCGCACGGACGAGCCCGAGCTGCGGCTCGGTCCCGGCGCGGTGCTCGCCACCGACCCTGCGGCCACCGGGCCGCTGACGATCGAGACAGGCCGGGTGCACAGCGGGAGGCTGCTGCTGCGCTTCGCGGGGGTCACGGACCGGACGGCCGCCGAGGCGCTCCGGAACACCCTGCTGATCGCCGACGTCGACCCGCAGCAGACTCCGGAGGACCCCGAGGAGTTCTACGACCACCAGCTGATGGACCTCGACGTGGTGCTGTCCGACGGCACCGAGATCGGCCGGATCACCGAGATCACCCACCTGCCCTCGCAGGACCTCTTCATCGTGGAGCGGCCCGACGGCAGCGAGGTCATGATCCCCTTCGTCGAGGAGATCGTCACCGAGATCGACCTGGAGGAGCAGCGGGCCGTCATCGACCCGCCGCCCGGCCTGATCGACGACAGCAGGGCCGAGGTCGCCGGCGCCCGGGACGACGACTGATGCGGCTCGACGTCGTCACGATCTTCCCCGAGTACCTCGAACCGCTGAATGTCTCGCTGGTCGGCAAGGCGCGCGCCCGCGGCCGGCTCGACGTACAGGTCCACGACCTGCGCGACTGGACGTACGACCGGCACAACACGGTCGACGACACCCCCTACGGCGGCGGCCCCGGCATGGTCATGAAGACCGAGCCCTGGGGCGAGGCGCTGGACGAGGTGCTGGCCGCCGGTTACGAGTCGGGGGCGTCCGGCCCCGTCCTGGTCGTGCCCACACCCAGCGGCCGCCCCTTCACCCAGCAGGTCGCGGTCGAACTCTCCGAGCGGCCCTGGCTGGTCTTCACGCCCGCCAGGTACGAGGGCATCGACCGTCGGGTCGTCGACGAGTACGCGACCCGGATGCCGGTGTACGAGGTCTCCATCGGGGATTACGTCCTGGCCGGCGGCGAGGCCGCGGTCCTGGTCATCACGGAAGCCGTGGCCCGGCTGCTGCCCGGCGTGCTCGGCAACGCCGAATCGCACCGTGACGACTCCTTCGCCACCGGCGCGATGGCCGACCTCCTCGAAGGCCCGGTCTACACGAAGCCGCCCGAGTGGCGCGGGCGTGCCATTCCGGACGTCCTGCTGAGCGGTCACCACGGGAAGATCGCGCGCTGGCGCCGGGACGAGGCGTTCCGGCGTACGGATCTCAACAGGCCGGACCTGCTGGAGCGCAGCGACCCCGCGTCCTTCGACAAGAAGGACCGCGAAATGCTCTCGATCCTGGGCTGGAAGCAGGGGCCCGGAGGGCGATTTGGGCGAGAGCCCGGGGACGTGGAAGAATAGGCCGCTGCTGTACGTCCGGCGTGCGCCCCTGCCACAGGGGGAACGACGACCGTCCGACGCGATCAGCTCCCGAAACTCATCACGATGATTCCGTCGATGACCTGTGGCATCGGCGAAGAAAGCAGAAGATCATGTCCAGCCTGCTCAACGACGTCAAGGCCGCTTCGCTGCGGTCCGACCTTCCGGCCTTCCGCGCCGGTGACACGGTCAACGTCCACGTCCGTGTCATCGAGGGCAACCGCTCGCGTATCCAGCAGTTCAAGGGTGTCGTCATCCGCCGCCAGGGTGCGGGCGTCAGCGAGACCTTCACGGTCCGCAAGGTCTCCTTCTCGGTCGGCGTCGAGCGTACCTTCCCGGTGCACAGCCCGATCTTCGAGAAGATCGAGCTCGTGACCCGCGGTGACGTCCGTCGCGCGAAGCTGTACTACCTCCGTGAGCTGCGCGGCAAGGCCGCGAAGATCAAGGAGAAGCGCGACCACTGAGTCCACAGGGCGGCCGGATAAGCTCTGGCCCCGATGGACACCGAAGCACAGCACAAGGAGCGCGACCGCTCACCCGAACCGGATACGTCCGGGGAGGGAGAGCGGTCGCGCTCTGTGCGTTTCGCCGCGCTGACCGAGGGGCCCTGGCGCAAGGCCGGGCTGCTGGCCCTGGTCTGCATGGTGTTCCTGCTCCTGCTCAGTACGTATGTGATGCAGCCGTTCCTCATCCCCAGCGGCTCCATGGAGCCCACGCTCCAGGTGGGGGACCGGGTGCTGGTGGACAAGCTGGCGTACAGGTTCGGCGACGTGCCGCAGCGCGGGGACGTCGTGGTCTTCGACGGCACCGGCTCCTTCGTGCAGGAGGCGCCCGCGCAGAACCCCGTGGCCCGCGTGGTGCACGGTGCGGCGGCGGCGCTGGGTCTTGCCGCGCCCACCGGTACCGACTACGTCAAGCGTGTGGTGGGGGTGGGGGGCGACCATGTCGTCTGCTGCGACAAGCGCGGGCGGATCAAGGTGAACGGGCAGCCGGTGGACGAGACGTATGTCTATCCCGGCAACCCGCCCTCCCTGGTGCCCTTCGACATCGTGGTGCCCGCCGGAACCCTCTGGGTGATGGGCGACCACCGCTCCCGCTCCAGCGACTCCCGTGACCATCTCGGGGATCCCGGTGGCGGGATGGTCCCGGTGGGCCAGGTGATCGGGCGGGCCGCCCGGATCGGCTGGCCGTTCAGCCGCTGGAGCTCGCTGGAGCGGACCCGAGCCTTCGACCGGGTACCGGAGGCCGGTGGCAGCCATGGGTAACCGGGGGAGAAATCGGGGCAGCGGGCAGAGCGGCGAGCGGACGCCGGAGACGGGCGCCCCCACGGGCGAGCGCGCCCTGCCCACCAGGGCCGAGCGGCGCAGGCTCGCGCGCAAGGTCCAGCGGCGGCGGCGCCGGTCCAGGGCGGTGGAGATACCGGTCCTCATCGTCGTGGCGGTCGTGATCGCGCTGGTGCTCAAGACCTTTCTGGTGCAGGCGTTCGTCATCCCGTCGGGTTCGATGGAGGAGACGATCCGGATCGGCGACCGGGTGCTGGTGGACAAGCTCACCCCCTGGTTCGGGTCAAAACCGCAGCGTGGCGATGTCGTCGTCTTCAAGGACCCCGGCCACTGGCTCCCGCCGGAGGAGAGCAAGTCCCAGAGCTCGCCGTTCCTCGTCAAGCAGCTCAAGGAAGGCCTGACCTTCATCGGGCTGCTGCCGTCGGACAACGAACAGGACCTGATCAAGCGGGTCATCGGGGTCGGCGGCGACACCGTGAAGTGCTGCGACAAGGACGGCAGGGTCACCGTCAACGGCGTCCCGCTGAACGAGCCGTATCTCCATCCGGGAAATCCGCCCTCCCAGCTGAAGTTCGAGGTGAAGGTCCCGGCCGGGCGGCTCTTCGTGATGGGCGACCACCGGTCCAACTCGGCGGATTCGCGGTTCCACATGGACGGTCCCTACCAGGGGACGGTGCCGGTGAGCGGTGTGGTGGGGCGCGCGGTCGTCATCGCCTGGCCGGTGGGGCACTGGAGCAGGCTCAAGGAGCCCGCCACCTTCGCATCGGTGGCGTCCCGGGCCGCGGGTCCGGACGGCGCGGATCCGCCCGGCTCCGGTCCACCGGGCCTCGCCGCTCAGGATCGGCACGTAAACTTCCCGCTCCCGACTCCTGCGGAACTTCCGCTCGTTATGGGAGTGGTGGGCCTGCGTCTCCTCGGAGGCAGGCGACGGCACGGAGTGAGGAGTGGATGTGGGGGACGTGGCGGTCGGCGCGCGATCCGGACACGAAGAACCAGAGGACCGGCCCGGGCCGCCCGTTGGTGGCGCGGGAACCGAAGCCTCTGACAGCGGGAGGTCCTACGGTTCCGACAGGGACGGCGGCCAGCACAGGGCCGGCGGCCGGCAGAACGGCCCCGGCGGGCCGGGCGGGCCGGACGGCTTCGACGAGGACGGCGAGGACGGCGAGAACACCGGAAGCACCAGGAACAAGGGACCGAAGAAGCAGCGCTCCTTCTGGAAGGAGCTGCCGCTCCTCATCGGTATCGCGCTGGTCCTGGCCCTGTTGATCAAGACTTTCCTGGTCCAGGCGTTCTCGATCCCCTCCGACTCGATGCAGGACACGCTGCAGCGGGGTGACCGGGTGCTGGTCGACAAACTGACCCCGTGGTTCGGTTCGGAACCGGAGCGGGGCGACGTCGTGGTGTTCCACGACCCGGGCGGCTGGCTCGAAGGTGAGCCGACCCCGACTCCGAACGTGGCACAGAAGTTCCTCAGTTTCATCGGCCTGATGCCGTCCGCCGAGGAGAAGGACCTGATCAAGCGCGTCATCGCGGTCGGCGGCGACACGGTTTCGTGCAAGAAGGGGGGCCCGGTCGTCGTCAACGGCAAGGCGCTCTCCGAGAAGTCGTTCATCTACCCGGGCAACACCCCGTGCGACGACCAGCCGTTCGGGCCGATCCATGTGCCCAAGGGCCGGATCTGGGTGATGGGCGACCACCGTCAGGACTCGCTCGACTCGCGTTACCACCAGCAGCTGCCGGGTGGCGGAACGGTCTCCACCAAGGAGGTCGTCGGACGGGCCTTCGTCGTGGCCTGGCCGGTCAACCGCTGGTCGTGGCTGGGTGTTCCGAGCACCTTCGACCAGAAGGGCATCAACGCCGCAGGTGCCGTGGCTCCCGGGGCGCTGGGACTCGCAGGGGCACTGCCGCTGGTGATCCGGCGCAGGCGCAAGCTGACCCGCGAGGGTACTGCCGGGTAAGGTGCGCTCCCAGATTGTTGATCTCCGATATGGGGGAGCGCTGGGATGAGCGGAACAGTACGTACGAGTGACGGAGGCGGCCGGCTCGGCAGTGCGCTGTCGGGTCTGGCCGTGGCCGTTGGCTGCGTGCTCTTTCTCGGAGGGTTCGCCTGGGGAGCGGTGGAGTACAAGCCGTACACCGTGCCGACCGACTCGATGACCCCGACCGTGCAGGTGGGGGACCGGGTGCTGGCGCAGCGAATAGACAGCGGTGCGGTGCACCGCGGCGACGTGGTGATCTTCAAGGACCCCGACTGGGGCGATATGCCGATGGTCAAGCGGGTCGTCGGAGTCGGCGGCGACAAGGTCGCCTGCTGCGACACCCAGGGCCGGCTCACCGTGAACGGCAAGGGAATCAACGAGCCGTACCTCAACACCGATTCGCTCTCCAAGGGGCGGGCCTCCGCGATGGACTTCACCGTGAAGGTGCCTGAGGGCCGGCTCTTCATGCTCGGTGACGAGCGCACCAACTCGATGGACTCGCGCGTCCACCTCCAGGACGCGGACCACGGTTCGGTGCCGCGCTCGACGGTGTCCTCGCGGGTGGACGCCATCGCCTGGCCGCTGAGCGGCGGAATGATGGAGCGGCCGAAGGGCTTCGCCGCGCTGCCCGGCGGGGTCTCGCAGCCAGGGCCGCTGAAGCTGATCGTGGCGGCTGTGCTGGCCGGAGTCGTGCTGATCCTGGGCGGGGCCGTCTACGGGCCGCTCGCGCAGCGTCTCGGCCGCAAGAAGAAGGTGGCGGTCGGTGTCGGCTGAGCTGCGCGAGGTCGCACGCGTCATCCTGCTCGATCCGGCCGACCGGGTGCTGCTGATGCACGGCTTCGAGCCCGCCGATCCGGCGAGCACCTGGTGGTTCACCCCCGGCGGAGGCGTCGAGGCCGGGGAGACCCATGAGGAGGCCGCCCTCCGTGAGGTACGGGAGGAGACCGGCATCGACGCGGTGGAGCTCGGCCCGGTCCTGTGGTCCAGGGTGTGCTCGTTCCCGTTCGACGGGCGGCGGTGGAACCAGGATGAACGGTACTTTCTCGGGCGAACCAGTCAGACGGCGACCGCCATGGACGGGCTGACCCCACTGGAGCGGCGCAGTGTCGCGGGGCTGAGGTGGTGGACTTCCGCCGAACTGTCCGCGACGCGTGAGACGGTGTATCCGACCAGGCTCGCCGGGCTGCTGCGCACGCTGCTCGACGAGGGTCCCCCGGCTGCACCGGTGGTCCTGGCCCCGGAAATCGTCTAGGGCGCAGGGGAGCGGCGCACAATAGGGGGACGCACGGCTGAAGGGGAACATGCCATGAGCGCCGAGGACCTCGAGAAGTACGAGACCGAGATGGAGCTGAAGCTCTACCGGGAGTACCGCGACGTCGTCGGCCTGTTCAAATATGTGATCGAGACCGAGCGACGCTTCTACCTCACCAACGACTACGAGATGCAGGTGCACTCCGTACAGGGCGAGGTCTTTTTCGAGGTGTCGATGGCTGATGCCTGGGTCTGGGACATGTACAGGCCGGCCAGGTTCGTCAAGCAGGTACGCGTACTGACATTCAAGGATGTGAACATCGAGGAGCTCAACAAGAGCGATCTCGAACTTCCGGGTGGCTGAGTTGTCCACAACCGGCGAGTAATCCACCAAGATCCACACGGTGGCGGCCCGGGCGGCACAGTCGGTACCGGAGGTGGTGCCGGTATGAACGCACGGGGGGCACTCGGGCGGTACGGCGAGGGGCTGGCGGCGAGGACGCTGGCCGGGTCGGGAATGACTGTCGTCGAGCGGAACTGGCGGTGCAGGTCGGGCGAGATCGACATTGTGGCGCGTGACGGCGACGCACTGGTCGTCTGCGAGGTGAAGACCCGCAGGGAAGGCCCTTTCGAACATCCGATGGCCGCGGTCACCCCGGTCAAGGCCGAGCGGCTCAGACGCCTCGCCGAGTGCTGGCTCGCGGCGAACGGCGGGGCGCCGCCCGGCGGGGTGCGGATCGATCTGATCGGGATCATGCTGCCCAGGCGTGGGGCGCCGCTCGTCGAGCATGTGCGGGGGGTGGCCTGATGGGCTTCGCACGTGCGTGTTCGGTCGCGCTGGTCGGGGTCGACGGCGTGGTGGTGGAGGTCCAGGCGGATCTCGAACCGGGTATCGCCGCCTTCACGCTGGTGGGGCTGCCGGACAAGAGCCTGGTCGAGAGCCGGGACCGGGTGCGGGCCGCGGTGGTGAACTCCGGCGCCGAGTGGCCGCAGAAGAAGCTCACGGTCGGGCTGAGCCCGGCGTCCGTACCGAAGAGCGGCAGCGGATTCGATCTGGCCGTCGCCTGCGCCGTTCTGGGGGCGGCCGAGCGCATCGACCCGAAGGAGATCGCCGATCTGGTGCTCATCGGGGAGCTGGGGCTCGACGGCCGGGTCAGGCCGGTGCGCGGCATCCTGCCGGCCGTGCTGGCCGCGGCCGAAGCGGGGTACCACCAGGTCGTGGTCCCGGAGCAGACCGCGGGGGAGGCGTCACTGGTGCCCGGGGTCCAGGTGCTCGGGGTGCGGAGCCTGCGGCAGCTCATCGCCGTACTGACCGGCGAACCGGTCCCCGAAGAGGCGGCTCCGGTGGCGGGGCGGCCGGACCCGATGCTGGCCGGGCTGATGGTGCCGGGCGCCGGGGCCGGCACCGGGCTGGCCCCGGGCATGGGGTCGGGGCCCGATCTCGCGGATGTGGCGGGGCAGCCGGCCGCCAGGAAGGCGCTGGAGGTCGCCGCCACCGGGGCCCACCATCTGCTGTTGCACGGGCCCCCCGGCGCAGGCAAGACCATGCTGGCCGAGCGGCTTCCGGCGATCCTGCCGCCGCTGACCAGGCACGAGTCGCTGGAAGTGACGGCGGTCCACTCGGTGGCGGGCATCCTCCCGCCGGGGGAGCCACTGATCGGGACCGCGCCGTACTGCGCCCCGCATCACTCCGCGACCATGCAGTCGCTGATCGGCGGCGGTAACGGCCTGCCCCGGCCGGGGGCCGTCTCCCTGGCGCACCGCGGGGTCCTCTTCCTCGACGAGGCCCCCGAATTCTCCGTCCGGGTCCTCGACGCGCTCCGCCAGCCGCTGGAGTCCGGGCATGTGGTGGTCGCGCGCAGCGCAGGGGTGGTGCGGCTGCCTGCCAGATTCCTGATGGCACTGGCCGCGAACCCCTGTCCCTGCGGCAGACACACGATGAACGGCTCGGGGTGCGAATGCCCGCCCTCGATGGTCCGCAGGTACCAGTCCAGACTCTCCGGCCCGCTCCTCGACCGGGTGGACCTGCGGGTCGAGGTGGAGCCGGTGCGCCGCTCGGACCTCATGGGACAGGGCGGTGCGGGTGAGTCGTCGGCGGCCGTTGCCGTACGGGTACGGGAGGGCCGGGAGCGGGCGGCGGCGCGGCTGGCCGGTACGCCGTGGAGCACCAACAGCGAGGTGCCGGGCCATGAGCTGCGGACCCGCTGGACGGCCGTGCCGGGTGCGCTCGCCGCGGCCGAGCGGGACATGGAGCGCGGACTGCTCACGGCCCGCGGTCTCGACCGGGTGCTGAGGGTGGCCTGGACGGTCGCCGATCTGGCGGGCCGGGACCGGCCTGGTGCCCAGGACGTCGGGCTGGCTCTCCAGCTGCGTACCGGTGTGGACCGCGGGGCGCTGCTCGCCGCAGGGAAGGACGCCGGATGAGTACCGATGCCGGCGGGGACGAGCGGCTGGCCCGGGCCGCGCTCACCCGGATCGTCGAGCCGGGCGATGAACTGGCCGGCCGATTGCTGCGCGAACTGGGGGCCGTGGAGCTGTGGCGGCGGCTACGCACCCTGGCGAACAGCGGGGAAGCGGTGTTCCCCGGGGTGAGCGCCAAGCGGCTCGGCGGCTACCGGCTGAGGGCGGCTGCGGCGCGGCCCGAGCAGGATCTGCGGGCCGCGGCCGCGGGCGGCGGCCGGTTCATCTGTCCGGGGGATCAGGAATGGCCGGTGCAGCTCGACGACCTGGGAGACGCACGGCCCGTCGGACTCTGGGTGCGGGGCCGGCCCCATCTGCGGATATGGGCATTGCGCTCCGTGGCGGTGGTCGGCGCCCGTGCCTGTACGGCCTACGGGGCGCACATGGCGGCAGCGCTGGGCTCCGGCCTCGCAGAGCTGGGGTGGGTCGTCGTGTCGGGCGCCGCGTTCGGTGTCGACGGGGCCGCGCACCGCGGGGCGCTCGCCGCGGGCGGGGCCACCATCGCGGTGCTGGCGTGCGGAGTCGACACGGTCTACCCGCGCGGTCACGCCGAGATGATCGGGCGGATCGCGGAACAGGGGCTCCTCATCGGCGAGTTGCCACCGGGCGCCCATCCCACGCCCAGCCGCTTCATCCTCCGCAACCGTGTGATCGCCGCGCTCACCAGGGGAACCGTGGTCGTCGAGGCCGAGTACCGCAGTGGCTCACTGGCCACCGCGCGCAGCGCGCAGAAGCTCGGCCGGTACACGATGGGCGTCCCCGGACCGGTCACCAGCGGGCTCTCCGCCGGTGTGCACGAACTGCTGCGCGGCGGGGGCCTGCTGGTCACCGACGCGGCCGAAGTCGCCGAGCTGGTGGGGGACATCGGCGATCTCGCACCCGGCAGACACGGCCCGGTCCTGCCCCGGGACCTCCTCGGGCCCGTCGCCGCCCGGGTCCTGGAGGCGCTTCCCGGCCACGGCGCGGTTGACGGGCGGGATGTGGCCCGTGAGGCCGGGACGACAGCAGATGAAGCGCTCGCCAGGCTGTACGAACTCCACTCGTTGGGGTTTGTTGAACGGCGAAGTGAAGGATGGCAGTTGGTACCGAGGGCGCCACAGATCACGGACACCCGGCGAGGCGATGCTTGACCTGGGGCAATCGGGTGAAAAGGTGATGCCGCAGCCTCGGCAGGGGCGGTCCGGCAGCACCTCCCGGACACGGTTCGCGCGTTGACGTCACACAGGTGCTATGACGTACTCATCGCACCCTGCGATGCTCCAGTCACGCTACGCTCACCAGGAATCCGGCTCAAAACAAGTCCCACGCAGGTCCCAGCAGAACGGCTCAAGGCAACGAATGCCCCAGCACACGTCCGGGTCTGACCGCGCGGCAGCGCCGCCGGCTGCACGTGGCCACATTCGGCCCCCCGCGCCGTCTTCGCTCGACGAGTTGTGGCGGTCGTACAAGTCGACGGGCGACAAACGGCTGCGCGAGCAGCTGATCCTGCACTACTCGCCCCTGGTGAAGTACGTCGCGGGCCGGGTCAGCGTGGGGCTGCCGCCCAACGTCGAGCAGGCCGACTTCGTGTCCTCCGGTGTCTTCGGGCTGATCGACGCCATCGAGAAGTTCGACATCGAGCGGTCCATCAAGTTCGAGACCTATGCGATCACCCGGATCCGCGGCGCGATGATCGACGAACTCCGCGCGCTCGACTGGATTCCCCGCTCGGTCCGGCAGAAGGCGCGCGCCGTCGAGCGCGCGTACGCCACGCTGGAGGCCCAGCTGCGCCGCACTCCGTCCGAGGTCGAGGTGGCGGCCGAGATGGGCATCGCCGTCGAGGAACTGCACGCGGTCTTCAGCCAGTTGTCGCTGGCGAACGTGGTGGCCCTGGACGAGCTGCTGCACGTCGGCGGTGAGGGCGGCGACCGGCTCAGCCTGATGGACACCCTGGAGGACACCGCGGCGGACAACCCGGTCGAGCTGGCCGAGGGCCGCGAGCTGCGCAGGCTGCTGGCCCGCGCCATCAACACGCTCCCCGACCGGGAGAAGACCGTGGTCACCCTGTACTACTACGAAGGCCTCACGCTGGCCGAGATCGGCCATGTCCTCGGGGTCACCGAGAGCCGGGTCAGCCAGATCCACACCAAATCGGTCCTCCAGCTTCGCGCCAAGCTGTCGGACGTCGGCCGCTGATTCCGCAGGCGAATCGTCCCTGCGAAGAGGGCTTCCGTAAAGTGGGCCCGTGCCCAGGATTCGAGCGGCCTCCGTGGCCGAACACCGAACCATGCAGCGCAGCGCCCTGCTGGACGCCGCCCGCACCCTCCTCTCCGAAGGCGGCACGGAGGCGCTGACCTTCCCCGCCCTCGCCGAGCGCACCGGCCTCGCGCGCTCCTCCGTGTACGAGTACTTCCGCTCACGCGCCGCTGTGGTGGAAGAGCTCTGTGCGGTCGACTTCCCGGTCTGGGCGGCTGAGATCGAGTCCGCGATGGAGCGGGCCCCTGATCCGGCGGGCAAGGTCGAGGCCTATGTGCGCCAGCAGCTGGCGCTGGTCGGGGACCAGCGCCACCGGGCCGTGGTCGCCATCTCCGCAGGCGAGCTCGATACGGGTGCCCGCGAGAAGATCCGTGCCGCGCACGGCGGTCTCATCGCGATGATCGTCGAGGCGCTCGAAGCTCTGCACCACGACCAGCCGAGACTCGCGGCGATGCTGCTCCAGGGGGTGGTGGACGCGGCGGTGCGGCGTATCGAGACGGGTTCGGCCGAGGACCCCGCCATGGTGGCCGACGCCGCCGTCGCGATGGCTCTGGGCGGTGTCCAGGGCTGACGCCCGCCGGTTGCGGTGCGTCCGCCCGGTACGCCTTCCCGTACGGGCTCCGTGCTCCTCCGCCGTTGCGTGATCCGCGTATCCCGCGCCGGGCGCGTCGCCGGTGATCTCCGGTACCCCGAACACCGGCAGCAGCCTGGACGGTCCCCGGTGCAGCAGCCCGGGCGGGAGCAGGGACAGCGGGTTCAGATAGACGTCCCCGCGCAGCAGCCCCCAGTGCAGACAGCCCGACGGGCAGTGGGACGGCGCGTCCTCCCGTACCGCGACCGGCCGGCCGGCGGTGACCTCGTCCCCTGTCCCGACGAGTGCCCGCACCGGTTCGTACGTGGTGCGCAGGGGTGTGCCCGACACCGCGATGGTGAGCACACCGTGCCCGGCCACCCGGCCCGCGAACGTGACCCGGCCGGAGGCCGCTGCCAGTACCGGTGTGCCGGGTGCGGCGGCCAGGTCGACTCCGCGGTGCCCCGGTCCGTACGGAGAGGCGGGCGGGTCCCAGCCGTGGACGATCCGTGGTCGGCCGCCCACCGGCCAGCTGCGGTCCGCCGTCGGCACCGGCACGGCCGTCGGCACCGGCGTGGGCATGGCCGCAGGCACCGCCGTCGGCGCGGTCACTGCCGTCATGGCCGACCTTCTTGCCGGCAGGGCGGGGTCCCCGGCGAACAGCAGCCCGGCACCGGTGGCGGCGCACAGCGCGGCCACCGCACAGACCACGGCAACCGCGACCGGCAGCACGGCACACACCGCCACGGGTAATCCCGCGAACCGTGCGTCCCGGTACGGGGTGCTCCGGTCCGGGGCGTTCGGTTCGCGGGCGTCGTGGCCCGGGGCGGTCTTGTTCAGGCGCATGGGGAAACCGTCCCCCAGTACGCGGGTCCGTGGGGATCATGGCCGGTATCTGTGGACTACCAGCCGGTTGTGGACATCGCCGTCACCCGGCGCCCACCGGGTCCCGTACACTTCTGGTGGCGATCCGGGTCACCGGGTCGACTTCGCACGCCCCCCATCACCCCATCAGCGGTCGATGGACGCGCCTCTCGGTCCCTTGTGGCACGGCGCGTGTGGGCGTCAGGCGCGACAGCAAACCTGCGGTCGCGACAACCGAGTACATCAAGGAGTACGGCCATGGCCGTCGTCACGATGCGGGAGCTGCTGGAAAGCGGCGTCCACTTCGGTCACCAGACCCGTCGTTGGAACCCGAAGATGAAGCGCTTCATCTTCACGGAGCGCAACGGCATCTACATCATCGACCTGCTCCAGTCGCTGTCGTACATCGACCGCGCCTACGAGTTCGTCAAGGAGACCGTCGCGCACGGCGGCTCCATCATGTTCGTGGGTACCAAGAAGCAGGCCCAGGAAGCGATCGCCGAGCAGGCGACGCGCGTGGGTATGCCCTACGTCAACCAGCGTTGGCTCGGCGGCATGCTGACGAACTTCTCCACCGTCTACAAGCGCCTTCAGCGTCTGAAGGAGCTTGAGCAGATCGACTTCGAGGACGTGGCCGCCTCCGGCCTCACCAAGAAGGAGCTCCTGGTCCTCTCGCGCGAGAAGGCCAAGCTGGAGAAGACCCTCGGTGGTATCCGCGAGATGCAGAAGGTGCCCAGCGCCGTCTGGATCGTCGACACCAAGAAGGAGCACATCGCCGTCGGTGAGGCGCGCAAGCTCCACATCCCGGTCGTCGCGATCCTCGACACCAACTGCGACCCCGACGAGGTCGACTACAAGATCCCGGGCAACGACGACGCGATCCGCTCCGTCACCCTGCTCACCCGCGTGATCGCCGACGCCGTCGCCGAGGGCCTCATCGCCCGCTCCGGCGCTGCGACCGGCGACCAGAAGCCGGGCGAGAAGGCTGCTTCCGAGCCGCTCGCCGAGTGGGAGCGTGACCTGCTCGACGGTGAGAAGAAGGACGGCGCCGAGGTCGTCCAGACCTCTGCCGAGACCGAGAAGGTCGCCGACGCCGAGGCTCCGGTCGCCGAGGCCGCCACCGAGGCGCCCGCTGCCGAGGCCCCTGCCGCCGAGGCGCCCGCCGCCCCGGCCGCGGACGCTGAGCAGGCCTGACCCTCACCGGTTCGGTTGTTGACGGCGGAGGCCTCCGGGCCTCCGCCGTTCACCCGTAAGATCTTTCAGACTTCGAGAGAGAAATTCACGATCATGGCGAACTACACCGCCGCTGACGTCAAGAAGCTCCGTGAGCTCACCGGCGCCGGCATGATGGACTGCAAGAAGGCGCTCGACGAGGCCGACGGCAGTGTCGACAAGGCCGTCGAGGCGCTCCGCATCAAGGGCCAGAAGGGTGTCGCCAAGCGCGAGGGCCGCTCCGCCGAGAACGGCGCCGTCGTCTCCCTCATCGCCGACGACAACACCTCCGGTGTCCTGGTCGAGCTGAAGTGCGAGACGGACTTCGTCGCCAAGGGTGACAAGTTCCAGGCTGTCGCCAACGCGCTCGCCGCCCACGTCGCCGCGACCTCCCCCGCCGACATCGCGGCGCTCCTCGCGTCCGAGATCGAGGCCGGCAAGACCGTCCAGGCGTACGTCGACGAGGCCAACGCCAACCTCGGCGAGAAGATCGTCCTGGACCGCTTCGCGCAGTTCTCGGGCGCCTACGTGACCTCGTACATGCACCGCACCATGCCCGACCTGCCCCCGCAGATCGGTGTCCTGGTCGAGCTGGACAAGGCCGACGCCGAGCTCGCCCGCGGTATCGCGCAGCACATCGCCGCGTTCGCGCCGAAGTACCTGGACCGCGAGGACGTCCCGGCCGAGGTCGTGGAGGCCGAGCGTCGCGTCGCCGAGGAGACCACGCGCGCCGAGGGCAAGCCCGAGGCCGCTCTTCCGAAGATCGTCGAGGGCCGGGTCAACGGCTTCTTCAAGGAAGCCACGCTCCTGGGTCAGCCGTACGCCCTGGACAACAAGAAGTCCGTCCAGAAGGTCCTGGACGAGGCCGGTGTCACCCTGAAGCGCTTCTCGCGCATCAAGGTCGGCATCTGAGTCTGTACGCGATCCACCGAAGACCCCGATAGGGTCTGACGCAGCCGCCCGGGTCCGCGCCGGACGGCCGCAGATCTGACGAGGAGGCCATTGCCGCACAGGGAACCGCAAGGACCCCCGGCAATGGCCTTCTTCGTATGCGCACGAGGAGATCTCCATGGAACAGGCCGACAAAAACGCCGACAGGACCGACGACGGCAGTACCGGCGACGTCAAGAGGCACGGCCGCTTCATGCTGAAGCTGTCGGGTGAGGCGTTCGCCGGCGGTGGTGGCCTCGGTGTCGACCCCGACGTCGTGCACGCCATCGCACGCGAGATCGCGGCGGTCGTCCGTGACGGCGCCGAGATCGCCGTCGTCATCGGCGGCGGCAACTTCTTCCGCGGCGCCGAGCTCCAGCAGCGCGGCATGGACCGGGCACGCTCCGACTACATGGGCATGCTCGGTACGGTCATGAACTGCCTCGCCCTCCAGGACTTCCTGGAGAAGGAGGGGATCGACTCCCGCGTCCAGACCGCCATCACCATGGGGCAGGTCGCGGAGCCGTACATCCCGCTGCGCGCCGTCCGTCACCTGGAGAAGGGACGCGTCGTCATCTTCGGTGCGGGCATGGGCATGCCGTACTTCTCCACCGACACCACCGCCGCGCAGCGCGCCCTGGAGATCGACGCCGAGGCGCTGCTCATGGGCAAGAACGGGGTGGACGGGGTCTACGACTCCGACCCGAAGAAGAACCCCGACGCGGTGAAGTACGACGCGCTGGAGTACAGCGAGGTACTGAACCGCAACCTCAAGGTCGCCGACGCGACCGCCATCACCCTCTGCCGTGACAACAGTCTGCCGATCCTCGTCTTCGAGCTGCTGGCCTCGGGCAATATCGCGCGGGCCGTCAAGGGTGAGAAGATCGGGACTCTTGTGAACGACCAGGGCACCCGGGCCTGAGAACCGGGGGACGGCCGCTCAGGAGAGCCAAGGGGCCACGCGGTCACGAGGCCGAGAGGCCGAGAGGCCGAGAGGCCAACAGGACCGACAAGAACCTGCCGGTCGGACACCGTGCAGGGCAAGACGCGGGTTTACTCCAGGGCCTGAGAACGCGGGCCCACTCAAGACATGCAGGAGCAAGTGGTGATCGAAGAGACCCTCCTCGAGGCCGAGGAGAAGATGGAGAAGGCCGTCGTCGTCGCCAAGGAGGACTTCGCCGCGATCCGCACCGGCCGTGCGCACCCGGCGATGTTCAACAAGATCGTGGCGGAGTACTACGGCGCGCTGACCCCGATCAACCAGCTCGCCTCGTTCTCCGTGCCGGAGGCCCGGATGGCCGTGGTGACCCCGTTCGACAAGACCTCGCTGCGCAACATCGAGCAGGCCATCCGCGACTCGGACCTCGGCGTCAACCCGAGCAACGACGGCAACATCATCCGGGTGACGTTCCCCGAACTGACCGGTGAGCGCCGCAAGGAGTACATCAAGGTCGCCAGGACCAAGGCCGAGGACTCCAAGATCTCGATCCGCTCCGTCCGCCGCAAGGCCAAGGAGACGATCGACAAGATGATCAAGGACGGCGAGGTCGGCGAGGACGAGGGCCGCCGTGCCGAGAAGGAGCTCGACGACACCACCGCGAAGTATGTCGCGCAGGTGGACGAGCTGCTCAAGCACAAGGAAGCCGAGCTGCTCGAGGTCTGATGAACGACTCTTCCTGGGGTGCTCCGCAGAGCGGCCACCCCGTCGGGGAACGGCGACCCGCCCCCGACCAGGACGCTGTCCCGGCGGGTCCCGCATACGGCGAGCATGAAGTTGAGCAGACTCGGCCCATGCCCATCGTGCCCGACGCAGGCAGAGACGCCGAAGACGGCGGCCGTCACGAGCACGGCCGTGCCGACCATGAACGGGGGGCCGCTCGCCCGAGTGGCCCCCCGTTCCGTGACGAGATGCCGCAGGAGCCCATGCCAGCCCCGCCGCCTCCGGAGAAGAAGAAGGCCGGCCGCGATCTGCGGTCGGCGATAGGGGTCGGCCTCGGCCTCGGCGTGGTGGTGGCCGCCTCCCTCTTCATCTGGAAGGCCGCGTTCGTCATCGTGATCGCGGTCGCCGTGGTCGTCGGCCTCTGGGAGCTCACCTCCCGGCTCGGCGAGCGCAAGGGCATCAAGGCGCCGCTGATTCCGCTCGCGGTGGGCGGCGCCGCCATGGTCGTCGCCGGGTACGTGCGCGGGACCGAGGGCGCCTGGATCGCCATGGCGCTCACGGCGCTCGCCGTTCTGGTCTGGCGGATGACCGAGTCGCCCGACGGCTACCTCAGGGACGTCACGGCGGGTGTGTTCGCCGCGTTCTACGTGCCGTTCCTCGCGACGTTCGTGGCGCTGCTGCTGACCGCCGACGACGGGCCCTGGCGGGTGCTCACGTTCCTGCTGCTGACCGTCGTCAGCGACACGGGTGCGTACGCGATCGGCTGGCGCTTCGGCAAGCACAAGCTCGCGCCGCGCATCAGCCCCGGAAAGACCAGGGAGGGTCTGTTCGGGGCGGTCAGCTTCGCGATGGTGGCGGGCGCCCTGTGTATGCAGTTCCTGATCGACGACGGGCAGTGGTGGCAGGGTCTGCTGCTCGGCCTCGCCGTCGCGGCCACCGCCACCCTGGGCGATCTGGGCGAGTCCATGATCAAGAGGGATCTCGGGATCAAGGACATGGGAACGCTGCTGCCGGGCCACGGCGGGATCATGGACCGGCTGGACTCCCTGCTGCCCACCGCACCCGTCGTCTGGCTGCTGATGGTGCTCTTCGTCGGCTCCTGAGACCGGCGGTACGGGTCTTCTGCCTGCCTCTTCACTTACGTCTTCACCTGCGTTCACCGGAGGGAGGGGCGTCGTCCACAGGACGGCGGGCCCTCCCTCCGGTGTCTGCCCTCACCTTCAGGAGTGGCGCGTATGACGACCGCACACCCCATTGAGCCGGGCCGCACGGATGACCGGTCGCCGTCGCGGGTCTGGTACGCCTCGTACGGCTCGAACATGCACCTGGACCGGCTCTCGTACTACATCAAGGGCGGCCGGCTGCCCGGAACGGACGCGGAGTATCCGGGGTGCCGGGATCGGTCCCTGCCCGGACGATCGGTCCCGGTAGAGCTGCCGGGAACCCTGTACTTCGCGACCCGGTCACCTGTCTGGGGCGGCGGCCGGGCCTTCTACGACCCACAGGGGGAGGGGCGGGTGCTCGGCCGTGCCCATCTCGTCTCGGTGTCCCAGTTCGCGGACATCGCCGCTCAGGAGATGGGCAAGGAGCCGGGCAAGGATCTCGACCTGGCGCAGGTGCTCGCCTGCGGCGTGGCAAGGCTGGGCAATGGCCGGTACGAGACGCTCATCCACCCCGGCCAGGTGGACGGGCTGCCCGTGCTCACCTTCACCGCCCCCTGGGGCTCGGGCGACCTGCCGGTGACCGAGCCGTCTCCGGCGTATGTGCGCTACATCGCCTCCGGCCTGCTGGAGGCCGGTGTCTGGGACGCGGGCACGGTGGCTGCCTATGTGGCGTCGGCGCCCGGGGCGGCCGGCCACTGGACGGAACAAGCGGTCAGAGAGCTGATGGGGCAGTGACAGGCGCCCTCCGGCCGGGAGGCGCCCACCGGCACCGTTCCTGACGACCGGCTCCGCCGACCATTGCACAGCCTCCGGGCGACGGCCCGGCGGACCACTGAGTGTCTGCGACACTGGATGAACCATGCCTAAGCCCGGAGAACTCACTTTCGTCGCGCCCCGCGGAGCCAAGAAGCCCCCGCTCCACCTCGCCGACCTCACGCCCGCCGAGCGCAAGGACGCCGTGGCCGAGACCGGCGAGAAGCCGTTCCGCGCCAAGCAGCTGTCGCAGCACTACTTCACGCGGTACGCCCACGACCCCGCCGAGTGGACCGACATCCCGGCCGCCTCGCGCGAGAAGCTGCGGGAGGCGCTGCTCCCCGACCTGATGAGTGTGGTGCGCCACATCAGCTGTGACGACGACACCACCCGTAAGACGCTCTGGAAGCTGCACGACGGCACGCTGGTCGAGTCCGTCCTGATGCGCTACCCGGACCGGGTGACGATGTGCATCTCCTCGCAGGCCGGCTGCGGCATGAACTGTCCCTTCTGCGCCACCGGACAGGCGGGCCTCGACCGCAATCTGTCGACGGCCGAGATCGTCCACCAGATCGTCGACGGCATGCGTGCCCTGCGCGACGGCGAGGTGCCCGGCGGGCCCGCGCGGCTCTCCAACATCGTCTTCATGGGCATGGGCGAGCCCCTCGCCAACTACAAGCGGGTGGTCGGCTCGATCCGCCGGCTGACCGACCCCGAGCCCGACGGCCTCGGCCTCTCGCAGCGCGGGATCACCGTGTCCACGGTCGGCCTGGTGCCCGCGATGCTGCGCTTCGCCGACGAGGGCTTCAAGTGCCGCCTCGCGGTCTCGCTGCACGCGCCCGACGACGAGCTGCGCGACACCCTCGTCCCGGTGAACACCCGGTGGAAGGTCCGTGAGGTGCTGGACGCGGCCTGGGAGTACGCCGCGAAGTCCGGCCGCCGGGTCTCCATCGAGTACGCGCTCATCCGCGACATCAACGACCACGCCTGGCGGGGCGACCGGCTCGGACGGCTGCTCAAGGGCAAGCCGGTCCATGTCAACCTGATCCCGCTCAACCCGACACCGGGCTCCAAGTGGACCGCGTCCCGGCCGGAGGACGAGAAGGCGTTCGTCGCCGCCATCGCCGCGCACGGTGTCCCCGTGACCGTACGGGACACCCGTGGCCAGGAGATCGACGGAGCGTGCGGGCAGCTGGCGGCCGCCGAGCGGTAGGACCACCGGGGCATCAGCGGCAGGGCCCGTCCGGCCGTTGCAGGGCCCGTGTAACGTGGGTCGCACATTTTCATATTCCGACAGGGGAGCGCCACAGCGCTGAGAGTGCGGCCATGCCGCAGACCCTCTGGACCTTGCCCGGGTCATTCCGGGTAGGAAGTTCGGTCTCTACTCAAGCTGTTCAGCCCTGCCCGCTCTCCCGCGGGCAGGGCCGCGTCTCTTCCTGGATGCCATCCCAGGAGGAATCAGTGAGCACCACCAAGCGAGCGCGTACGTCCGGCAGAACGCTGACCACCCGGAAGCTGACCGTCACCGCGCTGGCCGCCGCGCTGGGCGTCTCGACGCTCGCCGCCTGCGGAGGTTCCGACGACTCCGGTTCGGGCGCCGAGAACTCCAAGGTCGTGACGCTGGTCAGCCACGACTCGTTCGCCGCATCTCCCGCCGTGCTCAAGGAGTTCACGAAGGAGACCGGCTACACCGTCCACGTCCTCAAGAGCGGGGACGCCGGCGCCGCGCTCAACCAGGAGATCCTCAGCAAGGGCTCCCCCCGCGGCGACGTCTTCTTCGGCGTCGACAACACCCTGCTGTCGCGGGCGCTCGACAACAACCTCTTCACGCCGTACCGGGCGAAGGGCCTGGACCAGGTCGGTTCCGGGGTACAGCTCGACGCGGCGAAGCACCGGGTCACCCCCATCGACAGCGGCGACCTCTGCGTCAACTACGACAAGAAGTACTTCGCCGACCACAAGATCGCCCCGCCCCGCAGCTTCGACGACCTGATCAAGCCGCAGTACAAGAACCTGCTGGTCACCGAGAACGTGGCCACGTCCTCACCCGGGCTCGGCTTCATGCTCGGCACGGTCGCGAAGTACGGGAACGACGGCTGGCAGGCGTACTGGAAGAAGCTCCGGGCCAACGGTGTCAAGGTCGACGACGGCTGGGAGCAGGCGTACAACAACGACTTCTCCGGCTCGGCTGGCGGCAAGAAGGCCAAGGGCGACCGGCCGCTCGTCGTCTCGTACGCGTCGAGCCCGCCCGCCGAGGTGCTGTACGCCAAGCCGCAGCCGAAGACCGCCCCGACCGGCGTCGCCACCTCCACCTGCTTCCGGCAGATCGAGTTCGCCGGGCTGCTGGACGGCGCGAAGAACGAGGCGGGCGGCAAGGCTCTGATCGACTTCCTGATCAGCAAGAAGTTCCAGGAGGACATGCCGCTCAACATGTTCGTGGACCCGGTGGTCAAGGGCGCGAAGGAGCCCGCGGTGTTCACGAAGTTCGGCGCGAAGGTCACCGCGCCCGAGACCGTCGCACCCGGCACGATCGCCAAGAACCGTGATCAGTGGGTCAAGTCGTGGTCCTCGATCGTCCTGAAGTAGCACCCGCGGTGCAGGCCGGGCCGCCGCCCGCGACCGGGGCGGCCCGGCGCCGGACGGCGGTGCGGCTCGCGCTGATGGCCGTGCCCTTCGCGTTCTTCGCGGTCTTCTTCGCGTACCCGGTGACAGCCATCGTCGGCCGCGGCCTCAAGGCGGGCGGCAGCTGGCAGTTCGGGCGGATCGGCGAGGTGCTGAGCCAGCCCGACATCCTGCACGTCCTGTGGTTCACCACCTGGCAGGCGTGCGCGTCCACCGGGCTGACGCTGCTGATCGCGCTCCCGGGCGCGTATGTATTCGCCCGCTTCGACTTCCCCGGCAAGCAGTTGTTGCGCACGGTGGCGACGGTGCCCTTCGTGCTGCCCACCGTCGTCGTCGGGACGGCGTTCCTCGCCCTGCTCGGGCGCGGTGGGCTGCTCGACGAGCTGTGGGGCGTACGCCTGGACACGACCGTCTGGGCGATCCTGCTCGCGCATGTCTTCTTCAACTACGCGGTGGTCGTACGGACCGTGGGCGGCCTCTGGTCGCAGCTCGACCCGCGCCAGGAGGAGGCCGCGCGGGTGCTCGGCGCCTCCCGGTTCGCCGCCTGGCGGCGGGTGACCCTGCCGGCGCTGACGCCTGCGGTGGCCGCTGCCTCACTGATGGTCTTCCTCTTCACCTTCACCTCCTTCGGTGTGGTGCAGATCCTCGGCGGACCCACCTTCTCCACGCTGGAGGTGGAGATCTACCGGGAGACCGCCGAACTGCTCGACCTGCCGACGGCGGCCGTGCTGACGCTGGTGCAGTTCGCCGCGGTCGGAGCGATCCTGGCGCTGCACGCCTGGACCGTGCGGCGCCGGGAGACCGCGCTGAGCCTGGTGGACCCGGCGCAGACCTCGCGCCGTCCGCGGGGCGCGGGCCAGTGGGCGCTGGTCGGCGGGGTGCTCGCGGTGATCGCCGTACTGATCCTGCTGCCCCTCGGGGTCCTGGTCGCGCGTTCGCTGGACGGCCCCGGCGGCTACGGCTTCACGTTCTACCGGGCGCTCCAGTCGCAGGGGGCCGGCGGCGGTACGTTCCTGGTTCCGCCGGTCGACGCGATCTGGAACTCCGTGCAGTACGCCCTGGCCGCGACCGGGATCGCCCTGGTTGTCGGCGGACTCGCGGCCGCGGCGCTCACCCGGCGGGCCGGACGGCTGGTGCGCGGGTTCGACGCCCTGCTGATGCTCCCGCTCGGGGTGTCCGCGGTCACCGTCGGCTTCGGGTTCCTGATCACCCTCGACAAGCCGCCACTGGATCTGCGGTCGTCCTGGATCCTGGTGCCGCTCGCCCAGGCGCTGGTGGGCGTGCCCTTCGTCGTACGGACGATGCTGCCGGTGCTGCGCGCGGTGGACGGGCGGCTGCGGGAGGCCGCGGCGGTACTCGGCGCCTCGCCGCTGCGGGCCTGGCGCGAGGTGGACCTGCCGATGGTGCGGCGGGCGCTGCTGGTCGCCGCCGGGTTCGCGTTCGCCGTGTCACTGGGCGAGTTCGGGGCGACGGTCTTCATCGCCAGGCCCGACAACCCGACGCTCCCGGTGGCGGTGGCACGGCTGCTGGGGCGGGCCGGTGAGCTCAACTACGGGCAGGCGATGGCGCTTTCCACGATTCTGATGCTGGTGTGCGCCGTGTCGCTGCTGGTGCTCGAACGCATTCGTACCGACCGCTCTGGAGAGTTCTGATGCTGCAACTGGACGGTGTGACGGTCCGCTTCGGGCAGCGGGTGGCGCTGGACGCGGTGGATCTGACGGTCGCCGAGCACGAGACGGTCTGTGTGCTCGGCCCCAGCGGAAGCGGCAAGTCGACGCTGCTGCGGGTGGTGGCGGGTCTCCAGCCCGCTTCCGCCGGGCGGGTACTGCTGGACGGGGCGGAGCAGAGCGGGGTGCCGGTGCACCGGCGCGGTGTCGGCCTGATGTTCCAGGACCACCAGCTCTTTCCGCAGCGTGACGTCGCGAGCAATGTGGCCTTCGGGTTGCGGATGCGCTCCGTACCCCGGGCCGAACAGGACCACCGGGTCGAGGAGTTGCTGAAGCTGGTCGGTCTGCCCGGCGCCGGGCGGCGGGCGGTGGGTGCGCTCTCCGGCGGGGAGCAGCAGCGCGTCGCGCTCGCCCGGGCGCTGGCCCCGCGCCCCAAACTGCTGATGCTCGACGAGCCGCTCGGCCAGCTCGACCGCAGCCTGCGCGAGCGACTCGTCGTGGAACTGCGCGGGCTTTTCGGCCGGCTGGGTACGACCGTGCTCGCCGTCACCCATGACCAGGGTGAGGCCTTCGCGCTGGCCGACCGGGTCGTGGTGATGCGGGACGGGCGGATCGCCCAGGCCGGCACCCCGCTGGAGGTCTGGCAGCGGCCGGCTTCGGAGTTCGTCGCGCGGTTCCTCGGCTTCGACAACGTGGTGGCCGCGACGGTCACCGGCCGGGCGGCCGACACCCCCTGGGGCAAGATTCCGGTGCCGGAGGGAACTCCGCAGGGGGAGGGCCGGCTGCTGGTGCGGCCCGGCGGTGTGCGGTTCGCGGCGCCGCAGGAGGGGCTGCGCTGCACGGTGGAGGCGCGCACGTTCCGGGGCAGCCACGTGGCCGTACTCCTCAGCCCGGAGCACGGACCGCAGCTGGAGGCCGAGTGTCCGCTGCTGACGGCGCCCGGCGTGGGTGAGACGGTGGGCGCGGTCTTCGAGGCGGCGGATGTGGTCCTGCTGGCCGCACAGGACCAGGACTGAGGGCGCGTCCGGGGCGTCTCATCCGCGGCGCTCACCGGGCCGGGTGTTCCGGCGGCACAGCTCCGGCGGCACAGCTCCGGCAGGACAGCTCCGGCCGCCCGGGAGAACATCTGAGTGACCTCCGAAGGCGAGGACACCATGGGCACTGGAAGGACACCATGAGCACCGAGAAGAACACCGCGGGCGGGGCGGCCGACGGCATCACCATCACCCGCGTCCTGGACGCACCGCGCGAGCAGGCATTCCGGGCCTGGACCACGCCCGAGCAGTTCGCCGCCTGGTACGGCGGTGACGCGGAGGCCCCCATCGACCGGGTCACCATGGACGTCCGCCCCGGCGGCAAATGGAGCCTGGTGCTGGTCGTGCCGGATCACGGCGAGATGCCGTTCCACGGCGTCTACCGCGAGATCGGCGCCCCCGAGCGGCTGGTCCTCACCCTGAAGGACGCGGGAGCGCCCGAGGACGTCGAGGGCGAGATCGTCACTGTCACCTTCGCCGATCTGGGCGGCCGGACCGAGATGGTCTTCCACCAGGGCGGCGGCAACCTCAGCGCGGAGCAGTACCAGAACGCGCGAGGCGGCTGGGAGATCTTCTTCGACTCCCTCGCCCAGGTGCTGGCCGGGCCGGACAGGGGCTGAACCCCGGCGTCAGAAGCCCATCCGGGCCAGGGCTTCGGGCGCCTCGTCCACCGTGTCGACCAGAGCGATACGGGACTCCATCGCCCGGCCCTTCGCCAGCGCCCGGAGCAGCGGCCAGGCAGGCAGTTCCGAGGTCCAGTGGGCGCGGTCCACCAGGACCATCGGGGACGGTTCGCCGCGCGATCCGTAGTAGTTCGGGGTCGCGTTGTCGAAGATCTCCTGGACGGTCCCGGCCGCGCCGGGCAGGAAGACGACGCCCGCGGTCGAGCGGGCCAGCAGGCCGTCCTCGCGGGTGGCGTTGGCGAAGTACTTGGCGATGTGCCCGGCGAAGGCGTTCGGCGGCTCATGGCCGTAGAACCAGGTGGGGATGCCCACCGAGTCCCCACCGTCCGGCCAGCGGCCGCGCACCTCGAAGGCCGCGCTCGCCCACTCGGAGACGGACGGGCTGAACGACGGTGTCTTGCCCAGGAGTTCGAGCGCCTCGTCCAGCATTCCGTCGCGGAAGGGCGCGGCGTACGCTCCGAGGTTGGCGGCCTCCATGGCACCGGGGCCGCCGCCGGTGGCGACGGTCAGACCGGTGCGGGCGAGCGTACGGCCCAGCCGTGCCGCCCCCGCGTACTCCGCCGTGCCGCGGGCCATGGCGTGGCCGCCCATCACGCCCACCACCCGGGCGCTGTCGAGGTGTTCGTCGAGCGCGTCCGAGATCGCGTCGTCATGGATGGAGCGCAGCATCGACGCGAATATGTCGCCGTTGTTCGCGGTCCGCCGGAACCAGGCGTACGCGCGGGCATCCGGGGTGTCCTCGTACCGGCCGTCGGACAGGCCCGCGAACAGTTCGTCCGCCGAGTACAGCAGCCCGCGGTACGGGGCGAAGGGCAGGCCGGGGACCGGCGGGAAGACGAGTGCGCCCGCCGCGCCCACCGCGGACTCGGCCTCGGGGTGCATGGGACAGCCCAGGAAGACGGCGCCCGATGTGTCCGCGGAGAGCAGCGCGTCGGTGCGGTCCGTCAGGTCGACGGCCTGGACGCGGCAGCCGCCGAGCGGGCCCCGGGCGACGGCCCGGTCGAACTCGTCCAGCGTCTCGATCTCGCGGTCACGCTCAGGTGTGGTGGGCATCCGGTCATCGTAGGGGGGCGGCCCTGCCCCCTCTCACCGGGACAGGGTTCGCCTTCACCGGGACAGGGGCGTCGCGGCGAGCACCGCGACCCCCCAGGTCACCGGGGTGAACACCGCCAGCAGGACGGCAGGGCGCAGCACGGCGGCCGACCGCAGCACCCCCGCCGGGGCGCATCCGCGCAGCAGGGCAGCCGTCGTGGCCGCGCGGTCCTGCCGGGCCTCGACGGCGGCGCTGAGCAGGGTGGCGGCCGAGCAGGCCACGACGAGCGCGGCGCCCAGCAGGGTCAGCGGACCCGCGAGCCGGGTGCCCGCACCGTGCAGCGCGGAAGCGGCGACGATCCCCGAGGCCACCGCGCAGCACACGCCGAGCGGCCGGCCGATCCGGTGGGCTTCCGCCTGGAGCACCCGGCCCGCGAGGAGGCGCACCACCCCGGGCCGTACGGACTGCAGGAGCAGCCCGCACACCTGGGTCAGGGCGGGGGCCACGACGGCGAGCCCCAGCGCGGTCAGGGACCAGCCGGCCGCCAGGACCGCCGAGCTGCCACCGAAACGGCCGGACAGCTCGTGGCCCCCTGCCCGGCTGCGTCCGTACGCCTCGGCCGCCAGCCCCGCAGCGACCAGCACCACGCCCCGGGCCAGCCCCCGCGGGGCGGTGCCCTCCCGGACGGGCCTGCGGTGCCGCACGGCCCAGGCGCTGCACACGGCGGCGGCGATGGGGGCCGACGCCAGCAGGAGCAGAGCCGCCGGCATCGGGAGCGGGCCGGCCGCTCCCGGCAGCCGGGCGGCGCCGCCGTGCAGATGGAGGAAGAGCAGCAGCGCCGCCCCGCTGCCCAGAGCGCAGGTGAGCGCGGCGGACACTGCTGAGAGCACGGCGCGCCCGGCCGGGCCGAGCCCCGCGGCCGTGGCCCCGTCGCTCGGGCGGATGCTCGGATCGGTGCGGGCCACCGCCGCCGCGAGACGCACCGTCGCCGCCAGCGGGACCAGGCAGCAGAGCAGCCGCAGTCCGGCGCCGGACGGCCGCGCCGGGTGCCCCACCGCGTAATCGAGCACGCGGAGCAGCAGCAGCCCGACACCGGCCGAGGCCACCGCGACCAGCAGTCTCCGCAGCAGGACGAGCGGTCCGGAGCCGCGGGCTAGACGGAGAGCGAGCACGCGGAGCGCCCCTCGTCACTGGTAGCGCCCATGCCGCTGAGTGATGCGGTGCGGCGGCCGTCCTTGAGCAGGACCGTGCGGTCGGCGCAGGCGGCGACCTCGGGGTCATGGGTGGCGAGCACCGCGGTGATCCCGTGCGAACGGGCCGCGGTGACGAGCATGCGCAGCAGCTGGGTGCCCTCCGCGCCGTGCAGGACGGCCGTGGGCTCGTCGGCGAAGAGCACCGCGGGCCCTGCGGCCAGCGCGCGGGCGACGGCCACCCGCTGGCGCTGTGCCTGGAGCAGGGCGTGCGGGCGCTTGCCGGCGTACGCCCCCAGGTCGAGGCGGTCCAGCCACTGGAGGGCCGTCTGCTTCGCGGCGCGTTGCGAAGCGCCGTTCAGCAGCAGCGGCAGGGCCGTGTTCTCCCAGACCGTCAGTTCGGGTACGAGCCGGGGTTCGGGGTCGATCCAGCCGAACCGGGTGACCCGCAGCCGCTCGCGTGCCACCCGGCCCAGGGTGTGCACGGGGCTGCTGTTGAACCACACCTCGCCCTGCTGCGGGACGAGCTGGCCCGAGAGGCAGCGCAGCAGCGTGGTCTTGCCGCTGCCGCGCGGGCCGAGCACCGCGAGGATCTCCGCGTCACGCACACCGAGCGAGACACCGGTGATCGCGGGCGAGCCGCTGTGGGAGTAGTGCGCGGAGCGCGCCCAGAGCACGTCGTTGTCCGGTGGGGTCACCATGGCGAGCACACCTCGGTTCAGATCTGATGTCGGTTCCCGCTCGGAAAAACGGCGGGAGGAGCCGATAGGTCACTGGGCACCGTAGGGACTCGGGACCGGGGTGTGCGGACAGCACGCGGCCCGGCGGCACCCGTATCCACTCGTACGGGTGCCGCCGGGCCGCGGTGTCACACGGGACTTCCGTCGGATCAGCCGGCCAGGGAGCGGGGTGATCCGGACGGAAGGGGCCGGTGCGGGGTCAGATCTTCGCCCAGGCCTCGGTGAGGACCGTGCGCAGGATCGACTCGATCTCGTCGAACGTCGACTGGTCGGAGATCAGCGGCGGCGCGAGCTGGACGACCGGGTCGCCGCGGTCGTCGGCCCGGCAGTACAGACCGGCCTCGTACAGGCCCTTGGAGACGGCGTTGTAGAGGATGCGCTCGGTCTCGTCCTCGTTGAAGGTCTCCTTGGTCGCCTTGTCCTTGACCAGCTCGATGCCGTAGAAGAAGCCGTTGCCGCGGACGTCGCCGACGATCGGCAGGTCGTTGAGCTTCTGCAGCGTCGAGTAGAAGGCACCCTCGTTGTCGAGGACGTGCTGGTTGAGGCCCTCACGCTCGAAGATGTCGAGGTTGGCGATGCCGACGGCGGCCGAGACCGGGTGGCCACCGAAGGTGTAGCCGTGCAGGAAGGTGTTGCCGTCGCGGTAGAACGGCTCGGCCAGCCGGTCGGAGATGATGCACGCGCCTATCGGGGAGTAGCCCGACGTCATGCCCTTGGCGCAGGTGATCATGTCCGGCACGTAGTCGAACTTGTCGCACGCGAACATCGTGCCGAGGCGGCCGAAGGCGCAGATGACCTCGTCGGAGACGAGCAGCACGTTGTACTTGTCACAGATCTCGCGCACGCGCTGGAAGTATCCGGGCGGCGGCGGGAAGCAGCCACCGGCGTTCTGCACCGGCTCCAGGAAGACGGCGGCGACCGTCTCGGGGCCCTCGAAGAGGATCTCCTGCTCGATCTGGTCGGCGGCCCAGCGGCCGTACGCCACCGGGTCGTCGCCGTGGATCGGGGCGCGGTAGATGTTGGTGTTGGGGACCTTGTGCGCGCCGGGGACCAGCGGCTCGAAGGGGGCCTTCAGGCCGGGCAGCCCGGTGATGGACAGAGCGCCCGCCGGGGTGCCGTGGTAGGCGACCGCGCGGGAGATGACCTTGTACTTCTGGTGGTTGCCGGTGAGCTTGTGGTACTGCTTCGCCAGCTTCCAGGCGGTCTCGACGGCCTCGCCGCCGCCCGTGGTGAAGAAGACCTTGTTCAGGTCGCCGGGCGCGTAGTTCGCGAGGCGCTCGGCCAGCTCGACGGCCTTCGGGTGGGCGTACGACCAGATCGGGAAGAAGGCCAGCTCCTGCGCCTGCTTGTACGCGGTCTCCGCCAGCTCGTGGCGGCCGTGGCCGGCGTTGACCACGAACAGGCCGGAGAGGCCGTCGAGGTAGCGCTTGCCCTTGTCGTCGTAGATGTAGGTGCCCTCGCCACGCACGATGGTGGGAACGGGCGCGTTCTCGTACGACGACATGTCCGTGAAGTGCATCCACAGGTGGTCGTACGCGGTCTGGCTCAGGTCCTTGCTCATGACTATCGGGTGCCCCACTGGTAGGTCTGCTTTTTCAGCTTGAGGTAGACGAAGCTCTCGGTCGCCCGCACGCCAGGGAGCGCGCGGATCCGCTTGTTGATCAGTTCGAGCAGGTGGTTGTCGTCCTCGCAGACGACCTCCACCATGAGGTCGAAGGAGCCCGCGGTCATCACCACGTAGTCGACCTCGTTCATGGTGGCCAGCGCGTCGGCCACCGGGTCGAGGTCGCCCTCGACCGTGATGCCGACCATCGCCTGCCGCCGGAACCCCACGGTGAGCGGGTCGGTGACGGCGACGATCTGCATGACGCCCTGGTCCTGGAGTTTCTGCACTCGCTGGCGGACCGCCGCCTCGGAGAGGCCGACGGCCTTCCCGATCGCGGCGTAGGGCCGCCGGCCGTCCTGCTGGAGCTGTTCGATGATCGCCAGGGAGACGGCGTCGATCGGAGGGGTGCCGTTCCCGTTTCTGGAATCTGCGCTGCGACTGGCCACGCCCACACTGTGCATGAGGTCTCGCCCGTCATGCAAGCCCCAGAGCGATGTAATTCGTTGTCGAAAGCCATTTTGGGAACTGAATCCGAAGTTCGGGGTGCCTGGGTATGTCGAAAGCGTCGTCTTTGCGATTAGGGTGGTGTCTCACCCATCGGGACACCCTTCGGAACATCCACCGGGCATCCATCGGGCATCAACCGGACATCGACCGGGCACCATCCGTGGGGCCAGGACCAACAGGCTCTATCCATCGGGCATCGGAGAGGGAGAACCACTGTGACCACCGAGCTGCGCCGGCTGCGTAACTACATCAACGGGGAGTTCCGGGACGCCGCTGACGGCCGGACCATCGACGTGGTCAACCCGGCCACGGGCGAGGTCTACGCGACCTCCCCGCTCTCGGGACAGGCGGATGTCGACGCCGCCATGGAGGCCGCGGCCGCGGCGTTCCCCGCCTGGCGCGACTCCACGCCTTCGGAGCGCCAGCGCGTACTGCTGAAGATCGCCGACGCCTTCGAGGAGCGGGCCGAGGACCTGATCGCGGCCGAGAGCGAGAACACGGGCAAGCCGCTCGGGCTGACCCGCACCGAGGAAATCCCGCCGATGGTGGACCAGATCCGCTTCTTCGCGGGCGCCGCACGGCTCCTGGAGGGCCGCTCGGCCGGTGAGTACATGGAGGGGCTGACCTCCATCGTCCGGCGCGAGCCGGTCGGTGTCTGCGCACAGGTCGCGCCGTGGAACTACCCGATGATGATGGCCGTGTGGAAGTTCGCCCCGGCGCTCGCCGCGGGCAACACCGTCGTCCTCAAGCCCTCCGACACCACGCCCGCCTCCACGGTGCTGATGGCCGAGATCATCGGGGCCGTCGCACCCAAGGGCGTCTTCAACGTCGTCTGCGGCGACCGTGACACCGGCCGCACGATGGTCGAGCACAACGTGCCCGCGATGGCCTCCATCACCGGGTCGGTACGGGCCGGCGTGCAGGTCGCCGAGTCCGCGGCCAAGGACGTCAAGCGGGTCCACCTGGAGCTGGGCGGCAAGGCCCCCGTCGTCGTCTTCGAGGACGCGGACATCGCGAAGGCCGTCGAGGACATCTCGGTCGCGGGGTACTTCAACGCCGGGCAGGACTGTACGGCGGCCACCCGGGTGCTGGTCCACGCCTCGGTCCACGACGAGTTCGTCACGGCGCTCGCCAAGGCCGCGGCCGACACGAAGACCGGACAGCCGGACGACGAGGACGTGCTGTACGGGCCGCTCAACAACGCCAACCAGCTGGCCCAGGTCAGCGGCTTCATCGACCGGCTGCCCGCACACGCCAAGGTCGAGGCCGGCGGCCACCGGGTCGGCGACCGGGGGTACTTCTACGCCCCGACCGTCGTGTCCGGCCTGAAGCAGGACGACGAGATCATCCAGCAGGAGGTCTTCGGCCCGGTCATCACCGTGCAGTCGTTCCAGGACGAGGCGGAGGCCCTCGCGCACGCCAACGGCGTGGAGTACGCGCTGGCTTCCTCGGTGTGGACCAAGGACCACGCCCGCGCCATGCGGATGTCCAAGAACCTCGACTTCGGCTGTGTGTGGATCAACACCCACATCCCGCTCGTCGCCGAGATGCCGCACGGCGGGTTCAAGAAGTCCGGCTACGGCAAGGACCTCTCGGCCTACGGCTTCGAGGACTACACGCGCATCAAGCACGTGATGACGTCGCTGGACGGCTGAACACCCCCGCCTCCCCCGCCTGTTCCGCCGCTGTTCCGTCCCTTTTGCGCCGCCCCCGTACGGTCCGCCGTGCGGGGGCGGCGTGCGTCCGTACGTCCCTCGGGCGCCGGGCCCCGACAAGGTGTCGCGGCCGGGGCCGGTGCTCCGTACGCAGCGTCCATTGCCCGCCGCCGCTGCCGGAGGTGAAGGTGGGCGCATGGCAGATCTTGGTGTTTCCCGGCGTTCCCTCCTCCGTGGTTCCGGCGCGGTGGGCGCGCTGGCCGCGCTCACCGGATGCGGGGTCCCCGCGGCGTATGTGAAGCCGGGGGAGCGGGCGGGACGCGACACATCGGCGCAGGACAGGAGCCTGGTCTTCGCCAACTGGCCGCTCTACATCGACACCGACGACCACGATCCGTCCAAGCGGCCCACGCTGGACACCTTCGAGAAGCGGACCGGGATCAAGGTCACGTACACCGAGGAGATCAACGACAACGACGAGTTCTTCGGGAAGATCAGCCCGGCGCTGATGAACCACCAGCAGACCGGCCGGGACCTGATCGTCATCAGCGACTGGATGGCCGCCCGGTTCGTGCGGCTCGGCTGGGTCGAGGAGATGGACCGGGCCAAGCAGCCGAACGTCGCCAAGTACCTCGACCCGCAGCTTCGCTCACCCGCTTTCGACAAGGGGCGCAAGCAGAGCGTGCCCTGGCAGTCCGGGATCACCGGCATCGCGTACAACCGGCGCAAGGTCGGCCACGAGATCAAGCACCTGAGCGACCTCTGGGCCCCCGACCTGCGCGGCAAGGTCACCCTGTTCTCCGGGCTCGACGAGGCGTTCGCCCTGCTCATGCAGGGCAACGGCGCCGACATCACCCGCTGGACCGCCCATGACTTCGACACCATGTGCGACCAGGTCGAGAAGCTCGTACGGCAGAAGCAGATCCGGCGCTTCACCGGCAACGACTACATCAAGGACCTGTCCACCGGCGATGTGCTCGCCTGCCAGGCGTACTCGGGCGATGTGATCCAGCTCCAGGCCGACAGCCCGGACATCGAGTTCGTGGTGCCCGAGGAGGGCGGCGAGCTGTGGGCGGAGTCCATGATGATCCCCAACCTCGCGCGTCACAAAGCCAATGCCGAGAAGCTGATCGACTACTACTACGAGCCCGCGGTGGCGGCGAAGCTGGCCGCCTGGGTCAACTACGTGTGTCCGGTCCCCGCCGCACGCGAGGTGCTGGCCTCGTCGAAGGACAAGGAACTGGCGGACCTCGCCGAGGACCCGCTGATCTTCCCCGACGACAAGATGCGCAAGCGCCTCGCCATCGCCCGGGACCTCACATCGGCGGAGCGGGTCAAGTACGCGAAGCGCTGGAACGAGATCGTGGGTCTGTAGGCGGCCCCTTCAGGTCGCAGGGGGTTCGCACGTGGTGCGGCGGCCGCTCCCGGAACGTACGGCCCGGCATCGCCAGTACGGTGCCCCGGGGGAGGGTTCCGTAGGGGTCAGGGCCGCCCGGTGCGCGTCCGGCGGCGGACCGTGCGGAGGGCGTCGATGCGGTTGGTGGTGATCGAATCGACGCCGAAGCCGATCAGCCGGCGCATCGACCGCCCGGTGTCCGGGGTCCACGCGGAGACCAGCAGCCCGTCGCGGTGTACGCGCTCGCAGAGTTCCGGACTCAGCAGCCCGAAGCGGTAGTTGAGCCAGCGGGGCTTCACCGTGTCGAGCAGGGCGGGACGCGGCGGGGTGAGCGTCGTCCAGGTCATGGCGATCTCGGCGGCCGGGTCCGCCTCGCGCACGGCCAGCATGGTGGAGGGCCCCGCGCAGTAGTACGTACGGTCGCCCGCCCCGCACTCGTGGACCACACCGACGACCGTGCGCACCGCCTCCGGAGTGGCGCCCGGCAGATCGATCATGAGGCGGTGGCTGCCGACCGCCATCAGCGCTTCGCGGAGCGTCGGCACCCTGCCGGCCGTCAGCCCGCGCAGCTCGTCAGCCGTGACCCGGGAGAGTGGCCGTTCGTGGCCCCACAGCCGCTCCAGGGTCGCGTCGTGCAGCAGGACCGGCACACCGTCCCGGGTCAGCCGGACGTCGATCTCCACCGCGTCGGCGCCCCGTTCGAGCGCCGAGCGGACGGACGGCAGGGTGTTCTCACGGAAGAGGTAGGGATCGCCGCGATGACCCACGGCAGTGACGGTACGCATGGGGTCATCCTCGCCGACCGCCGCCGCGGGCGGCTACCGGGCGAGCCACTCCGCGGTGTACGAGTCGATCTCGGCGGCCAGCTTCGCCTTGCCCGGCGCGTCGAGGAACGACGCCGTGACGGCGTTCTTCGCGAGCTCGGCGGTGCCGCGCTCGTCCAGCCCGAGCAGGCGGGCCGCGACCAGGTACTCGTTGTTGAGATCGGTGCCGAACATCGGCGGGTCGTCGCTGTTGATGGTCACCAGCACCCCGGCGTCCACCATCTCCTTGAGCGGGTGCTCATCGAGGGTGCGGACGGCCCGGGTCGCGATGTTGGAGGTCGGGCAGACCTCCAGCGCGATGCCCTGTTCTGCCAGGTGGGCGAGGAGCTTCGGGTCCTGGACCGAGCTGGTGCCATGGCCGATGCGCTCGGCGCCCAGGTGGTGCAGCGCGTCCCAGACGGTCTCCGGGCCGGTCGTCTCACCGGCGTGCGGCACCGAGTGCAGTCCGGCCGCGCGGGCCCGGTCGAAGTAGGGCTTGAACTGCGGGCGGGCCACACCGATCTCGGGACCGCCGAGTCCGAAGGAGACAAGCCCCTCAGGACGCAGATCGAGTGCGAGCCGGGTCGTCTCGGCCGCCGAGTCGAGTCCGGCCTCGCCCGGGATGTCGAAGCACCAGCGCATTACGGTGCCGAGTTCGGCCTCGGCCGCCTTGCGGGCGTCCTCGATCGCCTCCATGAAGGCCTGCTCGGGGATGCCCCGGCGGGTGGAGGAGAACGGGGTGATGGTCAGCTCCGCGTACCGGATGTTCTGGCGGGCCATGTCCCGTGCGACCTCGAAGGTCAGCAGCCGTACGTCCTCGGGGGTGCGGATCAGGTCCACCACCGAGAGGTAGACCTGGATGAAGTGCCCGAAGTCAGTGAAGGTGAAGTAGTCGGCGAGCGCCTCGGGGTCCGCCGGAACTATGGAGTCCGGGTGGCGCGCGGCGAGTTCGGCGACGATGCGGGGCGACGCGGACCCGACATGGTGCACATGCAGTTCCGCCTTGGGCAGTCCCGCGATGAAGGGGCGCAGGTCGGGCATCGGGGTCCTCCGGGTACGGCGAGTTCTGCTGGTCGGAGAACATCGTAGGCGGGGAACCGTGCCTCGCACACAGGCTCTAGCATGACGAGCTGAGGATGGGGGAGGCCCATGTCAGACAACGCACCACGCCCTTCGGGGGACCCCGAGCCGCCGAGAGACCCATGGGCGCCGCCCGGGCCGAAAGTGCCGCTGGACAAGCAGACGGACCAGCCGAAGGCGCCGAGCAGCCCGGTGCACGATCAGCAGACAGTCACGGACCTGCCGGGGGCCGGGGGCATCGGACAGCCCGGCTCCGTGCAGCCGTCTCCAGGGCAGCAGACGCCGGGCCCGCACATCCCGGGGCAGCAGGGACCCGGCCAGTTCGGCTCCGGTCAGCAGGGCGCCGGGCAGCAGGCGCCGGGCCCGGGGCCGCAGGGCTCCGTGCCTCCGGGGTTCGCGCCGCCCGGATATCCGCCCCCCGGATCCGTACCGCCCCCGCCGGTCGCGCCGAACGGGCCGGGGCAGGGTGCCCCCGGGCTGTACGGCTACCCGTCCTATCCGGGTGCCGCGCCCGGCCCGCAGGGACCCGCCGCCTACGGCTATCCCGGGTACCCGGGGTACGGCGGACAGGGTGGCTGGAACACCATGCAACAGGCCCCCGCCAACGGTTACGGGGTGGCCGCGCTGGTGCTCGGCATCCTCAGCGTGGTCATCTTCTGCGCCTGGGGGCTCGGCATCATCCTGGGGACGCTCGCCCTGATCTTCGGCATCCTCGGCCGCAAGCGGGCCAACCGCGGTGAGGCGAACAACGGGGGGATGGCGCTGGCCGGGATCATCCTGGGACCCATCGGCATCGTGGTCAGCGCCGCATTTCTCAGCGTGGTGATCTGGGGCATCTCGCAGAGCCCTCACACCACCCCCGACTACGGCAGCGACGGCAGCACCTACCCGAGCTCGCTGATCGTCGGCGCCGACCACTGAGGCCTGGTCACTGAGGCCTGGCCACTGACACACGGCCACCGGGACCTGGTCACGGAGACACGGGGCACTGAGATCTGTCCCGGGCGGCCCCACTCGCCCGGGCAGCGCCGACGGCGGCACGCAGCCCCGCTGCCGGCCGGCGGCCCGCAGCGTCAGGCCGCGCGTCAGCCCGCAGCGACGGCCGTACGCAGCCGCTCCCTGGCGTCCATCAGCGCGAACCCCAGCAGATTGAGCCCGCGCCAGCGGTCCGGCTGACCGGCCCGCTCGTCGTCCGCCGCGAGCCCGATGCCCCACACCCGGTCCATCGGGCTGGCCTCGACCAGTACCCGGTCCCCGGTGGCCAGCAGAAACTCGCGCAGCGCCGCGTCCGCGCCGAACTTGTGCACGCTGCCCTCGACCACGATCCCGTACCGCTCGCGCTGCCATGTCCCGTCGTCGAAACCGCGCACCAGCCGCCCCGCCTTCTTGGCCAGTGCGGGGTTCGTCGCCGTCAGCGCGGCCTGCTCCGCCTCCGCGTCGCCGAAGAGCCGTGCCTTGGCCGCCATCATCCAGTGCTCAGCCGTGGCATACCGCACGCCGTCGACCACGAAGGGTGACGGATACCACTGGCTCAGACAGCTCGGCCCGATGCTGCCGTCCCGCCGCGCGGTGTGCCCCCAGAAGTGCAGGAACTTGATCCGCTCCCCGTTGCCCGCCTGCCTGGCCAGCGCCTCGATGCGTTCCATGCACGGGAGTCTGGCAGCCGCCACTGACACTCCGTCGTGGATTTTCCGGCCCACGCGACACATGGTCGACCGATTCCGTTGCGTAACCAAAAGGAAACAACGGAATCACTTGTTGATGAACTATCGCTCTGCCAGGATCGGCACTCAATTCGAGCTTGAGCTACGGAGAGAGCACGATGGTCAACAGCTTCCAGGTGCGGGACCGCTTCGCGGCCGGCGCACAGTACATCGACGGGCAGCTGCGCCCCGGTACCTCAGGGCGGACCCAGGACGTCGTGAACCCCGCCACCGGTGAGGTGGTCCTCAGCTACGCCCTCGCAGGCACCGCCGACGTCGACGCCGCAGTCGCCGCGGCCCGCGCGGCCTTCCCCGGCTGGTCCGGCGCCACCCCGGGAGAGCGCTCCGACGCGCTGCACCGCTTCGCGGCCGTTCTCGCCGAGCGCGCCGAGGAGTTCGCGTACGCGGAATCCCTCCAGTGCGGCAAGCCGATCAAGCTGAGCCGCGAGTTCGACGTGCCGGGCACCGTCGACAACGCCTCCTTCTTCGCGGGCGCCGCCCGCCACCTCCAGGGCCAGTCGGCCGGTGAGTACAGCGGCGACCACACCTCGTACGTCCGTCGCGAGGCGATCGGCGTCGTCGGCTCCATCGCCCCCTGGAACTACCCGCTCCAGATGGCCGCCTGGAAGGTCCTCCCGGCCATCGCGGCGGGCAACACCATCGTGCTGAAGCCCGCCGAGATCACCCCGCTCACCTCGCTGATGTTCGCGCAGGCCGCGACCGAGGCGGGCATCCCCGACGGGGTCGTCAACATCGTCAACGGCCTCGGCGCCGTGGCGGGCGAACACCTGGTGGGCCACCCGGACGTGGTCATGACCTCGTTCACCGGATCGACGCCGGTCGGCAAGCGCGTCGCCGAGATCGCCACCGCGACCGTCAAGCGGATCCACCTCGAACTCGGCGGCAAGGCCCCCTTCCTGGTCTTCGACGACGCCGATCTGGAAGCCGCCGTGCACGGCGCGGTCGCGGGCTCGCTCATCAACACCGGCCAGGACTGCACGGCCGCCACCCGCGCCTATGTCCAGCGCCCGCTGTACGACGCCTTCGTCGAGGGCGTCGCCGAACTGATGGGCACCCTCCGCCTCGGCGACCCCTTCGACGAGTCGACCGACATCGGCCCGCTGATCAGCTACGCCCAGCGCGACCGGGTCGCGGCCTTCGTGGACCGGGCCAGGGACACCGCGCGCGTGGTCACCGGCGGCCGGGCGCCCGAGAACGAAGGCGCCTACTACCTGCCGACCCTGATCGCCGACGCCGCCCAGGACAGCGAGATCGTCCAGGCCGAGATCTTCGGCCCGGTCCTGGTCGTCCTGCCCTTCGACTCCGACGACGAGGGCATCGCCCTCGCCAACGACACCCCCTACGGACTGGCCTCGTCCGCCTGGACCCGGGACGTCTTCCGGGCGAACCGGGCGACCCGCGAGATCCAGGCCGGCTGCGTGTGGGTCAACGACCACATTCCGATCATCAGCGAGATGCCGCACGGCGGTTACAAGGCAAGCGGCTTCGGCAAGGACATGTCCGTGTACTCGTTCGAGGAGTACACACAGGTCAAGCACGTCATGTACGACAACACCGCGGTGGCCCGCAAGGACTGGCACCGCACGATCTTCGGGGACCGATAAAGAAAGGGCACCGAGCCCATGGAGCAGTTCGAGCCAGACCGTCTCTCCCCGGCCCAGCTGGCCGCCGCGCGCCGCACCCTGGCCCGCGGCGGGGGGTCCGTCGCCCGCAGGTCGCTGCTGCGCGCCACCGGCGCCGGCGCTCTCACCCTCGGTGGCCTCGCCGCTCTCACCGGCTGCGGCATCCCCGCGGCCAAACGCGACGGCGGGGCCCCGGCCTCCACCGACCACTCGGCCAAGGAGAAGGTGATCAACTTCTCCAACTGGACCGAGTACGTGGACGTCTCCGACGACGGGAAGCACCGGCCCACCCTGGAGGCGTTCACCAAGCGCACCGGGATCAAGGTCAACTACACCGAGGACATCAACGACAACGTCGAGTTCTTCGGCAAGATCAAGCCACAGCTCGCGGCCGGCCAGGACACCGGACGGGACATCATCATCCTCACCGACTGGCTGGCCGCCAGGCTGATCCGGTTCGGCTGGGTGGAACGGCTCGACGCGTCGCTGCTCCCGCACGCGTACACGAACCTCTCCGAACAGTTCCGCAACCCCGACTGGGACCCCGGCCGCGTCTACTCGTACCCCTGGGCCGGTGTCCCCACCGTCATCGCCTACAACACGAAGGCGACCGGCGGCCGCAAGGTCGACTCCATCACCCAGCTCCTCGACGACCCCAAGCTCAAGGGGCGGGTGGGTTTCCTCTCGGAGATGCGCGACTCGGTCGGGATGACGCTGCTCGACATGGGCAAGGACCCGGCGAAGGTCACCGACGCCGACTTCGACGCCGCGATCGGCCGTCTCCAGAAGGGCGTCGACACCAAGCAGATACGCCGCTTCACCGGCAACGACTACATCAGCGACCTGGACAAGGGCGACATCGCGGCCTGTGTCGCCTGGGGCGGTGACATCACCCAGCTCCAGAACGACAATCCGCACGTCAAGTACGCGATCCCCGCAGCCGGTTACCTGACATCCAGCGACAACATGCTGGTTCCGGCCAAGGCCCGCCACACCTCCAACGCCGAGCGGCTGATGGACTACTACTACGAGCCCGCCGTCGCCGCCAAGCTCACCGCGTACACCAACTACCTCTCCCCGGTGGACGGTATCCGCCCGGAGCTCGCGAAGATCGACCCCAAGCTGGCGGCCAACCAGCTGATCCTCCCCGACAAGGCGATGGCCGCCCGGTCGCACGTCTTCCGCTCGCTCTCCAGCAAGGAGGACGCGGCGTACGAGGAGAAGTTCTCCCGGCTCATCGGGGCCTGACCCCGGCCCGCGCGACCACCCCCAGTTCTCCCTCTGTTCCCTCAGTTCTCCCTCTGTTCCCACGAACCCCCCGGGACCGTATCCATGACACAGACGAATGAAGGCGGCGACGTCCGCCTCGCCGGGATCAGCAAGACCTACGGGTCCTTCACCGCGGTGCACCCACTGGACCTGACCGTCCCGCAGGGCTCCTTCTTCGCGCTCCTCGGCGCCTCCGGCTGCGGGAAGACCACCACCCTGCGGATGATCGCCGGCCTGGAGGACCCGACCACCGGCATCGTCCGGCTCGGCGACCGGGACGTCACCGACCTGCCCCCGTACAAGCGCCCGGTCAACACGGTCTTCCAGTCGTACGCGCTCTTCCCGCACCTCGACGTGACCGAGAACATCGCCTTCGGGCTGCGCAGGCGCGGCATCAAGTCCGTCAAGAAGCAGGTCGGCGACATGCTCGACCTCGTCCAGCTCGGGGACTTCGCGCACCGCAAACCGCACCAGCTCTCCGGCGGCCAGCAGCAGCGCGTCGCCGTCGCACGGGCGCTCATCAACCACCCGCAGGTGCTGCTGCTCGACGAGCCGCTCGGCGCTCTCGACCTCAAGCTGCGCCGCCAGATGCAGCTGGAACTCAAGCGCATCCAGACCGAGGTCGGCATCACCTTCGTCCATGTCACCCACGACCAGGAGGAGGCCATGACCATGGCCGACACCGTCGCGGTGATGAACGGCGGCCGGGTCGAGCAACTGGGCGCCCCCGCCGAGCTGTACGAGAATCCGAACACCACCTTCGTCGCGAACTTCCTCGGCACCTCGAACCTCATCGAGGCCGAAGTCGCCGAGGCAGGGGCCGACATCACCGTCCTGGCGTCGGGGGCCGAGCTCCGGCTGCCCGCCGACCGGTGCAAGGCCGCCACCAGCGCCGGTGACAAGCTGCTCGTCGGGGTGCGGCCCGAGAAGATCGCCCTGGTGCACGCGGACGACGCGGCGGAGATAGCCGACGGCCGCAACCGCATCAGCGGACGCATAGCGGACTCCAGCTTCATCGGCGTCTCCACGCAGTACGTCATCGACAGCCCGGTCTGCCCCGGTCTTGAGGTCTACGTACAGAACGTCGAGCGCGACTCCCGTCTTTCGCCGGGCGCGGACGTCGTCCTGCACTGGAACCCCGGGCACTCCTTCGGCCTCGACGCCGACCAGGCGGTCGACGCCGGCAAGGCGGGCGCCGGTACGGAGGAGGCCGCGTGACCGTCACCGAGGCCCCGCTCGCCGAGGCCCCCGCGGAGGAGGCCGGCGCCGTACGCAAGCCCCCGGTCCGCAAGCGGCTCGTACCGTACTGGCTGCTGCTGCCCGGCATCATCTGGCTGGTGGTCTTCTTCGCGCTGCCGATGATCTACCAGGCGTCGACGTCGGTGCAGACCGGTTCGCTGGAGGACGGCTTCCAGGTCACCTGGCACTTCCAGACGTACTGGGACGCGCTGCACGAGTACTACCCGCAGTTCATCCGCTCCCTGCTGTACGCGGGCACGGCGACGATCCTCTGTCTGCTGCTCGGCTACCCGCTCTCGTACCTCATCGCCTTCAAGGCGGGCCGCTGGCGCAATGTGGTGCTGATCCTGGTCATCGCGCCGTTCTTCACCAGCTTCCTGATCCGCACGCTCGCCTGGAAGACGATCCTCGCCGACGGCGGCCCGGTCGTGGGCGTCCTGAACACCCTGCACATCCTCGACGTGACCAGCTGGCTCGGCTGGACCGACGGCAGCCGGGTGCTGGCCACCCCCATGGCCGTGGTCTGCGGACTCACCTACAACTTCCTGCCGTTCATGATCCTGCCGCTCTACACCTCACTGGAGCGGATCGACGGACGGCTGCACGAAGCAGCGGGCGACCTCTACGCCACCCCGGCCACCACCTTCCGCAAGGTGACCTTCCCGCTCTCCATGCCGGGCGTCGTCTCCGGCACCCTGCTCACCTTCATCCCGGCCGCCGGTGACTACGTCAACTCCGAACTGCTCGGCTCGACCGACACCAAGATGGTCGGCAGCGTCATCCAGTCGCAGTTCCTGCGGGTGCTCGACTATCCGACGGCGGCCGCGCTCTCCTTCATCCTCATGGCGATCGTGCTGATCATGGTCACCGTCTACATCCGCCGAGCCGGCACGGAGGACCTGGTCTGATGCTGAGGAACTCCACGCGGTGGCTGCGCCGCAATCTCATCACCGTCGCCGGGCTGATCACCCTCGCGTATCTGATCCTGCCCAACGTCGTCGTGATGGTCTTCTCCTTCAACAAGCCCAACGGGCGCTTCAACATCAGCTGGCAGCGGTTCTCGCTGGACGCCTGGAAGGACCCCTGCGGGGTCGCCGACATCTGCGGCTCGCTGAATCTCTCGCTGGAGATCGCCGTCTGGGCCACGATCGGCTCCACCGTGCTCGGCACGATGATCGCCTTCGCGCTGGTCCGCTACCGGTTCCGGGCGCGCGGCGCGATCAACTCGCTGATCTTCCTGCCGATGGCCATGCCCGAGGTCGTGATGGCCGCCTCGTTGCTCACCCTGTTCCTCAACATGGGTGCCCAGCTGGGCTTCTGGACCATCCTCATCGCGCACATCATGTTCTGCCTGAGCTTCGTGGTCACGGCCGTCAAGGCCCGGGTGATGTCCATGGACCCGCGGCTGGAAGAAGCCGCGCGCGACCTCTACGCGAGCCCGGTGCAGACCTTCCTGCGGGTCACCCTGCCGATCGTGTCACCCGGGATCGCGGCGGGCGCGCTGCTCGCCTTCTCGCTGTCCTTCGACGACTTCATCATCACCAACTTCAATGCGGGGTCGACCGTGACCTTCCCCATGTACGTCTGGGGATCGGCGCAGCGCGGTACCCCTGTACAGATCAACGTCATCGGCACGGCGATGTTCGTCATCGCGGTGCTGGTGGTACTCGGCGGCCAGCTCATCAGCAACCGCCGGAAGAACAGCACAGCGCACTGAACAGCACAGCGTGCTGAGCAGGACCCGCACCGAGCAGGACCCGAAGGAGTGGAACCCATGGCCCCAGCTGCCATGACCCGTGCCCTTGCCGCATCGCTCGCCGACGCCGAGCCGGTGTCGTTCTGGCTGGAGGACCCCGGCAAGCCCGCCGTCCTGCCGGCCCTCACCGGGGACGTCAGCTGCGACCTCCTCGTGGTGGGGGGCGGCTACAGCGGTCTGTGGACCGCACTCCTCGCGAAGGAGCGCGACCCCGGCCTCGACGTGGTCCTCATCGAGGGCCACGAGGTGGGCTGGGCCGCCTCGGGCCGCAACGGCGGCTTCTGCGCCGCATCGCTGACCCACGGTCTGGCCAACGGTCTCGAACGCTGGCCCGGCGAGATCAAGCAACTGGAGCAGCTGGGCGCACGCAACCTCGACGCTATCGAGGACGCCGTCGCCCGGTACGGGATCGACTGCGACTTCGAGCGCACCGGCGAGATCGACGTCGCCACCCGGCCGCACCAGGCCGACGAGCTGCGCGACTGGCACCGGGAGACCGCCGAACTCGGCTTCGAGGGACTGGAGTTCCTCGACCAGGACGCCCTGCGGGCCGAAGTGGACTCCCCGACCTTCCTCGCCGGGCTCTGGGACCGGCGCGGCGTCGCGATGCTGCATCCGGCCAAGCTGGCCTGGGGGCTCAAGCGGGCCTGCGCGGACCTCGGCGTCCGGATGTACGAGCGCACCCGAGGTCTCGACCTGGTGCGCTCAGGACCGGGGATGGCCGTCCGTACCCCGTACGGCAGGGTCTTCGCCGGGCAGGTGGCGCTGGGTACGAACATCTTCCCCTCGCTGGTCAAGCGGGTACGCCCGTACACCGTCCCGGTCTACGACTACGCGCTGATGACCGAGCCGCTCTCCGACGAGCAGCTGGCGTCGATCGGCTGGCGGGGCAGGCAGGGGCTCGGCGACAGCGCCAACCAGTTCCACTACTTCCGGCTGACCGCCGACCACCGCATCCTGTGGGGCGGCTACGACGCGATCTATCCGTACGGCGGCAGGCTGAGCGCCGAACTCGACCAGCGCCCTGCCACCTATCTGACCCTCGCCGAGCACTTCTTCACCTGCTTCCCGCAGCTCGAAGGGGTCCGCTTCAGCCATGCGTGGGGCGGCGCGATCGACACCTGCTCGCGGTTCTCGGCCTTCTTCGGTACGGCGCACGGCGGCCGTGTCGCCTATGCGGCGGGCTTCACCGGTCTCGGTGTCGGAGCCACCCGGTTCGGCGGCGATGTGATGCTCGACCTCCTCTCGGGGGCCGAGACGGAGCGCACCCGTCTGGAGATGGTGCGGAGCAAGCCGCTGCCGTTCCCGCCCGAGCCGTTCGCCTGGGCGGGGATCGGGCTGACGAAGTGGTCGCTGGCGCGGGCTGACGAGAACGGCGGCCGGCGCAATCTCTGGCTCAAGTCGATGGACCGGCTCGGCCTCGGATTCGACTCCTGATCCGGCCGGTCCCACGGCCCCGGCCCGACCGCCCGGACTGTGACCCAGTTCACTGCGATTGATTGTCCGAACCCGCGTCATGAAGTGCCCCGCCCCCGCTCTCTCCCCGTGCACGCAGGAAACCGCGCGTACACGAATGGAGGCCGGGCGATGGCTGGCTCGGGGGCAAGGACCGCAGTGGAGTGGCTCGCTTCGGTGGCGCCGGATCCCGGCGCGTGCCGGCGGGCGTGGGAGCGCGACCCGCACGGGGTGGCGCTCCTGCCCGCCGGGGTGCGCTGGGATGTGCTCATCGTTCCCGGGGAGCTGGGTTATCCGACCCTGGACGTGCTGTCCCGTCTCATCGACCGGCCGGGACCGGTGCTGGCGGATTTCGGGGAGTCCAGCATGGGCTTCTTCGTGCCGCCGGGAACGGCCGCGCGCTGGATCGGCACCGGCGTGCGGGGCGTCGGCAACGGCACCTGGATCGTGGTGCCGCAGCCCGGCCGGGCGTCCGGCGGGGTGCGCTGGCTCGTCCCGCCGGACGCCGAGGGGACGCTCACCGATCCGGCGCTGCTGGAGATGGCGATGCACGAGGCCGCCGCGCTCCGGGCGGGCGACATTGGTGACGGACTGGTCTGAACCACCGCCGGCGGGTGTGTGAAGCCTTGACAGTCCAATTGGTCTGGACCATGTTGGGCGCGCTTCGCACCTCAATCCCCCCATGTCCGGAGGCAGTTGTGAAACGCCCAAGACTCGGCTCAGCCATGCTCGCCACGGCCGCACTCGCGCTGAGCGCACTCGCCGGTACGGCGCAGACCTCCCAGGCCGCCGGCCCCGGAGCGGCGGCCGCCGGCCTGCCCGCGCACGCCCTGGTCGGCTATCTGCACTCCAGCTTCGCCAACGGTTCCGGCTACACGAAGCTGGCCGACGTACCCGACTCCTGGGATGTGATCGACCTGGCCTTCGGCGAGCCGACGTCCCCCACGTCCGGCGACATCCGCTTCAACCTGTGCCCGGTCAGTGAGTGTCCCGGTGTCGAGTCGGCCGACGAGTTCAAGGCCGAGATCAAGGCCAAACAGGCGGCCGGCAAGAAGGTGCTGATCTCCATCGGCGGCCAGAACGGCCAGGTGCAGCTCACCACCACGGCGGCCCGCGACGCCTTCGTCGCCTCCGTCTCGAAGATCATCGACGAGTACGGACTGGACGGCCTGGACATCGACTTCGAGGGCCACTCGCTCTCCCTGGACACCGGCGACACGGACTTCCGGAACCCCACCACCCCGGTCGTCGTCAATCTGATCTCCGCGCTGAAGACGCTCAAGGCCAAGTACGGCGACACGTTCGTACTGACGATGGCGCCGGAGACCTTCTTCGTGCAGCTCGGGTACCAGTTCTACGGATCGGGCCCGTTCGGCGGCCAGGACCCGCGCGCCGGCGCCTATCTGCCGGTGATCAACGCCCTGCGCGACGACCTGACGCTGCTGCACGTCCAGGACTACAACTCGGGCCCGATCATGGGCCTCGACAACCAGTACCACACCATGGGCGGCGCCGATTTCCACATCGCCATGACGGACATGCTGCTCACCGGCTTCCCGGTCGCGGGCGACACCACGAAGATGTTCGCCCCGCTCCGACCCGACCAGGTGGCCATCGGCCTGCCGGCCTCGGTGAACGCGGGCAACGGCTTCACCTCGACTGCCGATGTGGACGCGGCGCTCAACTGTCTGACGAAGAAGACCGGCTGCGGCTCCTACACCCCCCACGGCAGCTGGCCGGGCCTGCGCGGGCTGATGGCCTGGTCCGTCAACTGGGACCTGTTCAACAATCAGGAGTTTGCGAAGAACTTCGACGCATACAGCTGGCAGTGACCAGCAGCAGGGCCCCGCACAGCAGCCAGCTCGCCAGCACGTCGAGAGGCCAGTGGTAGCCGTGCAGGAGAAGACCGGTGCCCGTCGCCACCGTCAGGATTACGGCGACGGGCACCGGCCAGTTCCGCCGGACGTACGGCATGAGGAGCAGCGCGGCCCCTCCGTACGCCACCATCGCGGTGGCCGAGTGGCCCGAGGGGAAGTACCCGGTGGACGGGTCGAGCGGCCCCGACCGTGCCGTCCAGAGCTTCAGCGGTACCACCAGGGCCGGCACCGAGGCCATCGCCAGGGCGGCCACCAGGACGTCCCTTCTGCTGCCCCGCCACAGGGCGTACGCCATCGCCAGCACCAGGACCGGCAGGGCCACCTCGGTGTTGCCCAGGTCGGAGAGTCCGCCGCTGAGCCATCCGGGGCCCGTGCCGACGATGTGGTGGTCGACGCGCACATCCAGCCGCAGCAGCGGCCCGCGGGCCATGACCTGCCAGGTGATGAGTGCGAAGAGGAGAACGCAGCCGAGCGCGGAGAACAGCACGCGTCGCAGCCGGGAGAGAGTAGCCGGCCGCCCGGGAACAGGGGGGGTAGTTCCGGGGCGGCCGCCTGGACCGGTGTGCCGCGCGCCCCGGGGGGTGTGGGGCGGGCGGCCATCCGATCGGTGAGGAGACCCGGAGCCCGAAGCTCCGGTGGTGTGCGCGAAGGCACAACCAGGCGCGAGCTGGGGAGGCCCTTGCCTGGGATCGCTCACAGTCATCCGTGAGCGAGGTGTTTCTCTCATCTGTCAGAACCGTACGGCAGGGAAAAGGGGGCCGACAGCTGGAATCGCATCCCGCCATCGCCCCCCCACACGTTCTTCACATGCCCCGACCGTTACTGGAGGTCACACGCCCGCGAAGGCCTGCTCCAGCAGGTCCAGGCCCTCGTTCAGCAGGTCCTCGCCGATGACCAGCGGGGGCAGGAAACGCAGCACGTTGCCGTAGGTGCCGCAGGTCAGGACCAGCAGACCCACCGCGTGGCAAGCCTTGGCCAGAGCGGCGGTCGCCTCCGGGTTGGGGTCCTTCGTGCCCGACTTGACCAGCTCGACCGCGATCATCGCGCCACGGCCCCGGATGTCGCCGACGATGTCGTACTTCTCCTGGACGGCCGTCAGCCGTGCCTTCATGATCTCCTCGATGCGCCGGGCCTTCGCGTTGAGGTCCAGCTCCTTCATCGTCTCGATCGAGCCGAGCGCGCCGGCGCAGGCGACCGGGTTGCCGCCGTATGTACCGCCGAGACCGCCGGAGTGCGCGGCGTCCATGATCTCGGCGCGGCCGGTCACCGCGGAGAGCGGCAGACCGCCCGCGATGCCCTTGGCGGTGGTGATCAGGTCGGGGACGATGCCCTCGTCCTCACACGCGAACCACTGGCCGGTGCGGCAGAAGCCGGACTGGATCTCGTCCGCCACGAAGACGATGCCGTTGTCCTTGGCGAACTGCGCGACGGCGGGCAGGAAGCCCTTGGCGGGCTCAATGAAGCCGCCCTCGCCGAGGACCGGCTCGATGATGATCGCGGCGACGTTGTCCGCGCCGATCTGCTTGTTGATCATGTCGATGGCCTGGGCGGAGGCCTCGGCACCGGCGTTCTCCGGGCCGCTCGGCCAGCGGTAGCCGTACGCCACGGGCACCCGGTAGACCTCGGGCGCGAACGGGCCGAAGCCGTTCTTGTACGGCATGTTCTTCGAGGTCAGCGCCATCGTGAGGTTGGTGCGGCCGTGGTAGCCGTGGTCGAAGACCACGACGGCCTGGCGCTTGGTGTACGCACGGGCGATCTTCACGGCGTTCTCGACGGCCTCGGCGCCGGAGTTGAAGAGCGCCGACTTCTTGGCGTGGTCGCCCGGCGTCAGCTCGGCGAGCGCCTCACAGACCTCGACGTACCCCTCGTACGGGGTCACCATGAAACAGCTGTGGGTGAACTCGGCGAGCTGCGCGGACGCCCGGCGCACGACGGCCTCGGCGGACGCGCCCACGGAGGTCACGGCGATGCCGGAACCGAAGTCGATGAGTCGGTTGCCGTCGACGTCCTCGATGATGCCGCCGCCCGCGCGGGTCGTGAAGACCGGCAGCACGGAGCCGACACCCGCGGCGACCGTCGCATTGCGACGGGCCTGCAGCTCCTGCGACTTCGGGCCGGGGATGGCGGTGACGACGCGGCGCTCCTGCGGAACAGCGGTCATGGGGGACTCCTGTGGGACGAAATCGGACGCTTCCTCTCAAGCAGGCTAGGGGTGCGTCCCGGAGGGCGGCATGCTCCGTTCGGTAGTGGTCCGGGTGTGTCGTTGTCCGCGACGGACATAGCAGCGTGATGACACCCGGTAGCGGGCACGTGGCACTAGATTGAGGCGCGATACCGAGGCGCACCGCACAGGGCAGACCTGGCTGGTCAGGGGGCAGGGGTCATGGACACCGAAGGTACGTACGACGCACGCGGCACCCGGGGGGCCGGTCCCGTGCCGCGCCCTGCCGGGCCGCCGGCCGTCCCGCCACCGCCCAGCTACGCACCTGCGACAGGACCGGTGCTCACCGACTGGCTGGCGGCCCCGCGCCACCGGGAAGGGCCGGGCGTCTGGGCGTACGGCCATGTCGAGCGCCCCCCGGAGTCCCAGCACGTACCCGGCCGCACGCTGCTCAGCGGGGCGGTCATCTCGCTGCTCGCCTGCATCCTGGTCTGGTCGCTCTGGAACAACGGCTACATCCCCTACTGGCGCGTCCCGCTGGAACTGTTCACACCGGGGGACTGGTGGAGCCGCCAGCGGATGGGCGAACCGGCTCCGCAGGGCGCCGAGAACGCGCTGAGGGTCTACCGCTTTCTGATCGCGTGTGTGCTCCTCTACGGCTTCGGTCGGCTCGGGAACTGGCACGGGGCCTTCGAGCGCGCCGTCGAGGGTCGCGGCCCGCGTGCCCGTGCGACGGCCGCCGCCGCCCTCGCCCTCCTCGTCTGCATTCTCGTCTGGACGGACACTCTGCCCGGGCTCACCATGATCGTCTGGCTGCTCCCGCAGTCCTGGCTGGCCGGTGGCGGCGACCGCTTCGCGGCGGCCGCCATGCAGTACACGCTGTACGGACTGATCACCCTGGCCGTCGTCTGGCCGTTCGCCCGGCTCGGCCGCTGGCGCACCCTGCTGCGCCCGGGACAGCTGCCGCAGCAGCGCACACCGCAGGAGCACGCGCCGGCGGACACCGGTCGGACAGCGGCCCAGGACCCCTCGGCCCCCGCGCTCGCCGACTGGCCCGAGCTGCGCGCCCAGGGGCTGACCGAACTCGCCGACCGGCTCTCCGACGAGGTGCGCTCCGGGCGGATGAACGACGTCGACTACACCCGGGTCCGGCGCGCCTGGCGCTCCGTCCAGGCGGACCCGGGCCGGCTCGGGTCCTTCACCGAAGCGGTGCGCCGGAGCGGCGCCGCCGCGTGCGTGCACCCCTCGGGCGCCCGCGACCTGCCGGTGCGCGCGGCGCGGCACGACCTGTTCGTGCGCCAGGTCAGGCTCGGCACGGTCGACCCCGGCGAGCGCAACCCGTACGCCAGGCGCGGCAGCGGTCTCGCGCTCGAACCGGAACTGCTCGGCACCTCGCTGCTGGCCGTCGGCCCGCCCGGCGCGGGCAAGACCTGCGACCTGGTGCGGCCCGTGGTGGAGTCCCTCGCCCTCCAGGCACTCGCGGGCCAGGCCGCCGTCATCGCGGTGGCGGCGGCGGGCACCCAGCTCGGTCCCGACGACGCGTACGACGTCGTGGTCAAACCCGGCGACCCCTCGTCCGTCCATGACTTCGACCTCTACGGCGGTGCGACCGACCCCGACGAGGCCGCCGCCGTACTCGCCGAGGCGTTCACCGGCGACCTCCCCGAGGTCGACAGCCGGCGCGCGGCCACCGCGCTCGCCCAGCTGCTCGGCCCCTACCTGGCGGCCCACGGCCGCTTCCCGTCGGTGCCCGACCTGCGGGAACTCCTCGACGGGGTGCCGGCCGCGCTGGCCACCCTGCGCGAGGCGCTCGACGCGGGCGGCCACTTCGGCCTGCAGCGCGAACTCGACGCCCGCGCACGGCAGTCCGGGGCGCCGGGCGACCCGGGCCCGGCGCTCGCCGACCGTGTCGCCTCCCTCGACCGGCCGGCCTTCGCGGGGTTCTTCGACACCTCGGGTACGTCGAGGCCCTTCTCGCTGCGCTCGCTCGAACACCCCGTACGGGTCCGGATCGACCTCCCGGAACGGGCGCACGCGGAGGCGTCCCGGGTCCTCGCCCGGCTCGTCCTCGCCCAGTTCACCGCGAGCGCGGCGGCCCGCGCCGACCGCTCGCTCTTCGCCTGCCTCGTCCTCGACGACGCCACCCGCACCGTCACGGCGGACTCGGTCCGCTCCATCCAGCGGCTGCGCTCCGCGCACGCCGGAGCCGTCCTCGCCCTGCGCAGCCTGAGCGACGTCCCGGACGACCTGCACACCGCGCTGCTCGGCGCGGTCGGCTGCCGGATGGCGTTCTCCGGGGTGACCACCTGGGAGGGCAGGTCCTTCGCCGAGGCCTGGGGCACCGAATGGGTGGAGACCAGGGACGTCACTCAGCGCACGGTCTTCGCCGACCAGCCGCTGACCCGGGCGATCCACTCCTTCCGCAAACTCGTCACAGGAAAGGCGGTGACGACGGACGCGGTCACCGTACGGAGGGTCGAACGGGAGCGCTGGTCGGCCTCCGACCTGGCCCATTCGGTGCCCGCGGGCCACGCGGTGCTCTCGCTGAGGACGGTGCGCGGCGAGCACGCGCCGCCCCTTCTGGTGGATCTGCGGGGCTGATCCGGCGCGGGGACCCGTACGCCCTGGCAGAATTGGTGTAGCCGTTCATACGGGGCGGCGTAGTTCTCACTCATTCTTCAGCCGAAGGTCCTACGGTCCCCCCATGCCGCCCACCCTTGCCTCGCTCGTCCACCACTCCACGCTCAAGCTCACCGTGCGTGCGGGGGAGGGCCATCTGGAGACGCCGGTGCGCTGGGCCCACGTCAGCGAATTGGCCGACCCCGTCCCGTACATGGAGGGCGGCGAGCTCCTCCTCATCACCGCGATGACGCTGGACACCGGGGACCAGGAGGCGATGCGGCGGTACGTGCGGCGGCTCGCCAAGGCCGGAGTCGTCGGGCTCGGGTTCGCCGTCGGCGTCCACTACGAGGACATCCCGCCCATGCTGGTCGCCGCTGCCGAGGAGGAGGGCCTGCCGCTCCTGGAGGTGCCCCGGCGCACGCCGTTCCTGGCCATCAGCAAGGCGGTGTCGGCCGCCATCGCCGCCGACCAGTACCGCTCGGTCACCGCGGGTTTCGAGGCCCAGCGCGAGCTGACCCGGGCCGCGCTGAGCGGCGACGGCCCCGGTGACCTGCTGGTGCGGCTCGCGTCGCACGTCAACGGCTGGGCCGCCCTGTACGACGCGGCCGGCACCGTCGTGGCCGTCGCCCCCGAGTGGGCCGCCCGCCGCGCCGCACGGCTCACATCGGACGTCGCCAGGCTCGGCGAGCGCCCGGCGCCCGCGAGCGCCGTCGTCGGCGGTTCCGACGACCGCGTGGAACTCCAGTCCCTCGGCACCGGCCGCCGCCCGCACGGCGCGCTGGCCGTCGGCACGGGCGCCCCGCTGGGCACCGCCGAGCGGTACGCGGTGCACTCGGCCATCGCCCTGCTCACCCTGACCACCGAACGCTCCCGGTCCCTGCGGGCGGCCGAGGACCGGCTGGGCGCGGCCGTGCTGCGGATGCTGCTCGCGGGGGAGCCCGACCACGCGCGCACGGTCGCGGGGGACCTCTACAACGGTCTGCTCGACGCCCCGTACCGGCTGCTCATCGCCGAGGGCACGTCCGGCGCGCTCCAGGAACTGGCCGAGTCGCTGGAGGCCGGTGCCTCCCGCGCGGGCGAGATGGTGCTCGTCGTGCCCGAGGGTGAGCGTCTCGTCGTGCTCGCCACCGACGGCGGGGCCGCGGTCACGGCCTGCACGGCCTACGCCCAGCGGATCGAAGCCGGCCAGGCCCAGGCGGAGGCCCTGCACCCCGCGGGCGCCGCGGGCTCCGCGGCCGACGACGACCAGGTCGTCATCGGGCAGTCCGCCCCGGCCGGCACGATCGCCGCCGCCTCCGCGTACCGCCAGGCCGAACAGGCGCTCTCGGTCGCCCGCCGGCGTGGCCGGGTCCTGGTCGAACACGAGGAACTGGCCACCGGATCCGTGGTGCCGCTGCTCGCCGACGACGCGGTACGGGCCTTCGCCGACGGGATGCTGCGCCCGCTGCACGAGCACGACGCGACCGGCCGCGGCGACCTCGTGGCGTCCCTGCGCGCCTGGCTCGCGCACCACGGCCAGTGGGACGCGGCCGCCGCGGACCTGGGGGTGCACCGGCACACGCTGCGGTACCGGATGCGGCGGGTGGAGGAGATCCTGGGGCGGTCGCTGGACGATCCGGACGTACGGATGGAGCTCTGGCTGGCGCTGAAGGCCACGAGCATGCCCTGAGACGGGCGGCCGGGCGGCGCACGGGCTTGCCGGACGGGCGGCTGGACCGGCGCCCGGAGCGCGCGCTGTTTGCGGTACGGGGGCGGCTCCCGGAGCGCGCCCTGTCGTGCGCCGGGGCGCCGCCCGGAACGCGCCGCTCAGCGTCAGACATTCCGGCACACCGGAGGCCGGCACTACTCCACGCCGGACAAACACAGCGCCGCCCCCGCACCCCTACCGTGGGGACACCAACCAACACCACGGAAGGGCCGGAACACATGACCTCCACCCACGCCTTCTGGCTCGCCGGCCGCCAGGCCACCGGCGATGACACCTTCGATGTCACCTCCCCCTGGGACGGCCGGCACGTCGGTACGGTCGCCGTCCCGACCGACGCCCAGGTCGAGGAGGCCGTCGCCGCCGCGCACGCCGTCCGGGACGAGTTCGCCGCGACGCCCGCCCACGTCCGCGCCGCCGCCCTGGACCACGTCTCCCGCCGTCTGGTCGAGCGCACGGAGGAGATCGCGCAGCTGATCACCGCCGAGAACGGCAAGCCCATCAAGTGGGCCCGCGGCGAAGTCGGCCGCGCCGTATCGGTGTTCCGGTTCGCCGCCGAGGAGGCCCGCCGCTACAACGGCGGCGAGGCGCAGCGCCTCGACACCGACGCGGGCGGCGCCGGCCGCCTCGCGCTGACGCGCCGCTTCCCGCGCGGCGCGGTCCTGGGTGTCGCGCCGTTCAACTTCCCGCTGAACCTCTGCGCCCACAAGATCGCCCCCGCCATCGCGGTCGGCGCGCCGATCATCCTCAAGCCCGCCCCGGCGACCCCGCTCTCGGGTCTCATCCTCGGCGAGCTGCTGGCCGAGACCGAGCTGCCCGCGGGCTCCTGGTCGGTCCTGCCGGTCGCCAACGACAAGATGCCCGCCCTCGTCCAGGACGAGCGGCTCCCGGTCATCTCCTTCACCGGCTCCGACAAGGTCGGCTTCGCGATCATGGACTCGGTCCCGCGCAAGCACATCACCCTGGAGCTCGGCGGGAACGGCGCTGCCGTGGTCCTCGCCGACTACGCGTCCGAGAAGGACCTCGACTGGGCCGCCGCGCGCATCGCGACCTTCTCGAACTACCAGGGCGGCCAGTCCTGCATCTCGGTCCAGCGTGTGATCGCCGACGCCTCGGTGTACGACCGGCTCGTCCCGAAGATCGTCGACGCCGTCGCCCAGCAGGCCACCGGCGACCCCGCCGACGCGGCCACCGACGTCGGCCCGCTGGTCAGCGAGGACGCGGCCAGGCGGGTCGAGTCCTGGGTCGACGAGGCGGTACAGGCGGGCGCCAAGCTGCTCGCGGGCGGCTCCAGGGACGGCGCCAGCTATGCGCCGACCGTGCTCGCCGACGTCCCCGCGGACACCACGGTCGCCTGCGAGGAGATCTTCGGCCCGGTCCTGACGCTCACCAGGGTCGAGGGCGAGGCGGAGGCGTTCGCCGCCGTCAACGACTCGAAGTACGGCCTGCAGGCGGGCGTGTTCACGCACGACGTGCAGACGGCGTTCCGCGCCCACAGCGCTCTGGAGGTCGGCGGTGTGATCGTCGGTGACGTGCCCTCGTACCGCGCGGACCAGATGCCGTACGGCGGCGCCAAGCAGTCCGGCGTCGGCCGTGAGGGCGTGCGCTTCGCGATGGAGGACTACACCTACGAGCGGGTCATGGTCTTCACGGGCCTCGCCCTCTGAACGGGCCTCGCCCTCTGAACCGGGCGGACTGATCCGGATCGGCCCACGGAGCTGATCCGGACCGGCGGAACCGATCCGACCCGATCGGACGCACTCGCCCCCGGCCGGCCACCCCTCACGCACGCGAGGGGTGGCCGTGGTGCGGGTAATGGGGTACACACGGAGAGTAGCGACGACTAGCACCGCCTCGTTGCGGGCAGGTGTGTCCACCCGACATCCGCGGTGAGGAGTACCCCTCATGACCGCACCACTCGACAAGCCCAGGGTCACCGAGCGCGAGGCGCGCCAGGTCGCCGAGGCCGCCCGTGAACAGGACTGGCGGAAACCGAGCTTCGCCAAGGAGCTGTTCCTCGGCCGCTTCCGGCTCGATCTGATCCATCCGCATCCCCTGCCCGACGCCGAGGACGCCCGGCGCGGCGAGGCCTTCCTCGCGAAGCTGCGCGCCTTCTGCGAGACCGGGATCGACGGCGCGCTGATCGAGCGCGAGGCCCGGATCCCCGACGAGACGGTCAACGGGCTCAAGGAACTCGGCGCGCTCGGCATGAAGATCGACACCAGGTACGGCGGCCTCGGCCTCACCCAGGTGTACTACAACAGGGCGCTCTCGCTTGTCGGTTCGGCCAGCCCGGCCGTCGGCGCGCTGCTCTCGGCCCACCAGTCGATCGGGGTCCCGCAGCCGCTGAAGCAGTTCGGCACCCAGGAGCAGAAGGACACCTTCCTGCCCCGGCTGGCCCGCACCGACATCTCGGCCTTCCTGCTCACCGAGCCGGACGTCGGCTCCGACCCTGCCCGGCTGGCCACATCGGCGGTCCGGGAGGGTGACTCGTACGTCCTCGACGGCGTGAAGCTCTGGACGACCAACGGCGTCGTCGCGGACCTGCTCGTCGTGATGGCGCGGGTGCCCAGGACGGCGGAGAGCAAGGGCGGCATCACCGCCTTCATCGTCGAGGCCGACTCGCCGGGCATCACCGTCGAGAACCGCAACGCCTTCATGGGGCTGCGCGGCCTGGAGAACGGCGTCACCCGCTTCCACCAGGTCCGCGTCCCGGCGGCGAATCGGATCGGACCCGAGGGCGCCGGCCTCAAGATCGCCCTCACCACCCTCAACACCGGTCGGCTCTCGCTGCCCGCGATGTGTGTCGGCGCCGGCAAGTGGTGTCTGAAAATCGCCCGCGAGTGGTCGTGCGAGCGGGAGCAGTGGGGCAGGCCCGTCGGCCGTCACGAAGCCGTCGGCGCCAAGATCTCCTTCATCGCCGCGACCACCTTCGCGCTCGAAGCGGTCGTGGACCTCTCTTCCCAGATGGCCGACGAGGACCGCAACGACATCCGGATCGAGGCGGCGCTCGCCAAGCTGTACGGGTCCGAGATGGGCTGGCTGATCGCCGACGAACTCGTCCAGATCCGCGGCGGCCGCGGCTTCGAGACGGCCGACTCCCTGGCGGCCCGCGGCGAACGGCCGGTGCCCGCCGAGCAGATGCTCAGGGACATGCGCATCAACCGGATCTTCGAGGGCTCGACGGAGATCATGCACCTGCTGATCGCCCGGGAGGCCGTCGACGCCCATCTCTCCGTCGCCGGTGGTCTGATCGACCCCGACACCACCCTGCAGGACAAGGCGAAGGCGGGGGCGCAGGCCACCGCGTTCTACGCCCGCTGGCTGCCGAAGCTCGTCGCCGGCCCCGGACAACTGCCCGGCAGCTACGCGGCGTTCCATCCGTACGGGCACCCTGACCTCTCCGCCCAGCTGCGGTACGTCGAGCGCTCCGCCCGGAAGCTGGCCCGCTCGACCTTCTACGCCATGTCGCGCTGGCAGGGGAAGATGGAGACGAAGCAGGGATTCCTGGGCCGCATCGTCGACATCGGCGCCGAGCTCTTCGCGATGAGCGCCGCGTGCGTACGCGCCGAACTGCTGCGCTCGTCGGACGACCACGGCCGGGAGGCGTACCAACTGGCCGACGCCTTCTGTCAGCAGGCCCGTATCCGCGTCGACGAGCTCTTCGGCCGGCTCTGGGCGAACACCGACGAACTGGACCGCAAGGTCGTGTCCGGTGTCCTCTCCGGGACGTACACCTGGCTGGAACAGGGCATCGTCGACGCCTCGGGCGAAGGGCCCTGGATCGCCGACGCGGCCCCGGGACCCTCCACCGCGGACAACGTCCACCGCCGCATCCGCTGAACCGGGCGGCACACCGCGCCCGTGAGGGGCGCCGGGGCGGTCCACGGCCGGATCGTGGACCGCCCCCACCCCGGTCACGTGCGCACGGCAGAATGTCCGCACGTGACCGTGACCCAGATCCCCGGCTCCAAGTCCGTGACCGCCCGCGCCCTGTTCCTGGCCGCCGCGGCCGACGGCACCACCACGCTCCTGCGCCCCCTCGTCTCCGACGACACCGAGGGGTTCGCCGAGGGCCTGACCCGGCTCGGATACGCGGTGGAGCGCGGTCCGGACGCCTGGCGCGTCGAGGGCCGCCCGGCCGGGCCCGGAGCCGCCGACGCCGATGTCTACTGCCGGGACGGCGCCACCACGGCCCGCTTCCTGCCCGCCCTCGCCGCCGCCGGCCGGGGGCACATATCCGGCCCTTCGGGCGCAGGGGGAGGCACGTACCGCTTCGACGCGTCGGAACAGATGCGCCGCCGCCCGCTCGCCCCGCTCACCCGCGCACTCCAGGAGCTGGGCGTCGACCTCCGCCACGACGGGGCGGAGGGCCACCACCCGCTGCGGATCGTGGCCCGCGGCATCGAAGGCGGCGAACTGACCCTGGACGCGGGCCAGTCGTCGCAGTACCTCACCGCGCTGCTGATGCTCGGCCCGCTCACCCGGACGGGGCTGCGCATCACCGTCACGGACCTCGTCTCCGCCCCGTACATCGACATCACGCTCGCGATGATGCGTGACTTCGGCGTCACGGTGGCCCGGGAGGGAAACGTGTTCACGGTGCCGGCCGGCGGCTACCGCGCCACCGAGTACGCCATCGAGCCCGACGCCTCCACAGCCAGCTATTTCTTCGCCGCGGCCGCCGTCACCGGACACACGGTGACCGTGCCCGGCCTCGGCGCGGGCGCGCTCCAGGGCGATCTGCGCTTCGTCGAGGTGCTCGGCCGGATGGGCGCCGACGTCCGTACGACCGCGAGCGGCACCACGGTCACCGGGCCCGGCACGCTCGGCGGGCTCACCGTGAACATGCGTGACATCTCCGACACCATGCCGACCCTGGCCGCGATCGCCCCCTACGCGTCCGGGCCGGTCCGGATCGAGGACGTCGGCAACACCCGGGTGAAGGAGTGCGACCGGCTGGAGGCGTGCGCGGAGAACCTCCGCGCGCTCGGCATCGAGGCCGCCACCGGACCCGACTGGATCGAGATCCGGCCGGGCACGCCGCGGCCCGCCCGGATCCGTACGCACGGCGACCACCGCATCGTGATGTCGTTCGCGGTCACCGGCCTGCGCACGCCCGGCATCACCTTCGACGACCCCGGCTGTGTACGGAAGACCTTCCCCGGCTTCCACGAGGCCTTCGCGGAGCTGCGGCGCTCCTGGTGAAGCGCCCGCGCCGCGGCGGAGGGGTACCGACGGCCCGACCGCCCGGACAACTCCCGCGCGCCGGAACCGGGGCTCACTGTCCTGACGCCCGCCTTATGCGGCAACAATGGGGGGCATGAGCGACAGCCCTGCCATCCTCGCCGACCCGCACATCGTCTTCGACCCCGTCGAAGGACGCCGGGACATCGTCGTCCTCGGCTCGACCGGGTCCATCGGCACCCAGGCCATCGACCTGGTGCTGCGCAACCCCGACCGCTTCCGGGTGACGGCGCTCTCCGCCGCCGGCGGGCGGGTCGCCCTGCTCGCCGAGCAGGCGCGCCGGCTCGGTGTCCGTACCGTCGCTGTCGCCCGTGCGGACGCCGTGCCCGCGCTGCGTGAGGCGCTGGGCGCGCAGTACGGCACGGAGCCGCTCCCGGAGATCCTGGCGGGGCCCGAGGCCGCGAGCGAACTCGCCGCGTCCGACTGCCACACCGTGCTCAACGGCATCACCGGCTCGATCGGCCTCGCGCCCACCCTCGCGGCCCTGACCGCGGGCCGCACGCTCGCCCTCGCCAACAAGGAGTCGCTGATCGTCGGCGGCCCGCTGGTGAAGGCGCTGGCGAAGCCCGGCCAGATCATCCCGGTCGACTCCGAGCACGCCGCGCTCTTCCAGGCGCTGGCGTCCGGCAAGCGCGCCGATGTGCGCAAGCTGATCGTCACCGCGTCCGGCGGACCCTTCCGGGGCCGGACCAGGGCCGAACTGGCGGACGTCACACCCGACGCGGCGCTGGCCCACCCGACCTGGGCCATGGGGCCCGTCATCACGGTGAACTCGGCGACCCTGGTCAACAAGGGCCTTGAGGTCATCGAGGCGCATCTGCTGTACGACGTCCCGTTCGACCGCATCGAGGTCGTCGTGCACCCCCAGTCGTACGTCCACTCCATGGTCGAGTTCACCGACGGCTCGACGCTCGCGCAGGCCACACCGCCCGACATGAGCGGCCCGATCGCCGTCGGCATCGGGTGGCCGCAGCGGATCCCGGACGCCGCTCCCGCCTTCGACTGGACGAAGGCGTCCAGCTGGGAGTTCTTCCCGCTGGACACCGAGGCCTTCCCGTCCGTCGGACTTGCCCGGCATGTCGGAGCCCTGGGCGGCACGGCCCCCGCGGTCTTCAACGCGGCGAACGAGGAGTGCGTCGACGCCTTCCTGGCCGGAAAGCTGCCCTTCAACGGGATTATGGATACGGTCACGGCAGTCGTGGCCGAGCATGGCGAGCCCCGTACGGGAACTTCTCTGACGGTCGCGGACGTCCTGCAAGCGGAGACCTGGGCACGCGCCCGGGCCCGTGAACTCGCCCAGAAGGCCACAGCGGAGGCTCGCGCATGACCACGATCGTGTTGACGGTCATCGGGATCGTCATCTTTGTCTTCGGGCTGCTCTTCTCCATCGCCTGGCACGAGCTGGGCCACCTCTCGACGGCGAAGCTCTTCGGTATCCGCGTCCCGCAGTACATGGTCGGATTCGGCCCGACCATCTGGTCGCGGAAGAAGGGCGACACGGAGTACGGCTTCAAGGCGATCCCGGCCGGCGGCTACATCCGCATGATCGGCATGTTCCCGCCGGGACCCGACGGCAGGATCGAGTCCCGGTCCACCTCCCCCTGGCGCTCCATGGTCGAGGACGCGCGGTCCGCGGCCTTCGAGGAGCTGGAGGAGGGCGACGAGGAGCGGCTGTTCTACACCCGCAAGCCGTGGAAGCGCGTGATCGTGATGTTCGCGGGCCCCTTCATGAATCTGATCCTCGCGGTCGTGATCTTCATGGGCGTCGCGATGTCCTTCGGCTTCGAGACGCAGACCACGCAGGTGGCCGGCGTGCAGAAGTGCGTCATCTCGCAGAGCGAGAAGCGCCAGACCTGCGAGAAGGGCGACCCGGTCTCGCCCGCCAGGGCGGCGGGCCTGAAGGAGGGCGACAAGATCGTCGCCTTCGACGGTGCGAAGGTCTCCACCTGGGCCCAGCTGTCCGACCACATCCGCGACACCATCGGCCCGGCCACCATCACCGTCGTACGCGACGGCAAGCAGCAGACACTGCACGCCAAGCTCGCCAAGAACATGGTGGCCCGCAAGGACTCGAACGGGGACGTCGTCCCCGACAAGTACGTACCGGCCGGCTACCTCGGCTTCGCCGCGCAGACCGAGATCAAGCCGCTGTCCTTCGGCGCGTCGGTGGGCCGGATGGGCGACATGGTGGGCAACGGCGTCGACTCGATCGTCGCCCTGCCGTCCAAGATCCCGGACCTCTGGAACGCCGCCTTCGACGGGGGTCAGCGCAAGGCCGACTCGCCGGTCGGCGTGGTCGGCGCGGCCCGGATCGGCGGCGAGGTCATGACGCTGCACGTGCCCGCGCAGAACCAGCTGGCGATGATGCTGTTCCTGCTGGCCGGCTTCAACCTCTCGCTCTTCCTCTTCAACATGCTGCCGCTGCTGCCGCTGGACGGCGGGCACATCGCGGGGGCCCTGTGGGAGGCACTGCGGCGCAATCTGGCCAAGGTCTTCAAGCGGCCCGACCCGGGCCCGTTCGATGTCGCGAAGCTGATGCCCGTCGCGTACGTCGTCGCCGGGGTCTTCGTCTGCTTCACGCTGCTCGTGCTGGTGGCCGACATCGTCAACCCGGTCAAAATCACCTGAGAACAGCCGGAAAACAGCGGCCGCGCACCCTTGGTGTGCGGCCGCTCACCTTTGGGTGGTTTATGAGCGCGGATGTTCGTGTGCCGCCCCGGGTGACGTAATCTCGGTGGCCGAAGCCCGTAGATTCCGGGACCTCGATCCACACCTTGGGGATGCACTGCGCATGACTGCGATTTCTCTCGGAATGCCGGACGTTCCGACCAAGCTCGCCGACCGGAGGATCAGCCGCAAGATTCAGGTCGGCACGGTGGCCGTCGGAGGAGACGCACCCGTCTCCGTGCAGTCGATGACCACGACGCGGACCTCCGACATCGGGGCGACGCTTCAGCAGATCGCGGAGCTGACGGCTTCCGGCTGCCAGATCGTGCGGGTGGCGTGCCCGACGCAGGACGACGCGGACGCGCTGGCGACCATCGCGAAGAAGTCGCAGATCCCGGTCATCGCCGATATCCACTTCCAGCCGAAGTACGTCTTCGCGGCGATCGACGCCGGCTGCGCCGCGGTGCGGGTGAACCCGGGCAACATCAAGCAGTTCGACGACAAGGTGAAGGAGATCGCGCTCGCGGCCTCCGACGCCGGGACGCCGATCCGGATCGGCGTGAACGCGGGCTCGCTGGACGCGCGGCTGCTGAAGAAGTACGGCAAGGCGACGCCCGAGGCGCTCGTCGAGTCGGCGCTGTGGGAGGCCTCGCTCTTCGAGGAGCACGGTTTCCGCGACATCAAGATCTCGGTGAAGCACAACGACCCGGTGGTCATGGTCAACGCCTACCGGCAGCTGGCCGCACAGTCCGACTACCCGCTCCACCTCGGTGTGACCGAGGCGGGCCCGGCCTTCCAGGGGACCATCAAGTCCGCCGTGGCCTTCGGCGCGCTGCTCAGTGAGGGCATCGGCGACACCATCCGGGTCTCGCTCTCGGCGCCGCCCGCCGAGGAGGTCAAGGTCGGCATCCAGATCCTGGAGTCGCTCAACCTCAGGCAGCGCCGCCTGGAGATCGTCTCCTGCCCCTCCTGCGGCCGGGCCCAGGTCGACGTGTACAAGCTGGCCGACCAGGTGTCCGCCGGACTCGAAGGCATGGAGGTCCCGCTGCGCGTCGCCGTGATGGGCTGTGTCGTCAACGGTCCGGGCGAGGCGCGCGAAGCCGATCTGGGTGTGGCGTCCGGCAACGGCAAGGGCCAGATCTTCGTGAAGGGCGAGGTCATCAAGACCGTCCCGGAGTCGAAGATCGTCGAGACCCTCATCGAGGAGGCCATGAAGATCGCCGAGCAGATGGAACGCGACGGCATCGCCTCCGGCGAGCCCGCGGTCTCCGTCAGCTGATAGCTCTCCCGGCTGAGCCGCTCATGAGCTGAACCACCATGTCGGCCGAACCGCTCCGGCGGCGCGCGGGACAGGACCCTCCGCAGGCAGGGCCTCTCCCGCGCGAGCGGTGCTGCGATCCATCTCCGGGTACAGTTCGGAGACCAGCAGATAGCCATACCGTGTGACTACGCCCCGATGGGCTTCTCGCGGTGACGCGACGGTCAAGCCGTGACCGACGCCGGACAGACGCGCTGCAACGCTAGCAAGAAGCGCGATGCCGTGACATTGCCCCGAAGGAGCGTTGGAGCGACCCTTGTGTTGACGCAGACCACCACCCGGGTCCTCGAACCCGGCGAACTCGACGCGGCGCTTGAGATCCTGCACAGCGATCCCGTGGTCAACGCCTTCGTGACGTCCCGCGTCCAGGTCGCCGGACTCGACCCGTGGCGGCTCGGCGGCGAGATGTGGGGCTGGTACACCGGGGGCCGGCTCCGCTCGCTCTGCTACTCCGGCGCCAACCTCGTCCCGATCTGCGCGGGCCCCGATGCCGTACGCGCCTTCGCCGAACGCGCTCGCCGGGCCGGCCGCCGCTGCTCCTCCATCGTGGGCCCCGCCGAGTCCACCGCGCTGCTGTGGCGGCTGCTCGAACCGAGCTGGGGCCCCGCCCGCGACGTCCGCGCCCACCAGCCCATGATGGTCACCGAGCAGCCCTCGCCCGACATCGCGCCCGACCCGCTCGTCCGCCGCATCCGCAAGGACGAGCTGGAAGTGATCATGCCCGCCTGTGTGGCCATGTTCACCGAGGAGGTCGGGGTCTCCCCGATGGCGGGGGACGGCGGACTGCTCTACCAGGCACGCGTCGCCGAACTCGTCGGCTCCGGCCGCTCCTTCGCCCGGATCGAGAACGGCCAGGTCGTCTTCAAGGCCGAGATCGGCGCCGCCACTCCACTGGCCTGCCAGATCCAGGGCGTCTGGGTCGCCCCCGAGTTCCGCGGCCGCGGTCTCTCCGAGACGGGCATGGCCGCCGTCCTGCGCTACGCGCTCGCCGATGTGGCCCCCGTGGTCAGCCTGTACGTCAACGACTTCAACTCCGCGGCGCGCGCTGCCTACCGCAGGGTCGGCTTCCGTGAGGTCGGGGCCTTCATGAGCGTCCTGTTCTGACACCGGAGTTCTGAGGTTAGGGTGCCGACCATGGATGACGCAGTGGTCGGGCCGGTCGATCTCGCCGGACGAGTGGACGAAGCGCTGGCCGTACAGGCCCTCGCGTTCGGCCTCAGCGAGGCGGAGGTCGCCGTACGCCGCCACATCGTGCTGCGCCATCTACAGAACCCCGGCGCCCGCGCACTCGGCGCGACGGCGCCCGACGGCAGCCTGGTCGGCTTCGTGTACGGGATGCCCAACAGCCGCGCCCACTGGTGGTCCACGGTGGTCGAGCCGTATCTGCGCTCCACCGGCACCGACTTCTGGCTCGACGACTCCTTCGTGATCACCGAACTGCACGTCCACCCCGGCTTCCAGGGCCGGGGCACCGGCCGCGCGCTGATCACCGCGATCACCGACAGCGCCGCCGAACCGCGCTCGATCCTCTCCGCCATCGACCGGGAGTCCCCGGCCCGCGGCCTCTACCGCTCGCTGGGGTACACGGACCTCGCGCGGCAGGTCCACTTCCCCAGCGCGGGAATGCCGTACGCGGTGATGGGCGCCCCGCTCCCGCTGCTCCGCCCCGGGCCCGCCCCCGCAACCGATTTCCGCCCGCCCGCCGGGCCCGGTTAACCTCCTGACATCACTTACGGGGGTCCGGGGGGCGTCCCCCGGAAAACACAGCCAAGCAGGAGAGTCACCATGGCCCAGGTCCAGCGCATGTCCCGGTTGATGGTCAAGACCTTGCGCGACGACCCGGCGGACGCGGAGACGCTCAGCCACAAGCTCCTGGTCCGCGCCGGTTACGTACGCCGCAACGCGGCCGGGATCTGGACCTGGCTGCCGCTGGGCAAGAAGGTCCTCGACAACGTCTCCCGCGTGGTGCGCGAGGAGATGGACGGCATCGGCGCGCAGGAGGTCCTGCTCCCCGCGCTGCTGCCCAGGGAGCCCTACGAGGCGTCCGGCCGCTGGGAGGAGTACGGCGACCTGCTCTTCCGCCTCAAGGACCGCAAGGGCGCCGACTACCTCCTCGGCCCGACGCACGAGGAGATCTTCACCCAGACCGTCAAGGACCAGTGCACGTCCTACAAGGACCTGCCGGTGATGCTGTACCAGATCCAGACGAAGTACCGGGACGAGGCGCGTCCGCGCTCCGGCGTGCTGCGCGGCCGTGAGTTCCAGATGAAGGACTCGTACTCCTTCGACACCACGGACGAGGGCCTGGCCGAGTCCTACCGGCTGCACCGCGAGGCGTACATCAGGATCTTCGAGCGCCTCGGTCTCGACCACCGGATCGTCTCGGCCGTCTCCGGTGCCATGGGCGGCTCGGCCTCCGAGGAGTTCCTGGCCCCGGCCGCCGCCGGTGAGGACACCTTCGTGGACTGCCCGCAGTGCGACTACGCGGCCAACACCGAGGCGGTCACCTTCACCGCCCCCGCGGTGGACGCCACCGAGCACGGCGCCGTCGAGGAGCTGGACACCCCCGACACCCCGACGATCGAGACGCTGGCCGCGCACCTCGGCGTACCCGCGTCCGCGACCCTGAAGAACCTCCTGGTGAAGGTCGACGGCGAGATCGTCGCCGTCGGCGTGCCCGGCCACCGCGAGGTGGACCTCGGCAAGCTGGGCGAGCACCTGGCCCCCGCCGTGGTCGAGCTGGTCACCGCCGAGGACTTCGAGGACCGCCCCGACCTGGTACGCGGCTATGTCGGCCCGCAGGGTCTCGAAAAGGTCCGCTACATCGCCGATCCGCGGGTCGCGGCCGGTACGGCCTGGATCACCGGCGCCAACAAGCCCGGCAAGCACGCGCGCAACGTGGTCGCCGGACGCGACTTCGAGGTGGACGACTACCTCGACGTGGTGGTCGTCGAGCCGGGCGACCCCTGCCCGTCCTGCGGCACGGGTCTCAAGCTGGACCGTGCGATCGAGATCGGCCACATCTTCCAGCTGGGCCGCAAGTACGCGGACACCTTCCAGCTCGACGTGCTGGGCCAGCAGGGCAAGCCGGTCCGGGTCACCATGGGCTCGTACGGCATCGGCGTCTCCCGCGCCGTGGCGGCACTCGCCGAGCAGTCCGCGGACGACAAGGGGCTGTGCTGGTCCAAGGAGGTCGCACCGGCCGACGTGCACGTCGTCGCCGCGGGCAAGGCACTCCAGACCGAACTGGCCCTGGACGTCGCCGAGAAGCTGGGTGCGGCCGGTGTACGGGTGCTGGTCGACGACCGCGCCGGGGTCTCTCCCGGGGTGAAGTTCACCGACTCCGAGCTGATCGGCGTCCCGCAGATCCTGGTCGCCGGCCGCCGGGCTGCGGACGGCGTCCTCGAACTCAAGGACCGGCGCACCGGCGAGCGCGAGGAGCTCACGGTCGCCGAGGCGATCGAGCGGCTGGCCGGCTGAGTCACCGGAGTTCTGAGGACGAGCAGCTGGAAGGTACGGGACCGGGCGGGCCGGGGCGGAAGCTCAGGCCCGCCCGGCCCCGTGCCCGGCGGAGCGGCTCAGAGCCAGCCCGCGAACTCCAGCAGCAGCTCCCCGTCCTGCCGGCGTCCCGCCGCGACCGCTCGCACCCCCGACTCCACCGCCCGGAACAGTGTCCAGCCGTGCAGCCGCGCGTGCTCGACCTCCAGTGAGTCCGCCAGCCGGTTCACCCGGCGCCGCACCGTGGAGGGGCCGACAGCGGCGGCGACCAGGTCGTCGACCCGGTCGCGCACCAGCCGGGCCAGGTCGTACGCCCGCTCGCCGACCACCGGGTCGGGGCCCACCGCGAGCCACGGGTTGCGCTCGCCCGCGAGCACCTTGCTCTGGCGGAAATTGCCGTGCAGCAGCACGCTCTCGGGAGCCGGAGCGAGCAGTTCGTCGCGTGCCGTGAGTGCCGCGTCGACCAGCGGGACGACCAGCGGCTCGGCCGTCGCGCGCATCGCCTCGGCCTGCCGGGCGGTCCGCTCGGCCACCGTCTCGAAACCGTGCCCGTCCGGCGGCGCCACCCAGAGCTTGCGCACCGTGCCCGCGGCCTCCAGCAGAGCCTTGGCCTCCGGGAGCGAGTGCAGCGAGACCTCGGGGTGCAGACGCTCCAGCAGCAGAGCGGTGTCGCCCGGGGAAGCGTCGTCGAGCAGCTGCGCGGCGCCCCAGCCGTTCCAGTGCGCCAGTGCGGCCCGCTCCAGATCGGGCCGGGCGAAGGGCGGAGCCAGTTTCAGTACCGCATGGGTCCCGTCGGTGCGGCGCACCAGCACGATCAGGGCGCTCCGGCCGCCCGGGGCCTGCACCCGCTCGGCAGTCAACTCCCGTACGTCGAGGGCCCCTTGCATATCAGTCTGAATCCGGCCGAGCCAGTCGGTGGCGGCGGCGTCCCCGTACGTCTCGCCGAGCGCCCGGACAAGCCGCTGCGGCGGTTCGAAAGTCATGCGTGCGTGGTTCCCTTTCCGGCAGCCCCTGCGGCCCGCTCGGCGAGCCCCGGAAAGGCTACGCTGCCGTCGCCGCGCCACCGTGCAGCCCGCACGGCGGCCTCCCGCAGGGCCAGCGCCGCCTCGTGCCGCAGCGGCCCCTGTGCGGCCCGCACCAGGTCGGAGTAGACATCGGCCACCCGGTCCTCCAGAACGGCGGCGAGCCGGACCGCGTCGTCCTGCCCCGCCACCTCGAAGGGCAGCGCGTAGGCCGCCGACGCCGCAACCGGCTTCCCGCCCAGGTCCTGCACGGTCCTGACCAGCGCGTCGCGCCGGGCGCGGTGGGCGTCGTACGCCTGGCGCGCCTCGGTCCTGCGCGCCGGAGCGACCCGGCCGCCGACGACGCCGTACCCGTACACGGCCGCGTGCTCGGCGGCCAGTGCGGCCTGCGCCGCTTCGCGTGCGCTCATCAGTGGTCCCCCTGGGTCAGCAGATACGCGTGGACGGCGGAAGCGGCCGCGACCGAGGCCAGCAGCCTGGCCAGCTCCGGCGGGGCGTCGGCGAGTGCCGCGGTGTGGGCGTCGGTGGCCCGCCGCTCGGCCGCCGCGAGAGCCTTCAGAGCGGCCTTGCGGTCGGCAGGCACCGCGGGCGGCGCCGGTGCGGGCGACGCCTTGCGGGAGGCGCCGGACGGCGTGGCCCCGGCGGGCGGTGCCAGCGCCTTCACATGCAGCGCCACGGCGTCCCGCAGCGGGCCCGCCAGCTTCTCCGTCGCCTCGTCCCGGTGCTGGGCGAGCACCGCGTCGTACAGCGCGAGCAGGGCGCCGCTGGTCCGCGCGGAGCGCTGCCTGAGCACCGTCCCGGTGCCGGGGGCGGCCGCGCCGTGTGTACGGTGGGCGGCGGACCGCTCCGAACAGCCGGTCAGGAGTGCGGCGCCGGCAGCCGCCGTCGCGCCCAGCACACTCCTGCGTGTGGTCCCCGTGCCCAGCACGTGTCTCTCCCTCGGCCCGAAGTGATCAGCGCAGGCGAGCGTACCTGCGGGTCAACACAGCGAGGACGGCAACACCCCTGGCGACCGGATACCCTTTGATCTGACACGCGACGATCAGACACGCGGCGATCGAGAAACGCGACGATCCCACAACAGCACACGCGGCCGAGGAGTCACCCGGATGAGCACCACCCAGAGCGAGAGGCTGCGCGGGCTGCTGGAACCGCTCGTCGCCGCCAAGGACCTGGATCTGGAAGAGATCGAAGTCTCCCGGGCAGGCCGGCGTGGCGTACTGAGGATCACCGTGGACTCCGACGACGGCGTCGAGCTCGACACCTGCGCCGAGCTGAGCCGTGCCATCTCCGAGAAGCTCGACGAGAGCGACGTGATGGGCGACGGCGAGTACGTACTCGAAGTCAGCTCGCCGGGCGCCGACCGTCCGCTGACGGAGCACCGCCACTACGTACGGGCCACCGGCCGCCTGGCCAAGCTGACGCTGACCGGGGGCGACGAGGTGGTCGCGCGCATCCTCGCGGTGGACGCCGACGGCCTCGACCTCGAAGTGCCGGGCGTGAAGGGGCGCAAGCCGACCGCCCGCCGGGTGGACTTCGCGGAGATCGCCAAGGCACGTGTGGAGCTGGAATTCAACCGCAAGGACAAGAAGGAAGAGGAGGCGTAGCCATGGACATCGACGTAAAGCTTCTGAAGGGCTTGGCGAAGGAGAAGGAGATTTCCTTCGACCTGCTGGTCGAGGCGATCGAGTCGGCCCTCCTCATCGCCTACCACCGCACGGAGGGAAGCCGCCGCCTCGCCCGCGTGCGCCTCGACCACGACAACGGTCATGTGACGGTCTGGGCGAAAGAGGACCCGGCCGACCTCGAAGAGGGCCAGGAGGCCCGGGAGTTCGACGACACCCCGTCCGACTTCGGCCGGATCGCCGCGACCACGGCCAAGCAGGTCATCCTGCAGCGGCTGCGGGACGCGGAGGACGATCTGACCTTCGGCGAGTACGCCGGGCGCGAGGGCGATGTCGTCGCCGGGGTCGTCCAGCAGGGCAAGGACCCGCGGAACGTGCTGGTCGACATCGGCAAGCTGGAAGCGATCCTGCCGGTGCAGGAGCAGGTGCCCGGGGAGACCTACTCGCACGGGCTGCGGCTGCGTACATACGTGGTCCGGGTGGCCAAGGGCGTCCGCGGCCCGTCGGTGACCCTCTCCCGTACCCACCCCAACCTGGTGAAGAAGCTCTTCGCGCTGGAGGTCCCGGAGATCGCGGACGGCTCGGTCGTCATCGAGGCCATCGCCCGCGAGGCCGGTCACCGGAGCAAGATCGCCGTACGGTCGACCCGGTCGGGGCTCAACCCGAAGGGCGCCTGCATCGGCCCGATGGGCAGCCGCGTCCGCAACGTCATGGCCGAGCTGCTCGGCGAGAAGATCGACATCGTGGACTGGTCGGACGATCCGGCCGAGATGGTCGCCAGCGCGCTCTCGCCGGCCCGGGTCAGCAAGGTCGAGATCGTCGACCTCGCCGCCCGCTCGGCGCGGGTCACGGTCCCGGACTACCAGCTCTCGCTGGCCATCGGCAAGGAGGGGCAGAACGCCCGCCTCGCCGCCCGGCTGACCGGCTGGCGCATCGACATCCGCCCGGACACCGAGCCGGATGGCGGTCCGTCCGACAGCCGGGACGGCGAGGCCTGAGCCGCCGGTCCCGGCTGCGCGGCCGGGACCGTAACTGCACGATTCCGGAGAACTTCAAGACAACATCCGTTCGATTCCTGCCCCAATCGGGTGGGGTCGTTACGGGGAGGTAGACTTAAACGTGTCTGGCCGGACAGTCGACCGAGCGTGCCCTGAGCGAACCTGCGTGGGATGCCGGGAGCGGACGGCCAAGAGCGAACTGCTGCGCATCGTCGTGGTTGAGGGCAAATGCGCCCCTGATCCGCGCGGTACGCTGCCCGGCCGGGGTGCGTATCTGCACCCCGCCTCGGTCTGCCTCGACCTGGCGGTCCGCCGGCGGGCGTTCTCCAGGGCCTTCAAGGTCAGGGGTCCGCTCGACAGCGCGGAACTGAACCAGTATGTCGGGCAGGCAGCACCGTAATAAGTGAACGGCACGGGTCCCCGTGCGGTCAGGTACCTCGCGAGTTGGAAGTAGGTCGAGATTGCGATGAGCACTCGATGAGTACGCGATGAGTACGCCCATGAAGTAGCGACGGTCCGGCGGTAACCCGGACCTAAAAGGAGCGAAGTGGCTAAGGTCCGGGTATACGAACTCGCCAAGGAGTTCGGAGTTGAGAGCAAGGTCGTCATGGCCAAGCTCCAAGAACTCGGTGAATTCGTACGTTCGGCGTCCTCGACGATCGAGGCGCCGGTTGTACGCAAGTTGACTGACGCTTTGCAGGGGCCCGGCGGCAACGCCGGCAAGTCCGCTGCCAAGCCCGGCGCGCCCCGCAAGGCCGCGCCCTCTCCCGCACCCCGTGCGGGTTCCACGCCCGCGGCGCCGTCCCCGGCCGCCGCGGCCCGTCCTGCTGCCCCGAAGCCCGGTGCCCCGGCCCCCAAGCCGGCCGCCGCCGAGGCTCCGCAGAGCAGCGCCCCCAGCACCCCATCGGCGCCGGCTCCGGCCGGTCCGCGTCCGGGCCCCAAGCCCGCGGCCAAGCCCGCTCCGGCGGCTCCGGTCCCGGCAGCCGAGTTCTCGGCGCCCGCACCGGCCCAGCCGACGGCGCCGCAGACCCCGCGTCCCTCGGGTGCCACCCCCGGCCCCCGTCCCACGAACGCCCGTCCGGCCCCGGCCGGCGGTCAGCGTGACGGTGGCCGCGGTGGCGAGCGTCCGGCACGGCCGGCCGGTCAGGGCGCCCCGCGCCCCGGCGGCAACCGTCCGTCCGGTCCCCGTCCGGGCAACAACCCGTTCACCTCCGGTGGTTCCACCGGTATGGCCCGCCCGCAGGCACCCCGTCCCGGTGGCGCCCCGCGTCCCGGCGGCGGCCAGGACCGCCCCGGCGGCCCGCGCCCGCAGGGTGGTCTCGGTGGCGCTCCGCGTCCCCAGGGCCAGGGTCAGGGCGGCGCCCGTCCCAGCCCCGGTGGTATGCCCCGTCCGCAGGGCGGCGCCCCGCGGCCTGGCGGCGCCCCCGGCGGTAACCGTCCCAACCCCGGCATGATGCCGCAGCGTCCGGCTGCCAGCCCCCGTCCCGGTGGCGGTCCCGGCGGTGGCGGTCGTGGTCCCGGCGGCGGCGCAGGCCGTCCCGGCGGCGGCGCCCGTCCGGGCGGCGGCGGCTTCGCCGGTCGTCCGGCAGGTCCCGGCGGCGGCGGTCGTCCCGGCGGCGGCGGTGGCTTCGGCGGCCGTCCCGGCGGCGGTGCTCCCGGCGGTGGCTTCGGTGGACGTCCCGGTTTCGCGGGCCGTCCCGGCGGCCCCGGTGGCCGCGGTGGCACACAGGGTGCCTTCGGCCGTCCCGGCGGGCCCGCCCGCCGAGGCCGCAAGTCGAAGAGGCAGAGGCGCCAGGAGTACGAGGCCATGCAGGCCCCGTCGGTGGGCGGTGTCATGCTGCCCCGCGGCAACGGACAGGCCGTCCGGCTGTCGCGCGGTGCCTCCCTCACCGACTTCGCGGAGAAGATCAACGCCAACCCGGCGTCGCTCGTCGCCGTGATGATGAACCTCGGCGAGATGGTCACGGCCACGCAGTCCGTCTCCGACGAGACGCTGAAGCTCCTCGCGGACGAGATGAACTACGTCCTGGAGATCGTCAGCCCGGAGGAGGAGGACCGCGAGCTGCTCGAGTCCTTCGACATCGAGTTCGGCGAGGACGAGGGCGGCGAAGAGGCTCTCGTCTCGCGCCCGCCGGTCGTCACCGTCATGGGTCACGTCGACCACGGTAAGACCCGGCTGCTCGACGCGATCCGCAAGACGAACGTCATCGCGGGCGAGGCCGGCGGCATCACCCAGCACATCGGTGCCTACCAGGTCTCCTCCGAGGTCAACGGCGAGGACCGCCGTATCACCTTCATCGACACCCCGGGTCACGAGGCGTTCACCGCCATGCGTGCCCGTGGTGCGAAGTCGACCGACATCGCGATCCTCGTGGTGGCGGCCAACGACGGTGTGATGCCCCAGACGATCGAGGCGCTGAACCACGTCAAGGCGGCCGGTGTGCCGATCGTCGTCGCGGTCAACAAGATCGACGTCGAGGGTGCCGACCCGACCAAGGTGCGCGGTCAGCTCACCGAGTTCGGTCTGGTGGCCGAGGAGTACGGCGGCGACACGATGTTCGTCGACATCTCCGCCAAGCAGGGTCTCCACATCGATTCCCTCCTGGAGGCCGTCGTCCTCACCGCCGACGCCTCGCTCGACCTGCGGGCCAACCCGGAGCAGGACGCGCAGGGTATTGCGATCGAGTCCCACCTGGACAAGGGCCGCGGTGCTGTCTCGACCGTCCTGGTCCAGCGCGGCACGCTGCGCATCGGCGACACCATGGTCGTCGGCGACGCGTACGGCCGGGTCCGGGCGATGCTCGACGACAACGGCAACAACCTTGAGGAAGCGGGTCCCTCGACCCCCGTCCTCGTACTGGGTCTCACCAACGTCCCGGGTGCCGGCGACAACTTCCTGGTGGTCGACGAGGACCGTACGGCCCGTCAGATCGCCGAGAAGCGTGCCGCCCGTGAGCGCAACGCCAACTTCGCCCGCAAGGGCGTCAGGTTCTCCCTGGAGAACCTGGACGAGGCGCTCAAGGCCGGTCTGGTCCAGGAGCTCAACCTCATCATCAAGGGCGACGCGTCCGGTTCGGTGGAGGCTCTCGAATCCTCGCTGCTCCAGCTCGACGTCGGCGAAGAGGTCGACATCCGGATCCTGCACCGCGGTGTGGGTGCGGTCACCGAGTCGGACATCGACCTGGCGACCGGCTCCGACGCCATCGTCATCGGCTTCAACGTGCGCGCCGCAGGGCGTGCCGCGCAGATGGCCGAGCGCGAAGGTGTGGACGTCCGGTACTACTCGGTCATCTACCAGGCGATCGAAGAGATCGAAGCGGCCCTCAAGGGCATGCTCAAGCCGGAGTACGAAGAGGTCGAGCTCGGCACGGCGGAGATCCGCGAGATCTTCCGCTCGTCCAAGCTGGGCAACATCGCCGGTGTGCTGGTCCGCTCCGGCGAGGTCAAGCGCAACACGAAGGCGCGCCTGCTGCGCGATGGCAAGGTCATCGCGGAGAACCTCAACATCTCCGGTCTGCGCCGCTTCAAGGACGACGTCACCGAGATCCGCGAAGGGTTCGAGGGTGGTATCAACCTCGGCAACTTCAACGACATCAAGATCGACGACGTCATCGCGACGTACGAGATGCGCGAGAAGCCCCGCGGCTGATCCGTATCGCGGTTGATCCGTGCAGCGTCAGTCGGGGCCGCTCGGCGGGAGTTATATCCGTCGAGCGGCCCCGGCCGTTGCGTGTACGGTTCTGGATGTCCCCGCCAAGCGGTTGGCGGGGCGCGACCCCGAACCGGCGGGACATCCGGACATGCATGTATGTAGGGACACTGTCCTTCGATCTCCTGCTCGGCGACGTACGGTCGCTGAAGGAGAAACGCTCCGTCGTCCGGCCCATCGTGGCCGAACTCCAGCGCAAGTTCGCGGTGAGCGCGGCTGAGGTCGGCGACCAGGATCTGCACCGCAGAGCCAGGATCGGCCTCGCTGTGGTGTCCGGCGGGACGGAGCACCTCACTGATGTACTCGACCGGTGCGAGCGGCTTGTCGCCGCCCGGCCCGAGGTGGAGCTGCTGTCCGTACGACGGCGGCTGCACGGCGACGAAGACGATTGAGCAAGGCTCTAGAAGGAGACGGACCAGTGGCCGACAACGCGCGGGCGAAGAAGCTGGCGGACCTCATCCAGGAGGTGGTCGCCGAGAAACTGCAGCGCGGCATCAAGGACCCCCGGCTGGGCACGCACGTGACCATCACGGACACCCGCGTCACCGGTGACCTGCGGGAGGCCACGGTCTTCTACACGGTCTACGGGGACGACGAGGAGAGGGCGAGCGCGGCAGCCGGTCTGGAGAGTGCCAAGGGCATCCTGCGCTCGGCGGTCGGCGCCGCGGCGGGGACGAAGTTCACCCCCACCCTCGCCTTCGTGGCGGACGCCCTGCCGGAGAACGCCAAGGCGATCGAGGACCTCCTCGACCGGGCCAGGGCGTCGGACGCCAAGGTGCGCGAGGCGTCGTCCGGCGCCACGTACGCCGGCGGCGCCGACCCGTACCGCAAGCCGGAGGACGAGACCGACGAGGCCGCCGGATCCAGCGACGACGACGGGGACAACGCCTCCGCATGACACAGCAGAACACCGTGCCGGACGGCCTTGTCATCGTCGACAAGCCGTCCGGCTTCACTTCGCACGACGTCGTGGCCAAGATGCGCGGGATCGCGAAGACCCGCCGGGTCGGCCACGCGGGCACCCTCGATCCGATGGCCACGGGCGTCCTCGTCCTCGGCGTCGAGAAGGCCACCAAGATGCTCGGCCATCTGGCGCTGACCGAGAAGGAGTACCTCGGTACCATCCGGCTCGGCCAGAACACCGTCACCGACGACGCCGAGGGCGAGATCACCTCGTCCACCGACGCATCTGCGGTGACCCGTGAGGCCATCGACGCCGGGGTGGCCGAGCAGACCGGCGCCATCATGCAGGTGCCGTCCAAGGTCAGCGCCATCAAGATCGACGGAAAGCGTTCGTACGCGCGGGTGCGCGGCGGCGAGGAGTTCGACATCCCGGCCCGCCCGGTGACGGTCTCCTCGTTCCGGGTGTACGACGTCCGCCCGGCCGTCGCCGATGACGGGACGCCCGTCGTCGACCTGGTCGTCTCGGTGGTCTGCTCCTCCGGTACGTACATCCGCGCCATCGCCCGCGACCTCGGCACCGCCACCGGGGTCGGCGGCCATCTGACGGCGCTGCGCCGGACCCGGGTCGGCCCGTACGGGCTCGACACGGCCCGGACGCTGGACCAGCTCCAGGAGGAGCTGACCGTCATGCCGGCCGCCGACGCCGCAGCTGCCGCGTTCCCCCGCTGGGACGTGGACGAGAGGCGGGCCAGGCTGCTGCTCAACGGCGTCCGTCTCGACATGCCCGGCTACCCGGCCGGGGCCGTGGCCGCCTTCGGTCCCGACGATCGCCTTCTCGCCCTGGTCGAGGAGGAGAACGGCAAGGCGAAGAGCCTCGCCGTCTTCGGCTGATCTCTTCGGCCGGCCCGTCTTCGGCCGACCCACCGTGGAGCGGGCAGGGCCGCTTGCCCGCTCCACGATCCCCCTCGCAAGGGGTCTGTCCATCGTGGCCCCGGGATTCACTCGTTCGGCCAGGCGCTCGGAGTGAATGCCCGGAGCGCAAGGGGGCGCTTTCGGCCGGTGTCCTTCTCCCGGCGATCACCGCGCGCCTACGGTCGGACCATGGGAAGCGGGGTGGGAAGCGGGGACCGGGAGACGCTGGTACGCATCTGCGATCCGGCGGGACGGCAGAGGGGCACCGGCTTCGTCGCCGACGACCGGGGCACGGTGGTGACCAGCCATGAGGTGGTCGCCGGCCTCACCGGAGCCGTGCTGCACGGAGCGGACGGCCGGACGTGCCGTGCCGGGTCCGAAGCGATCACCGCCCTGCCCGAACTGGGCCTCGCCCTGCTCAGCGGCGAGGACCTCGGCGTACCACCCCTGCCGCTGGCCGTCCGGGACACGGTCGGCACCGGCACCTATGTCCGCGTCGCCGCACTCGGCTGGCGCGCCGCGCGCGTCCTGGGCGAGACCGCGGTGACCTACGCGGCGGACGGCCGCCACCACCGGCTCGCCGCCGCCCTGGAACTGGCGCTCGGCACGCAGGGCAGCGACGCGCTCCGGCCGGGCAGCGCGGCGGCCGGCGGGCCCGTCGTGGACGCGTCGACCGGTGCCGTGCTCGGAGTCGTCGGCACCGCCCTCCGGGGCGACCACCCGGTGGCCGGCCTCGCTGTTCCGCTGCGCGGCGCCGCGCTCGCCCCGCTGCTGCGGCGCAACGCCGCGACCGTCCCCGGCTACGGCCAGGACCTCAACCTCGCCGGCGTCCTGGAGCTGACCGCCACCTCGGTCGGCGCCGCCGGCTCCGCCGAGCTGTGGCACGACCCGGTCGAGCGGCCCGGTATCGCCGCCCCGCTGGACGCCTTCCAGTCGGCCGGCGGACCCGTGCTCGGCCTGGTCGGCGCCCCCGGCACGGGACGGACGACGGAGCTGACCGCCCTCGCGGCCCGCCGGGCCCGTGGCGCGCAGCCCGCCCCCACGGTCTGGCTGCGCGGCGCCGATCTGCGCGCCGCCGATGTCTCGGTCGCCGACGCGGTGGCCCGTACGGTCCGGCAGGCCGGGCGGATCGTGGGCGCCGATCGAAGTGGCGGGCTGGACCGTGCCACCCCGGAGCGGATCGCCCGCCTCGCGGCCGCCGCCGGTCAGCCCCTGCTCATCCTGCTGGACGGCCCGGAGGAGATGGCACCGTTGCCGGCCGGCGCGCTGCCGGAGTGGGCCGCGGCCACCACGCGCTGGCTGGGCGCGCACGGGGTGCGGATGGTGGTCGCCTGCCGTCCCGAGTACTGGGAGCAGGCGGCCGGGCTCCTCGGCCCCCGGGGTGCGGACTGCGTGCGGATCGGGGATCTGCCGCCGCACGAGGCGGAGCGGGCCCGGCAGGGCTACGGCATCCCCGAGGAGATGCTCGCCCCGGAGGACGCGGGCCATCCGCTCACGCTCCGGATGCTCGCCGAGGTGCGGGCCGCGCTCCCCGACGGGGTGGACGGCAGGCCGGCCCGTGAGGACGTGTTCACCGCGTACCTGGATCTGCTCTGTCTGCGGACCGCCGTACGGATCGCGGCCGACCGGCGCCCCGCGCCCCGGGGCACGGCGGTGCGGCGCCTCGCCGCCGGGGTCTCGGGCCGGGTGCACGAGGCGGCGCGGCGCTGCCTGGGCCCCGGGCAGGGCGAGCTGGACCGGGCCTCCTTCGAGGAGCTCTTCCCGTGGCGTACCGGCTGGGCTTCGGCCGTGCTCACCGAGGGGCTGCTCACCCCGGCGGGCGCCGGATACCGCTTCGCGCACGGCGAGCTCGCCGACTGGGTGCAGGGCGAGCACCTCGACGTGGACGGCGCCCTGTACGCGCTGGTGCACCGCCGCGCGGCGGAACCGCCCGGGACCGCCACCAGGTTCCCGGAGCGCACCGACGCCGCCGCTGTGCGGCCTCCGCCGACCGTGCCCCGGCACCGGGCCGGGCCGGTGGTCCAGGCGCTGCTGCTGCTCGGGCGCCGGCACGGCCACCACGAACTGGGCCGCCGGCTGCGCGAGTTGATCGAGGCGCTGGACCGGATGCAGGACGTGCCCGCGGAGCCGCGCGTGCCGCGACCGAGCCGGGAGGCGGGCACCGGGGCGGAGTCCGTGCCGCTCGCCGACCCGGAGTGGTGGGCCGCGCGGCTGCTCGCCGATGTGCTGCTCCGCGTCCCCGACGCCGGCCCGTACATCGGCGTACTGCGGCTGCTCGCCGACCGGATCACCCTCCTGTCGGTCCGCGCGGGCGGACCGCGCGGCCTCGGCGGGTTCCGCGCTTTCGACAGTGCGTTCTGGGAGCGGCTGCGGCTCGGCGAGAGCCGGCGCATCGACCTCCTGCGGCGGCTGGTGCCCGCCGACGGAGCCCCCGGCGCGCGGACCGCCGACCGCTATCTGGACGCCGCAGCCCGGCGACTCGCCGCCGAGCCCAGGACCGTACAGCCGCTGCTGTGCCTCTGGTTCGGCGACGAACGGCTGCTGCCGTCCGACGACAGCGCCGAGCTGCGGCCCACCGTCGCGGGGGCCGCACAGGCGCTGCTGTACACCCGGCGCGGGCTGGCCGTCGACGATCTCGCCGAAGCGCTCGCCGCCACCGATCACCCCCGCGCCGACGAACTGCTCGCCGCGCTCGCCGAGGACGAGACGTCCGCGCTCTGCCGTGCCGTGGACCGCTGGGCGCACGACGACCGGCCCGAGCGCCGGGCGACCGCAGCCCGCCAGGCCGTGCGCGCCGCAGTGCACGCCACGACCGCCGCCGACCGCGAGCTGCTGCGGTACGCCGCACTGGCCCTGCTTTCCCGCCCCGGCGACAGTGCGCTGCACGGCCCCGCACTGGCCCTGCTCGTCGGCGACCCGCACACCCGTGCCCGGCATCTGCCGCGTGCCCTGGCCCTGTTCGAGTCCGGCGGGACGCAGCTGCCCGCCGCGGCGCTCGCCGCCGCCCTGCCCACCCATCCCGAGCCGGTGTTCGCCGCCTTCGAGGCCGTCCTGCGGGCGCGGCCGGACAGCGCGGGCCCGGTGCTGAGCGCGCTCGCCGGGATCAGCACCCCTGCCCCGGCCCGCCGCGCCGCCGCGCTCGTCCACGAGTACATCGACCGTCACCCGGCGGGCGCCGGGTATGCCGCCGCGTTCGTCGACCGCCGCCTGGAGGACGGCCCGGCCGCCCGCGCCGTCATCTTCCCGCTGGTCACCAGTCTGCTGCGGGGCCGTCCGAGCTCCGTGCGCGCGGCGCTCGCCCCGGTGCTCGCCGCGCCGGGGGGCCAGGGATCGCGCGCGATGCGGGCCGAGCTGCTCGACGTACTCCTGGAGTACGAGCGGTACGAGGCCAGGGACGGACTCGCCGCCCTTGAAGCCCTGGTGCGGGCCGCGGCGCAGGGTGCGGGCCGCCGCGCGGAGCCCCGGACCCGCGATCTGGTCCACCGCGCCGGACTGCTGCTGGTCCGTACGCCCGAAGGAGCGGCCGTCCTCGACCGGCTCTTGGCCGAACTGGCCACACAGTGGCCCGTCTTCGCCGGACAGCTCGCCGACTGGCTGGCCTGCGCGCCGCAGGAGTGGGCCGCAGTCGTCGGCCCGGACACCCGCCGCACGGTCGGGAAGCCGGGTGCCCCGATGCCGATGCACGCCGCGAGCGCCGGACATGGCAGTCTTAGACCTGCGTAACTGCAGGGCATTGATCATGTACACGGGTTCGGGCGAGGAGCGGTCTCAGTGCAGCGCTGGCGTGGCTTGGAGGACATTCCCCAGGACTGGGGGCGCAGCGTCGTCACCATCGGCTCCTACGACGGGGTGCACCGCGGCCATCAGCTGATCATCGGGCGGGCCGTGCGGCGCGCGCGTGAGCTGGGCGTTCCCTCGGTGGTCGTCACCTTCGACCCGCACCCCAGCGAGGTCGTACGCCCCGGCAGCCACCCGCCGCTGCTCGCGCCGCACCACCGCCGCGCCGAACTGATGGCGGAGCTGGGCGTGGACGCGCAGCTGATCCTCCCCTTCACCAGCGAGTTCTCGAAGCTGTCGCCCGCCGACTTCATCGTGAAGGTCCTGGTCGACAAGTTGCATGCGCGCGCCGTCATCGAGGGCCCCAACTTCCGCTTCGGCCACAAGGCGGCCGGAAACGTCGGTTTCCTCGCCGAGCTGGGCGCGACGTACGACTACGAGGTCGACATCATCGACCTCTCGGTGAGCGGGGAGGCGGGCGGCGGCGAGCCGTTCTCGTCCACCCTGACCCGCCGCCTGGTCGCCGAGGGCGACATGACGGGCGCGGCCGAGATCCTGGGCCGCCCGCACCGCGTCGAGGGCGTGGTGGTCCGTGGCGCGCAGCGCGGCCGCGAGCTGGGCTTCCCCACGGCGAACGTCGAGACGCTGCCGCACACCGCGGTCCCGGTGGACGGGGTGTACGCGGGGTGGCTGACCGCAGACGGCGAACGGATGCCCGCGGCGATCTCGGTGGGCAGCAACCCCCAGTTCGACGGCAGCGAGCGCACCGTCGAGGCGTACGCCATCGACCGCGTCGGCCTCGACCTGTACGGGATGCACGTCGCCGTCGACTTCCTCGCCTATGTGCGCGGCATGGAGAAGTTCGACTCGATCGACGCCCTGCTCGTGGCGATGGCGGACGATGTGAAGCGCTGCCGGACGCTGATCGAGGCGTACGAGTCGCACTGACGGCGGCGCCCGGCCGGGGCGCGCGCTCAGCGCTCCGCCGCCACCAGCACATCCCCGGCCGTCGTCCGGCAGTAGAGCACCGACCGCCCGGCCCGCCGCCTGAACACCAGACCGGCGTCCAGCAGGACCTTGAGATGGCGGCCCACCGACCCCAGGGCCTGGCCCGAGAGCGCGACCAGCTGCGTGGTGCTCTTGGGGGTGTCGAGCAGCAGCAGAACACCCGCCCGGCCGCTGCCCAGCAGCCTGCCGAGGGCGTCGGGTGCGGCTGTCCGCTCCGGTTCCGACAGCTGTCCCGTACAGGGGTAGACGGCGGAGAAGCGGTGCGGCCTCTCCCACGAGACCCAGCCGCTGCGCCCGCTCGCCGGCACGAACAGCAGCTGCGCGCCCGAGAGCTCCTGCGGCTCATAGGCACCGTGGTTGACCCGCAGCCGCCCCTCGCCCAGCCAGCGCATCCCCGGCCGGATGTCGTCGAGCGCCGCCGCCCAGCCGCCCTTGGTGAGCAGCCGGGTGCGCGCCAGGATGTCCGCCTCGAAGAGGCGCCGCCGCCGGGGCCAGTACGGCAGCACGGTCTCCGTCCACACCCACTCCAGCAGGTCGGCCGCGCGGTCCGGCAGATCGTCCCGGTGCAGGGCGGCGGGCAGCCGGCCGCCCGCCCCGAAGGCCAGGTCGTGGCGGGCCTCGGCCGGCGGGGTGGCGCGGACCCCGGCCAGCTCGCAGTGGAAGTCCGACTCGTCATCGGACGGGGGCGTGGGCGACAGGAAGTCGGCGATCCAGTGCGGCCGCAGACCCGTCCGTACCAGCAGCCGGGTCACCGGGTCGGCGTCCAGCAACTCCCGGTAGGCGGGCCGGTGCACGGCCAGCCAGGACTGCTCACCGGGGTGCCCGGTCTGCCCGGACTCCAGCATCACCAGACAGGCGAAAGCCTCGCTGAACTGCGAGATCACAAACCGGCTGCGCGCCAGCGTGTCCGCGTCGATGACCCACAGCCCCATGTTTCGCCCCCCGGCGAAACATTAACCTCCGGCCCTGGCACCCGGTCAGAATCCGGCGCATGCGCACCTACCGACAGCTCTTCGGAGTACCGGAGTTCACGCCCCTCTTCGTCTCCGTCTCGCTCCTGGGCGTGGGGTCGACCGTCAGCGGCATCGCACTGGCCTCGCTGGTCTACTCAGCCACCCACTCACCGCTGCTCGCCGCGCTGAGCATGTTCGGCGGCTCCTTCGCCCAGGCACTCGGCGCGGTGGCGCTGCTCTCCGCCGCCGACCGGCTGCCGCCCCGGGCCGCCGAGACCGTCCTCGCGGCGATCGCCGGCGCGGGCGCCGCCGTCCTCGCGCTCCCGGGACTGCCGCTCCGGGCCGCCTTCGCGGTGCTGTTCGGCCTCGGTCTTGCGGGCTCGGTGGGCGGCGGAGTGCGGTACGGCCTGCTGGCCGAGATTCTCCCCAAGGAGGCGTACGTCCTGGGGCGTTCGGCGCTGAACATGGTGGCCGGGGTCACACAGATCGCCGGGTTCGCGGTCGGCGGTGTGCTCGTCGCCGCACTGTCCCCGCGTGGCGCGCTCCTCGTCGCCGCCGCTCTCGCCCTGTCCGCCGCGGCCGTCGTGCTCGGCGGCCTCAGCAGCCGGCCGGCCCGGTCGGCGGGCCGCCCATCGGTCCGGGAGACCTGGCGCGTCAACCGGCTCATCTGGTCGTCCGCGCCGCGCCGGTACGTCTACCTCGCGCTCTGGGTGCCCAACGGCCTGATCGTGGGCTGCGAGTCGGTCTTCGTGCCGTACGCGCCCGGGCACGCGGGGCTGCTGCTCGCGGCCGCCGCGTCCGGGATGCTGGCCGGGGACGTGGCCGTCGGCCGGTTCGTGCCGCCCCGATGGCGGCCCCGGCTCGCCACCCCGCTGCTGCTCCTGCTCGCCGCGCCCTATCTGCTGTTCGCCCTCCGGCCGGGGCCGCCGCTCGCGGTGTCCGCCATCGTGCTCGCCTCGGCCGGATACGCGGCGAGCCTGGTCCTGATGGAGCGTCTGGTGGAGCTGACGCCGGACGACATCCAGGGCCAGTCGCTCGGTCTGCACACCTCGGGGATGCTCACACTCCAGGGCGTGGGCGCCGCCCTGGCCGGCGCAGTGGCCCAGCACACCTCCGCCGCGACGGCCATGGCGGTGATGGCCGCGGCGTCCGTCGCCGTAACGCTGGCCCTGACACCGGGGCTGCGGACGCGGGCACCGGCGACCGCGGTGCCAGTTCCCTGACACGTCACCTGTCGGCGTGCGGGCACGTCCGCGCCGGATGCGGCCGGGTCGCGGGCGGTGCCGGCCGGGTCGGGGTCTGCCGCAACACCTCCGCACCCTGCCGGGCTCACCTCGGCGGCACGCCGGAATTACCGCCCCCGCGACACCGCCTCAGGAGGCCGGAACCGGCCCCGCGGTCTTCGAGGCCGCGGCCCAGTGGCACGCCACCGCGTCCGCCCCGCCGCCCGCCAGCACCGGAAGGTCCTTCGTACGGCAGGCGTCGGCGACCCCCGCACGCTCCGCCTCGCCCGAGGCGAGGATGTGGCAGCGGGCGTGGAATCGGCACCCGGACGGCACCCTGGACGGGTCCGGCGGCTCACCGGTGAGGACCACCGGATCGGTCGGGGCGTCCGGCATCACCGACAGCAGCGCCTGGGTGTACGGGTGTTGGGGCGCCGTGAGGATCCGGTCGACGTCACCCATCTCCACGATCCGGCCGAGATACATCACCGCGACCCGGTCGGCGATATTCCACGCGAGCCCCAGATCGTGGGTGACGACCAGGGCCGAGAGACCCAGCTCGTCCCGCAGCCGCAGCAGCAGAGCGAGGATCTCACCGCGCACCGACGCGTCCAGGGACGCCACCGGCTCGTCCGCCACGATCAGTTCGGGATCGAGCACCAGCGCCCCCGCGATCACCACCCGCTGGCGCTGACCGCCCGACAGCTCGTGCGGATACTTCAGGAAGAACCGCTCGGGGGGCCGCAGCCCCGCCCGGGACAGCGCCTCGGACACCTTGGCCCGCTCGTCGCCCGTGAACCCGTGGATCCGCAGGCCCTCGGCCACCGCCTCGTACACGGTGTGCCGGGGATTGAGCGAACCGCTCGGGTCCTGGAGCACCAGCTGGACGCGCTTGCGGTACGCCTTGAGGGCGCGGGCGGAGAGGTCCAGCGGCTCGCCGGCGAAGCTGACCTCACCGGACGTCGGCCGTACGAGTCCGAGCAGCGTGCGGGCGAGCGTCGTCTTGCCGCACCCCGACTCGCCGACCAGGGCCACGATCTCGCCGGGCCCGATATGGAGGTCCACCCCGTCGACGGCGCGCGCCGGGGAGGCTCCGCGCCTGCCGGGGAAGGCGACCTCCAGCGCGGTGGTGCTGAGCAGGGGAGGGGTGGTCATGAGGTGCTCCTTGCTTCCTCGGCGCCGGGCTCCGCGATCGTGCCGGCACCCGGCCCGGCGACCGCGCCGTCACCCGGCTCCGCGACCGCGCCGGCGCCCGGCTTCACGAGCAGACAGGCCGCCTGCCGCCCCGGCCCGGCGTCCCGCAGCTCCTGCTCGCTGGTCGCGCACTCGTCCAGGGCCACCGGGCAGCGCGGATGGAACGTACAGCCCGACGGCAGCGCGGCCGGGTCCGGCGGGTCACCCGGCAGTCCGCGCGGGGCACGCCGGGACGCGGGATCGCCGATGCGCGGGAAGGACCCGGACAGCGCGGTGCCGTACGGGTGCGCCGCAGCGGTGAACACCTGCTGCGCCGGTCCCTCCTCGACCACCCGGCCCGCGTACATCACGGCCAGCCGGTCGCAGGTGTCGGCGAGCACCGCCAGATCGTGGCTGATCATCAGCAGGCTGATGTCCTGGTCCGTGACCAACTGCTCGATCAGCCGCAGGATCTGGGCCTGGATCATCACGTCCAGCGCGGTGGTCGGCTCGTCGGCGACGATCACCTGCGGGCCGCATGCCAGCGCCATAGCGATCATCACGCGCTGCCGCTGCCCGCCGGAGAGCTCGTGAGGATAGGCATCGGCCCGCGCCGCGGGCAGCCCGACCTGCTCCAGCAGCTCACGGGCGCGCCCGCGAGCTGCGGCCGGGGTCGCCTGGTGGTGTACGAGCAGCGGCTCCGCGATCTGGTCGCCGATCCGGTGCACCGCGTTGAGGGAGTGCATCGCGCCCTGGAAGACGATGGAGGCGCCCGCCCAGCGGACGGCCCGCAGCCGCCCCCACTTCATGGTGAGGACGTCCTCGCCGTCGAGCAGGATCTCGCCGCTCAGCGTCGCCGACGCGGGCAGCAGCCGCAGCAGCGCCAGCGCCAGAGTCGACTTCCCGCACCCCGACTCCCCGGCGATCCCGAGCTTCTGCCCGGCCCCGACGGTCAGGTCCACCCCGCGCACGGCGGGCACGGCGGCCGGCCCTGACCCGTAGGTCACGTGCAGGTCCTTGATTTCGAGGAGGCTCAACGTCCCACCCCCAGCTTCGGGTTGAGCACGGCCTCCACGGCGCGGCCGCAGAGGGTGAAGGAGAGCGCCACCAGTGCGATGGCGATACCGGGGGGCGCCAGATACCAGAAGTGCCCCGAGGACACCGCGCCCGCCTCGCGGGCATCCTGCAGCATGCCGCCCCAGGAGATCACCGTCGGGTCGCCGAGTCCGAGGAAGGCCAGGGTCGCCTCGGTGAGGATGGCGGCCGAGATGCCCAGCGTGGTCTGCGCGAGTACCAGCGGGGTGACGTTGGGCAGCACGTGCCGGGTCATCACATGGCGGTGGCCGCCGCCGAGCGCCCTGGCCCGTTCGATGTACGGACGGGACTCCACGGCGATGGTCTGCGCCCGTACGAGCCGCGCCGTGGTCGGCCATGAGGTGACGCCGATCGCCAGGATCACCGTCCAGACCGAGTGGTCGAGCACGGTCGCCAGCACGATGGCCAGCACCAGGGTCGGCATCACCAGGAACCAGTCGGTGATCCGCATCAGTACCGTCGCGAACCAGCCGCCGAAGTGGCCCGCGATGATCCCGACCAGGGTGCCGATGGCCACCGAGAGAGCGGCGGCCAGCAGCCCCACGGTGAGCGAGATCCGGGCGCCCCAGACCAGCAGGGCGAGCACGGACCGCCCGAACTGGTCGGTGCCGAGGGGGAACCTCCCGCTCGGATCCTCCAGCGCCGTGCCGGGCGCCTTCGTCACACTCTGCACGTCGCTGCCGACCAGCAGCGGCGCGGCCAGCGCGATCGCCGCGATGAGGACGAGACCTGCCAGCCCGAAGACCCCGGCCCGGTGGGTGCGGTACTGCTGCCAGAAGCGGGCCAGGGAGTCGCGCTGCCGGGCCCGGGCGAGCGAGCCCGCCGTCGGTTGTGCGGTCGTCATCGGCCCACCCTGGGATCGAGCAGCGGATAGAGCAGATCGGCGAGCAGGTTCATCACGATCATCGCGCCCGCGAAGACCACGAACAGCCCCTGCACCAGCGGCAGATCGGGCACGCTCAGCGCCGAGTAGAAGAGACCGCCGATGCCGGGCCAGGAGAACACCGTCTCGACCAGGATCGAACCGGCCGCCACATGCCCGAAGTTGATGAAGACCATGGTCATGGTCGGCAGCATGGCGTTGGGCACCGCGTGCCGGCGGCGCACGAGAACGTCGCGCAGCCCCTTGGCCCGCGCCGTCGTCAGATAGTCGCTGCCCATCTCGTCCAGCAGGGAGGAGCGCATCACCAGGAGGGTCTGCGCGTAGCCGACCGCGACGAGGGTGATGACCGGCAGCACCATGTGATGCGCCACATCGGTGACGTACGCGAAGCCCGACAGACCGCCGGACTCCATGCCGCCGGTCGGGAACATCCCCGGGATCGGGCCGATACCCACCGAGAACACGATGATCAGCAGCAGCCCGAGCCAGAAGGCGGGCACCGACCACAGAGTCAGCGCCACCCCGGTCGAGAGCCTGTCGCCGAGCCCGCCGTGCCCCCACGCGGAGCGGGTGCCGAGCCAGAGGCCGAGCGCGGAGTAGATCACCACGGCGACGCCGGTGAGCAGCAGTGTCGCGGGCAGTTTCTGCGCGATCAGCTGACCGACGGGGGCGTGGAACTGGTACGAGGTACCCAGATCGCCGCTGAGCGCCTTGGTGCAGTACTGGGTGAACTGGTGCCAGACCGGCAGATCGAGCCCCAGCTGCTTGCGCAGGGCGAGCAGCTGCTGATGGGTGACCGGACGGCCGTGCGTCATCGTACGGACGGGGTCGCCCGGGATGATCCGGAACAGGAAGAAGCTGGTGACCAGGACAGCGAACAGCGAGACGGCCGCGCCGCCCAGCTTGCCCGCGACGTACAGCAGATACGCGGTCGCGTTACGGGTGCGGGGGCCGGACGGCCCGGTCTTGACCTGGACCGGGCCGTCGGCCGCACCCTCCGCGAGCGGAGTGGTGCTAGCAGCGCTCATGGGTTATTCACGGTCTTCCGCGGTGGAACGGCGGCGCAGGGCGACGAAGCCTCCGAGCCCGATGACGATGACTGCTGCCACGATGCCGATGATGAGCCCCGTCGAGGAACCCGACGACTTCGAGGCGCTGTGGTCGGCGGGAACCGCCGACCACCAGCTCCAGTAGCCGTCCTGGCCCCAGATGTTGCCCGCTGCCTGGGGCATCGTGTCGATGGACTTGATCTGGTCGGTACGGTACGCCTCGACCGCGTTCGGATAGGCCATGACATTCATGTACCCGGTGTCGTACAGCCGTGACTCCATCTGCTTCACCAGATCGGCGCGCTTGGCCGGGTTGTACTCGGCGGCCTGCTTGGCGTAGAGGGTGTCGAACTTCTTGTCGCAGATGAAGTTGTCGGTGGAACCGGTGTCCTTGGGCGTGTCGGGCAGCGCCGCACAGGTGTGGATGGAGAGGACGTAGTCCGGGTCGGGATTGACCGAGTACCCGTCGAAGGCCAGGTCGTACTGGCCGGCCAGCCAGGGGTCGGAGACGTTGTCGAGACAGCTCATCTGCAGCCCGATGCCCAGCTTGCCCCACCACTCCTTCATGTACTGGCCGATGGCCTTGTCGTTCGGGTCGGTGGCGTGGCAGAGCAGCCGGAAGCTGAGCGGCTTGCCGTTCTTGCCGAGGCGCTTTCCGTCGCTGTTCTTCTTGTAGCCCGCCTGGTCCAGCAGGGCTGCGGCCTTGGCCGGGTCGTAGGCGACCTGCTGGCTCGCGGACGGCTTCCAGAAGTAGCCGGCGAAGCGCGGCGGGATGTAGCCGGCGCCCTGGACGGCATGGCCCTGGAAGACCTTGTCGATGATGGTCTTGGTGTCGGTCGCGGCGAACAGTGCCCGGCGGACCCGGGGGTCGAGCAGCGCCGGGTTGCCGTTGCCGATCTTCTGGCCGTTCTTGGCCTTGGCGCCCGGGTTGGTGGCGAGCGCGTAGAAGCGGCGGCCGGGGGCGTCGTTGACCTTGATGTTCTTCTCGGTCTTCAGGGCTGCGGCCTGAGCAGGTGTGAGGTCCTGGACGAAGGAGACCTCGCCCTTCTCCAGGGCGGCGACGGCGGCGTCGTTGTCCTTGTAGTACTTGAAGTCCAGCTCGTCGAACTTCGGGGCGCCCCGCCAGAACGTCTTGTTCGGCTTGAACTTCAGATACTGGTCGACCTTGTAGTCGGTGAGGATGAAGGGGCCGTTGCCGACGACCGGGAACTGCTTGTCGTTGTTGAACTTCGAGAAGTCCCCGACCTTCTCCCAGACGTGCTTCGGCACGATCGGCACGTCGAGCGCTGTCATCGTGGCCTGAGGCTTCTTCAGCTGCACGACCAGCGTCTGCGGATCGGGGGCCGTGACCTTCTTGAAGTTCGCGGTGAAGCTGCCGTTGGCGGTGGCGGCCGCGCCGTCGGTCATCATCTTGTTGAACGTCCAGGCCGCGTCGTCGGCGGTGGCCTGCTGCCCGTCGGACCACTTGGAGTTCTTACGGATGGTGAAGGTCCACGTCAGCTTGTCGGCCGACGGCTTCCACGCGGTGGCGAGGCCCGGGACGGTGTGGCCGTCCTTGACGTCGTAGTTGGTCAGGTAGTCGTACATCAGGCGCAGCGCGGTGGTGGACACCAGACGCGTGGCGAGGAACGGACTCATCGAGTCGACGCTCTGATTGACGGCGACGGTGAGGACCTTCTTGCCACCGGAGCCTGAGCCGGAGCCGGAGCCGGAGCCGGAGCCGGAGCCGGAGCCTGAGTCGGCGTCAGCGGCGGAAGTGGACCTGGCTGTTGCGGCGTGTGCCTGCTGGGGAGCAGGATTCAGCGGGGTCGCGGCGGCGGCCACCAGGGCGAAGGCGGTCGCACCGGTGGCCAGAAGCAGACGGGAACGGGATCGGTGCCGGATTGTGCCGGTCGGAACTCTTCTGTCCATGGGCGTTGACCTCGCGTCAGGGTGAATCATGGAGTCGCCAGCTGGTGAAGCGAAGGTTTATCAGCGCTGGTTTAGACATGTCAACGGTCGCCAAGACCGTGCCTGGTCTGCACAAATGTCTGAAGGCCCACACCGTTCGCACGGTGTGGGCCTTCAGTGGTCTATACCCTTATCGCCTTACTGCTGAGGGGCCGGCGGTGCCTGCGGGGGCTGCTGCGGAGGCCACCCGGCGGGCGGCACGGGCCCCTGCAATTCCGGTTGACCTGCCTGACCTGCTTGGCCGGGCCGGCCGGGCTGATCCGAGGGGCCCTGCTGCTGCGGCTGGGGGAGCGGCTGTCCCGGCTGCTGCTGCCACGGCTGCCCCTGCGCGGGAGGCTGCACCGGCTGTCCGGGATGCCCCTGTCCCTGCTGGCCCGGCCCCTGCTGGCCGGGCTGCACCGGCTGCTGCTGCCAGCCCTGTTGCTGCGGCGGATAGGGCTGTTGCGGGGGCTGCTGACCTCCGTAGGGCTGTTGCGGCCCTTGCGGTCCCTGAGGTGCCTGCGGGCCCTGGGGCGGATAGGGCTGCTGCTGGCCGGGCATCGGCGGGGCCATGTGCGGAGGGGGTGCCTGGCCGCTGCCGGTCCACAACCCCTGTGCCTGCTGGGCGCGTTGGAAGTCCTCGGCGACCAGGGCGGAGAGGTTGAAGTACGCCTCACGGGTCTTCGGCCGCATCATGTCCAGGTCGACCTCGGCACCCGCCGACAGATGCTCGTCGAACGGCACTACGACGACCGCACGGCAGCGGGTCTCGAAGTGCTGCACGATGTCATCGACCTTGATCATCTTTCCGGTCTCGCGGACCCCGGAGATCACCGTGAGCGACCGCGCGACCAGCTCCGAATAGCCGTGCGCCGAGAGCCAGTCGAGCGTGGTGCTCGCGCTGGACGCGCCGTCGACGGACGGGGTGGAGACGATGATCAACTGGTCGGCGAGGTCGAGTACGCCCCGCATCGCGCTGTAGAGCAGACCCGTACCGGAGTCGGTCAGGATGACCGGGTACTGCTTGCCCAGGACGTCGATGGCCCGGCGGTAGTCCTCGTCGTTGAACGTGGTGGAGACGGCGGGGTCCACGTCGTTGGCGATGATCTCCAGCCCGGAGGGCGCCTGCGAGGTGAACCGGCGGATGTCCATGTACGAGTTGAGGTACGGGATCGCCTGGACCAGGTCACGGATGGTGGCCCCGGTCTCACGCCGCACCCGCCTGCCGAGCGTTCCCGCGTCCGGGTTGGCGTCGATCGCCAGGATCTTGTCCTGCCGTTCGGTCGCGAGCGTGGCGCCCAGCGCGGTCGTCGTGGTGGTCTTGCCGACACCGCCCTTGAGGCTGATGACGGCGATCCGGTAGCAGGAGAGGACCGGCGTCCGGATGAGTTCGAGCTTGCGCTGCCGCTCGGCCTCCTCCTTCTTGCCACCGATCTTGAAGCGCGAGGCACCGGCCGGGCCGCTGCGACTGCTCTTCGTCTTCTGCTTGTTGCGGATCAGCCGGTCGGACGACAGCTCGACGGCCGCCGTGTACCCCAGCGGCGCACCGGGAACGGAACGCTCCCGCTGATCATGGGCAACGGGCTGCGGCCAGCCGGCTCCGGTACGGGGGTCGACGGGGGCGCCGGGCTGCTGCTGTGCCTGCTGGGGGTCCTGGGCCTGCGGGTTCTGCTGCGCGGGCAGGTTCGGGGCAGGGGCACCGGGCTGCGGGAAGCCGTAGCCGGATTCGGGGTGCTGCTGCGGTGGCTGTTGTGCCTGGGGCTGCTGCGGTGCGGGGAGATGGGGAGTCGGCTGCGGGAATCCGTAACCGGCCTGTCCCTGCGGCGCCTGCTGCGGGAACCCATAGCCGCTGTGCGGTGGCTGAGGGGCCTGGGGGTTCTGAGGTGCCTGCGGCGGCAGAGGCTGCTGCGCGGACTCCGCGGGCCGGGGCTGCTGCGGGAACCCGTAACCGGGCTGGGGCTGCTGGGGTGCGGGCAGGTTGGGGGCCGGCTGCGGGAATCCGTAACCGGCCTGTCCCTGCGGAGCCTGAGCCGGGGGAGGCGTGCCCGGCGTCTGCTGCTGTGGCTGCTGTACCTGCTGGGGGGCAGGCTCGGCGGGCAGCGGGAAGCCGTAACCACCCTGCTCGCCGGCCGGCTCGGCGCTCTGCGCGGGCCAGGACGGCTGGGCCGGGGGAGCCGCCGGACCGACCGCGGGCGGCGGACCCGGCTGCTGCGGCTGCTGCTGGGGCGGCCCGGGGTACGGCTGCGACTGTTCGGCGCTCGGCGTGCTGACCGGCCACTGCGGAGCGGGCGGCGGCGCGGCGGGCTGGAACGCGGGCGGCAGCGGCGGCAGTTCACTCTGCGGCGACGCGGAAGGCGCGGGCGCCCAGGGCTGGGCGGGCGCCGCCGGAGGCGCGTCCTGCGGCTCCGGGTCGTCCGGAACGTGCGGCGGCACCGCGTCCGCGACCGCGTCGGTGGGCACGGGCACGGCATCGGCGGGCTCTCCAACGGATCCGGCCGCCGGTCCGGACTCCGCGCCGGACTCTGCTCCGAAGTCACTCCGGCTGTCAGTGCCGCGCGGAGCACCGGGCATGCCGAACGAGGCGGCGAGATCCGCGAACGCGTCGGACCGGTAGGGACCGGAGGCTCCACCGGACGTTCCGGCCGTCGGAGCGGGGGCGGGCGGGGTGCTCTTCCGCTCGGGGGCCGGAGGGGCCTCGGGCCGCTCCCGCGCGGCCTTCGCGGCCGCTTCGAGCTTCTCGAACTCACGCTTCAGCGCGGCGGGGGAGAACTTCATGGTGTCCGCGCTCCGCACCTCACCCCCACCGAACGACTCGGCTGCCTTCTCGGGCACAGCCTTCGGGGGCTGTTCCGCTGCTACCGGTTCCGGTTCCTGGTCATGAACGACCGGCGCGACGGGCTCGGACGCGGGCTCAGGCTCATCTCCGGCCTCGGACGCGGAATCACCGGCGGAATCACCGAATGGCTTCGGGCCGGATTCCGCATCGGCGTCGTCCGCCGGCTCACCTTCGGAAGCCAGAACCGACACTGGCTCGGACTCCGGCTCCGACTCCTGAACCTGCTCCGCCCCGTACTCCGGCTCCTGTTCGGGCTCGGACACCGGGTCCGCTCCGGGCACCGAGTCGGCACCCAGCTCCGCCGGACGTCCGGCTCCCGTCTCCGGCTCGTCCTTCTCCGCGGCGGCCGGTGTCGGGCCCCAGTTCGGCTGGAATCCTCCGGTCAGCGGCAGCCCCGGCACAGCCGCAGGCCCACCGACCGGACCGGTGGGCTGCACCGGAGGCACCTGAGACACCGGAGGCACCTGAGACACCGGGGGCACCTGCGACACCGGAGGCGTCTGAGGCACTGGCGGAGCGGGTGGCGGGGGAGTCGGAGCGGGCGCGGGCGGCGGAGTGGCCGGTGCCGGCTCCTTTGCCTGAGCGTCCGAAGCGTTCTGCGTGTACCAGGCGGGAGGGGTGTAGTCGATGGTGAACTCACCCGTCTCGGCGGGATCCGCGTCGGACTGATCGTCGACGGGTGTGTTCGGTCCCCCGCGAATCTCGTCCCGATCGCTGTTCACAATGCCTCCCGCTGGTGTGCTCTAGCACCCTCGTGCCGTAGTGGATGGGGGGCGACCGTTGTCGTCCGATCCGCCTGGCTCTCCCCGTGAGGACGCGAACACCCCGCTTGCGGGTTCTGGCCCGTGCCCCCGTCCCAGCCTAATCACCATTCGTACCGGGACGGCATGACGGAGTGCACCGTCGGGCGTGACCTTTCCGTCAAGGGGCGCCCGAATCATGCCCTGTTACGCCACCAGGCAGCGGCGATAACGGAAAGAAGGCGCCAAAATCCACCCAAAATCGATCTGCCGCAGTCGCCCCGGCGCCCCTCGCTACTCCGCGGCGGCGCTCGTGGTTCCGCCGTTGTGCGGTGCGGGCTCCAGGTCGAATTCGCCGTCGCGGGCGCCCAGCACGAAGGCGCGCCATTCCGCTTCCGTGTACCGCAGCACTGTTCCGTGGTCGATGGACGACCTCATGGCCACGGCCCCGTCCGGCAGGTACGCGATCTCGACCCGCTCCTCGTGCTCCGAGGTGCCGGGTGCGCCCTGCCACTCGACACCGGAGATGTCGAGGGCGTAGAGCTCTTCCTTCTCGCGTTCCTTGCGGTCCTTGTCGTGTGCGTCAGCCATGGCTGCCCGGTCCCTTCACCACGTACGAACAAGCTGTTCGCTCACCCTACTTGGCGGGACCGGTCCCGCTCATGGGTTCCGGGCGACGTGGATCCGGGATGGTAAAGGGGTGCTGGGCGATCACCGGCTGAGCAGTGTGATCGCCGTATATGTGCCGCTCACCGCACCGACTGCCATCACTGTCACCGACACACAGCGCCGCTTCAACTGCTCATAGCGCGCCGTGTACTCGCCGCGCAGTTCGGCCGCCCGGTCGGAGATCCGTACGAGCACGGCCCGGGAGACGGCCACCCGGTCGGCCGTGTAGACGCGTTCCACATCGTCCCGCTGGGCGATGGTCAGCCAGGGCAACTGGCCCGCGAAGCGGGCCGCCTGCCGTCGGGCCTCCTCCAGCTCCGCGCTCCACAGCAGGTACCCCTCGATCCGCACGAGACCGCGCGCGGTGTCCTCGTCGGTTGCCACGCCTTCTCCTCGCCGTCGCTTCCGCTTCTCTTCTTCTCGTCCGCTCTTCTCCGCCGGGCTACTCGTCTCCGGCGCCCGTTGCTGACGAGGGGGAGGAGGCCGCCGCGTGCCCCGCAGCTTCGAGAGCGTTGATCGCGGGGTAGTGGAGGTCGAACGCCGGGCCCTCGGAGCGGATCCTCGGGAGGGTCGTGAAGTTGTGCCGGGGCGGCGGGCAGGACGTCGCCCATTCGAGCGAACGGCCGTAGCCCCAAGGGTCGTCGACCATGACGGGCTTGCCGTACTTGGCCGTCTTCCAGACGTTGTAGAAGAACGGCAGCAGCGAAAGCCCCAGCAGGAAGGAGCTGATGCTCGAAATGGTGTTCAGCGTGGTGAAGCCGTCAGCGGCGAGGTAGTCCGCGTAACGCCGGGGCATACCCTCGGCGCCCAGCCAGTGCTGTACCAGGAACGTGCCGTGGAAGCCCACGAACAGCGTCCAGAAGTTGATCTTGCCGAGCCGCTCGTCCAGCATCTTGCCGGTGAACTTCGGCCACCAGAAATAGAAGCCGGCGAACATCGCGAAGACCACGGTCCCGAACACCACGTAATGGAAGTGCGCGACCACGAAGTACGAGTCGGACACGTGGAAGTCCATCGGGGGCGAAGCCAGGATGACACCGGTCAGACCACCGAAGAGGAACGTGACCAGGAAGCCGATGGACCACAGCATCGGTGTCTCGAAGGACAGCGATCCCTTCCACATCGTGCCGATCCAGTTGAAGAACTTCACACCGGTCGGCACCGCGATCAGGAAGGTCATGAAGGAGAAGAACGGCAGGAGGACACCGCCGGTGACGAACATGTGGTGGGCCCACACCGTCACCGAGAGCCCGGCGATGGAGATCGTGGCCCCGACCAGGCCGATGTAACCGAAGACCGGCTTGCGGGAGAACACCGGAATGATCTCGGTGACGATCCCGAAGAACGGCAACGCGATGATGTACACCTCCGGATGCCCGAAGAACCAGAAGAGGTGCTGCCACAGCAGGGCCCCGCCATTGGCCGCGTCGAAGACATGGGCGCCGAACTTCCGGTCCGCCTCCAGCACGAGCAGCGCGGCGGCCAGTACGGGGAAGGCCAGCAGCACGAGCACGGCGGTCAGCAGCGCGTTCCACACGAAGATCGGCATACGGAACATCGTCATGCCGGGTGCGCGCATACAGATGATCGTGGTGATGAAGTTGACCGAACCGAGGATCGTGCCGAAGCCCTGGAAGGCCAGCCCCATGATCCACAGATCCGCGCCGACCCCGGGGGAGTGGACCGTGCTGGTCAGTGGCGAGTACGCGAACCAGCCGAAGTCGGCCGCCCCGTCCGGGGTGAGGAAGCCGCCCATCACGATCAGTGCGCCCAGCAGATACAGCCAGTAGGCGAAGAGGTTCAGCCGGGGGAACGCCACATCGGGCGCCCCGATCTGCAACGGCATGATCCAGTTGGTGAAGCCGATGAAGAGCGGCGTCGCGAACATCAGCAGCATGATCGTGCCGTGCATCGTGAACGCCTGGTTGAACTGCTCGTTCGACACGATCTGCGTACCGGGCCGCGCCAGCTCGGCACGCATCAGGAGCGCCATCACGCCGCCGATGCAGAAAAAGGCGAACGATGTGGCCAGATACATCGTGCCGATCGTCTTGTGATCGGTCGTGGTCGCCCAGCTGACGATGATGCTTCCGGGACGCCTGCGGCGTACCGGTACCTCGCTGTCGTAATCGTCATCGGACGTGGGTGAATCCTCGGTGGCCCTCGTCGTCACTGCGGTGCTCCTGCTGCTGTGGTCGCGCCCTGACGGGCTGGACAGCACAGGAGCATGGCGCAGCTCACGCCGAAGGGTTCTGAGGCGGTGTGGCGTGGCGCGCGGCTTGAGCCGTTCGGGTCTACGGACGGGGCCCGGGGGCCGGGCCGGCCGACTCGGAAAGGCTGATACGCTGTGTGACGGCCGTCTGTGTACGCGCCTCCGGATGACCTGGAGGCTGCGCCCAGCGGATCCCCGCCTCCCGAGTTACGGAAGCTCCCCAGAGTATTCGACCTGGGGCACTCGGTGGCCTGAAGACTCACGAGGAGTACGCGTGTCGCTCGACGCCGCTACGAAGAAGCAGATCATGACCGAGTTCGGCCAGAAGGAAGGCGACACCGGTTCCCCCGAGGTTCAGGTCGCCATGCTCTCGCGCCGCATCTCGGACCTGACTGAGCACCTCAAGATGCACAAGCACGACCACCACTCCCGCCGGGGTCTGCTGATCCTGGTCGGCCAGCGTCGCCGCCTTCTCCAGTACCTGGCCAAGAAGGACATCCAGCGCTTCCGTGCGCTGGTCGACCGCCTCGGCATCCGCCGCGGTGCGGCCGGCGGCGCCAAGTAAGAACGTTGTGCGAGGGAGCGGGCCCCATTTCCTGGGGACCGCTCCCTTTGCCGTACGTGCGGCCGCTGTACGTGCGGAACCCGGACCTGGCTCAGTAACCTGGGTGTGCACGGCAGTACCGAGTACGTAGAACCGCAGTACCGAATGCTGCAGTACCGAACGAGGGGAAGCGCCCTCCAGCCGCCGCCGGTCCTCGGTAGTGGCCCCCGGGAACATCACCCGGGTGCTTCGATCGAAGACCGGCCCCGCAACCATGGAGCGCTTCTCCGCCCCGTTCCCCGCCACACGGGCTGGGGGACGAAAGACGACGAGTATGGAGAAAACGCTAGTGGAGAACGAGACCCACTACGCCGAGGCCGTTATTGACAACGGAACCTTCGGCACCCGCACCATCCGCTTCGAGACGGGCCGCCTGGCCAAGCAGGCCGCCGGCTCCGCCGTGGCGTACCTGGACGACGACACCATGGTGCTGTCGGCCACCAGCGCTTCCAAGAAGCCCAAGGACCAGCTCGACTTCTTCCCCCTCACGGTGGACGTCGAGGAGCGGCAGTACGCGGCCGGCAAGATCCCCGGCTCCTTCTTCCGCCGCGAGGGCCGCCCCTCCGAGGACGCGATCCTCACCTGCCGCCTGATCGACCGGCCGCTGCGCCCCTCCTTCAAGAAGGGCCTGCGCAACGAGATCCAGATCGTCGAGACGATCATGGCGCTCAACCCCGACCACCTGTACGACGTGGTCGCGATCAACGCCGCCTCCTGCTCCACGATGCTGGCCGGCCTGCCCTTCTCCGGCCCGATCGGCGGCACCCGCGTCGCTCTGATCAAGGGCCAGTGGGTCGCCTTCCCGACGCACACCGAGCTTGAGGACGCCGTCTTCGACATGGTCGTCGCGGGCCGCGTGCTCGATGACGGCGACGTCGCGATCATGATGGTCGAGGCCGAGGCCACCGAGAAGACCATCCAGCTCGTCAAGGACGGCGCCGAGGCTCCGACCGAAGAGGTCGTCGCCGCCGGTCTCGAAGCCGCGAAGCCCTTCATCAAGGCGCTCTGCAAGGCCCAGTCCGACCTCGCCGCCAAGGCCGCCAAGCCCACCGGCGAGTTCCCGGTCTTCCTCGACTACCAGGACGACGTCCTGGAGGCGCTCACCGCCGCGGTCAGGACCGAGCTCGCCAAGGCGCTCACCATCGCCGGCAAGCAGGAGCGCGAGGCCGAGCTGGACCGCGTCAAGGAGATCGCCGTCGAGAAGCTGCTCCCGAAGTTCGAGGGCCGCGAGAAGGAGATCTCCGGCGCGTACCGCGCGCTGACCAAGTCCGTCGTGCGTGAGCGCGTCATCAAGGACAAGGTCCGCATCGACGGCCGCGGCGTCACGGACATCCGTACGCTCGCCGCCGAGGTCGAGGCCATCCCGCGCGTGCACGGCTCGGCGCTCTTCGAGCGTGGCGAGACCCAGATCCTGGGCGTCACCACCCTCAACATGCTCCGCATGGAGCAGCAGCTGGACACCCTCTCCCCGGTGACCCGCAAGCGCTACATGCACAACTACAACTTCCCGCCGTACTCCGTCGGTGAGACCGGCCGCGTGGGCTCGCCCAAGCGCCGCGAGATCGGCCACGGAGCGCTCGCCGAGCGCGCCATCGTGCCGGTGCTGCCGACGCGCGAGGAGTTCCCGTACGCGATCCGCCAGGTCTCCGAGGCGCTGGGCTCCAACGGCTCGACGTCCATGGGCTCGGTCTGCGCCTCCACCATGTCCCTGCTGAACGCCGGTGTGCCCCTCAAGGCCGCCGTCGCCGGTATCGCCATGGGCCTCATCTCGCAGGAGATCGACGGCAAGACGCACTACGTCGCCCTCACCGACATCCTCGGTGCGGAGGACGCCTACGGCGACATGGACTTCAAGGTCGCCGGTACCAAGCAGTTCGTGACTGCGCTCCAGCTCGACACCAAGCTCGACGGCATCCCCGCCTCGGTCCTGGCCGCCGCGCTGAAGCAGGCCCGTGACGCACGCCTCCACATCCTCGACGTGATGAACGAGGCCATCGACGTCCCGGACGAGATGTCCCCGAACGCCCCGCGGATCATCACCGTCAAGATCCCGGTGGACAAGATCGGTGAGGTCATCGGCCCCAAGGGCAAGATGATCAACCAGATCCAGGAGGACACCGGCGCCGACATCACGATCGAGGACGACGGCACCATCTACATCGGTGCCCAGCAGGGTTCGCAGGCCGAGGCCGCGCGCACCACGATCAACTCGATCGCCAACCCGACCATGCCGGAGGTCGGCGAGCGTTACCTGGGCACGGTCGTCAAGACCACGACCTTCGGTGCGTTCGTGTCGCTCATGCCGGGCAAGGACGGCCTGCTGCACATCTCGCAGATCCGCAAGCTCGCCGGTGGCAAGCGCGTGGAGAACGTCGAGGACGTGCTCGCGGTCGGCTCCAAGGTCCAGGTCGAGATCGGCGAGATCGACTCCCGCGGCAAGCTCTCCCTCGTCCCCGTCATCGAGGGCGAAGAAGACGAGAAGAAGGACGACGCCGACAAGTGACGTCCCGTAGTTCCGTGACGACGGCCCGCACCTCATCGGAGGCGCGGGCCGTCGCCCGTACCCAGAGCCACCTCACGGACGAGAACGGCAGCAGTGCATTCAAGGACGGAAACGTGAGCAACGCCGGAGCACCCAGCGACACGGTCCGCAGGACCGTCCTCCCCGGCGGTCTGCGCATCGTCACCGAGACCGTCCCCTCAGTGCGCTCGGCGACATTCGGGATCTGGGCGAACGTCGGATCCCGGGATGAGACGCCGTCCCTCAACGGAGCCACCCACTACCTGGAACACCTCCTCTTCAAGGGCACCGAGAAGCGCAGCGCCCTCGACATCTCCGCCACGATCGACGCGGTCGGCGGCGAGATGAACGCCTTCACGGCGAAGGAGTACACCTGCTACTACGCCCGGGTCCTGGACAGTGATCTGCCGCTGGCCATAGACGTCGTCTGCGACATGCTGACCGGTTCGCTGATCACCGCCGAGGACGTCGAGGCCGAGCGCGGCGTCATCCTCGAAGAGATCGCGATGACCGAGGACGACCCCGGCGACGTCGTCCACGACCTCTTCGCACAGACGATGTTCGGCGACACCCCGCTCGGCCGCCCGGTCCTCGGCACCGTCGACACCGTCAACGGGCTCAGCCGCAGCCAGATCGCCCGCTTCTACAAGAAGCACTACGACCCGACCCACCTCGTCGTCGCCGCCGCCGGCAACATCGACCACGACACGGTGGTACGCCAGGTCAGCGAGGCGTTCGAGCGCGCGGGCGCGCTGTCCCGTACCGACGCCGTACCGGTGGACCCGCGCTCCGGCTCCCGCATCCTGCGTTCCGCGGGCGGCGTCGACCTGCTGAACCGCAAGACCGAGCAGGCGCACATCGTCCTCGGGATGCCGGGCCTGGCCAGGACCGACGACCGGCGGTGGGCGCTCGGCGTCCTCAACACCGCGCTCGGCGGCGGAATGAGCTCCCGCCTCTTCCAGGAGGTACGGGAGAAGCGCGGCCTCGCCTACAGCGTGTACTCGTACACCTCGGGCTTCGCCGACTGCGGTCTCTTCGGCATCTACGCGGGCTGCCGCCCCAACCAGGTCCACGACGTCCTGAAGATCTGCCGGGACGAGCTCGACCGGGCCGCGAACGAAGGGGTGACCGACGAGGAGATCCGCCGCGCGGTCGGCCAGCTCGCCGGTTCCACGGTGCTCGGCATGGAGGACACCGGGGCGCTGATGAACCGCATAGGCAAGAGCGAACTGTGCTGGGGCACCCAGATGTCGGTCGACGAGATGCTGGAGCGGATCACCGCGGTCACCCCGGATGAAGTCCGCGCGGTCGCCCACGACATATTGGGACAGCGCCCCTCGCTGTCGGTGATCGGGCCGCTGAAGGACAAGCAGGCGGACCGCCTCCACGAAGCGGTCTCCTGAGCCGAACCGTCTGTGAAACGCGTCAGCCATGACGTGTGAAACGCGAGCGATGAAGGAAGAGCAAGCATGAGCAGCAAGCTGCGCGTCGCGGTCCTCGGCGCCCGGGGCCGTATCGGCTCCGAAGCCGCACGGGCCGTCGACGCCGCCGACGACCTGGAACTGGTCGCCGCCCTCGATCGTGACGACGAGCTCGACGCGCTCACCGTGTCCGGTGCCCAGGCGGCCATCGACCTGACGCATCCCGACTCGGTGATGAGCAACCTGGAATTCTGCGTACGCAACGGAATCCACGGCGTCGTCGGCACCACGGGCTGGACCGACGACCGCGTCGCGCAGCTCCGCTCCTGGCTCGACGCCTCCCCGGAGACGGGCGTCCTCATCGCCCCGAACTTCTCCATCGGTGCCGTGCTCACCATGACGTTCGCCCAGGCGGCAGCGCGCTTCTTCGAGTCCGTCGAAGTGATCGAGCTGCACCACCCGAACAAGGCGGACGCCCCGTCGGGCACCGCGCAGCGCACCGCTCAGCTCATCGCGGCCGCCCGGGAGATGGCCGGCTGCGCCCCGCAGCCGGACGCCACGAGCACCGCACTGGACGGTGCCCGCGGCGCCGACGTCGACGGCGTCCCGGTGCACTCCGTACGGCTGCGCGGCCTCCTGGCCCACCAGGAGGTGCTCCTGGGCGGTGAGGGCGAGACCCTCACCATCCGGCACGACTCCCTGCACCACAGCAGCTTCATGCCGGGCATCCTGCTCGGCACGCGCCGCGTGGTCACCACCCCCGGCCTCACCTTCGGCCTGGAACACTTCCTCGATCTGAGCTGACCCGATGCGCGCAAAGATCACCTACCTCGTCACGGCCGCCGTCCTGGTCTTCTACTTCGTCCTGGTCGGCAGCCGGGGCGTGCTGCTCATCGAGAACGGCACGCTGCTCACGGTCACCTTCGGCGTGGCCGTGCTGATCCTGCCGCTGATCGGCATCTGGTTCCTGTGGAAGAACACCCAGTTCGTCCGGCGGGCCAACCGGCTCGCCGCCGAACTGGACGCCGAAGGCGGCCTGCCCGTCGACGAGTTGGTGCGTACGCCCAGCGGCCGGATCGACCGCGACTCGGCCGACCGGGTCTTCGTCCGCCGCAAGGAGGAGACCGAGGACAGCCCGGACGACTGGCGCTGCTGGTTCCGCCTCGCGGTCGCCTACCAGGACGCCAGGGACACCCCGCGCGCCCGCAAGGCCATGCAGCGTGCCATCGCCCTGCATGCGGGCAGGCCCGTCAGTATCTGACGGGCCTGCGTGTCGCCGGGGGCATCCGCCCGGCCGGGCTGCTGATCCCGGCGGCCCGCTCAGCCGAGCCGGTACTCCGCACCCCAGGCCTCGACCGTGTCCGCCGCGCGGTCGAAGGCCTCGTGGCGTGCCAGGAAGTCGGCACTGTGGTCGGTGAGCAGCGGCGGCAGCTGCTCACCGCTGCGCTGTACGAGCAGGAGCGCCTCGCCCTGCACCGTGCGCGGCAGCCCCAGCCAGCGGACCGGCTGCTGCACCGTGCGTACGGCCGCGGTACGGCCCCACGGCACGGTGACCGTCTTGAAGAAGCCCACCCGCCGCACTCCGTGCCTGCTCACCCAGGTGCCCATCCGCAGCAGCCGCAGGGCGCAGGCCACGACCACGAGGCCGAGGGCGAGGGTGACGCCCGCACCCGACACCGCGCCGGCGAAAGCGATGATCATCGCCGCCAGCAGGATGAACGAGGCGAGCAGCAGCAACACGGCTGCCGCCCCGACCCGCCAGGGCCCCGGGCGGTAGGGGCGGCGCCACTGGTCGTGGTCGTCGAACGGCAGCGCGACGTCGTCGGCATTCTCGGCGGCTGCGTCAAACGCGCGGTCGGCCGTCAGGAAAGGCAGGGGCACGACTGATCCTCACTCACAAGCACGCTCGATTGGCTGTGCCCGGTGAGGCTACCGATGAGATCATCGCCCGACCACCCCAGGGGTCCGGACGAGTCAGTGGTCGTGGGCTGCTTCGGACTGATGTGTCTGTGCGGGCGTCTGATCGGCTGCCAGAGCAGGCAGACCGAACAGCAGCGAGCCCGCGATACCTGCGACGACGGTGAGGCCGACGAGCGCACGGCCGGCGAGCTGGGTTGCGGTGGGGCGTTGACGGGGCGGCGGTTCGATGTTGCTACGGAAGCGGTCTGCGTCAGCGACGAATGCGAACGGGACGGCCTCTCGCCGGCGGAACATAGGGGCACTTCTCCTTGGATCACGAGACTTTCGGTTCCACTCTGGTTCCACTGATTCAGACGTCCAGAGCGGCCGATCGGTGCCCGATTTCCACGAATGGGCAGAACTTTTCTGCTGACGGTTCGTCCGGTCCTGGTTGTCGGTGCCGCGCCGTAGAGTGGGCGCCGCCCGAGCGATGCAACTGGAAGGACCCCGCCGGTGAGTGACACTCCCACCTCAGACCCCAAGCCGAGCTTCCGCAGCGACGTCACCGTCGAGCTGGTGAAGCACAGCGCGAGCGATTCGGACGTGCTGTGGGCGGCCCGAGTCTCCACGGCGGGTGAGCAGTCGCTCGAAGAGCTCCGGAAGGACCCCGAGCGCTCCAAGGGGCTCATCAACTATCTGATGCGGGACCGGCACGGCAGTCCCTTCGAGCACAACTCGATGACCTTCTTCATCAGCGCCCCGATCTTCGTGTTCCGTGAGTTCATGCGGCACCGCGTCGGCTGGTCGTACAACGAGGAATCCGGCCGCTACAGGGAGCTGGAGCCGGTCTTCTACGTACCGGGCGAGTCCCGCAAGTTGGTCCAGCAGGGCCGTCCCGGCAAGTACGAGTTCGTCGAGGGCACCGCGGCCCAGCAGGAGCTCACCGGTCGCGTCATGGAGGACTCCTACCGGCAGGCCTACGACGCCTACCAGGAGATGTTGGCCGCCGGCGTGGCCCGCGAGGTGGCCAGGGCGGTGCTGCCCGTCGGCCTGTTCTCGTCGATGTACGCGACGTGCAATGCCCGGTCGCTGATGCACTTCCTCGGCCTGCGCACGCAGCACGAGCTGGCGCGGACGCCGTCCTTCCCGCAGCGGGAGATCGAGATGGTCGGGGAGCAGATGGAAGAGCACTGGAACAAGCTCATGCCGCTGACTCATGCGGCCTTCAATGCCAACGGACGGGTCGCCCCATAGGGCACGCATGTGCGACTGGGCCGCGTGAGGTGTCCGGATTGCACCCTTTGGTGAAGTTCATCTAGGCTGATCAAACGGACCCGGCACTGCTTGAACCCCCGAGCAGGCAGTGCCGGGCTCCGTAGCTCCCGTCCCCCGAGGGGACGCGCCGCACTGAGCAGCGAGTAGCGTGGTACCCATGGCTCCGATCTCCACTCCGCAGACCCCCTTCGGGCGGGTCCTCACCGCCATGGTCACGCCCTTCACGGCGGACGGCGCGCTCGACATCGACGGCGCGCAGCGGCTTGCCACCCATCTGGTGGAAGCAGGCAATGACGGCCTGGTCGTCAACGGCACCACGGGCGAGTCCCCGACCACCAGCGACGCGGAGAAAAACGACCTCGTGCGGGCGGTACGGGAAGCGGTCGGAGACCGTGCTCACGTCATCGCGGGTGTAGGCACCAACGACACCCGGCACAGCCTGGAGCTGGCCCGAGCGGCCGAGACCGCGGGCGCGCACGGCCTGCTCGCCGTGACGCCGTACTACAACAAGCCGCCGCAGGAAGGCCTGCTCCGGCACTTCACCGCCATCGCGGACTCCACCGGGCTGCCCGTCATGCTGTACGACATTCCGGGCCGCAGCGGTGTGCCGATCAACACCGAGACGATCGTCAGGCTGGCAGAGCACCCGCGCATCGTGGCCAACAAGGACGCCAAGGGCGACCTCGGCCGTGCCAGCTGGGCCATCGCGCGCAGCGGCCTGGCCTGGTACTCCGGCGACGACATGCTGAATCTGCCGCTCTTCTCGGTGGGCGCGTGCGGATTCGTCTCCGTCGTCGGCCATCTCGTCACCCCTGAGCTGCGAGCCCTCCTGGAGGCGTACCTCGCGGGCGACGTCCAGAAGGCGACCGAGATCCACCAGCGTCTGCTGCCCGTCTTCACCGGCATGTTCCGGACGCAGGGAGTGATCACGACGAAGGCCGCGCTGGGCCTCCAGGGCCTGCCTGCCGGACCGCTCCGGCTTCCTCTGGTGGAACTTGCCCCTGAGGAAACGGCCCAGCTCAAGATCGATCTTGCCGCCGGCGGGGTAGAACTTTAAACACAGACTTCACAACTGAATACGCAAGATCACTCTGACAACTGCAAGTGCACGAATCATGCGCGCCACGTGCCTCAGGTACGTGGCGTGTGTGGTGAGGAGAGTCTTTTGAGTCATCCGCATCCTGAACTCGGCGCACCGCCGAAGCTTCCGAAGAACGGCCTGCGCGTCACCCCGCTCGGCGGTCTCGGCGAGATCGGCCGGAACATGACGGTCTTCGAATACGGAGGCCGGCTGCTGATCGTCGACTGCGGCGTGCTCTTCCCCGAGGAGGAGCAGCCGGGCATCGACCTGATCCTGCCCGATTTCACCACCATCAAGGACCGTCTCGACGACGTCGAGGGCATCGTGCTCACGCACGGCCACGAGGACCACATCGGCGGTGTGCCCTATCTGCTCCGGCTGAAGCCGGACATCCCGCTGATCGGCTCCAAGCTGACGCTGGCGCTCATCGAGGCGAAGCTCCAGGAGCACCGGATCCGCCCGTACACCCTCGAAGTCACCGAGGGACAGCGCGAGCGCATCGGGGTCTTCGACTGCGAGTTCATCGCGGTCAACCACTCCATTCCCGATGCCCTCGCGGTCGCGATCCGCACCCCGGCGGGCATGGCCGTCGCCACCGGCGACTTCAAGATGGACCAGCTGCCGCTGGACGGCCGCCTCACCGACCTGCACGCCTTCGCGCGGCTGAGCGAAGAGGGCATCGACCTTCTCCTCTCGGACTCGACGAACGCCGAGGTCCCCGGCTTCGTGCCGCCCGAGCGCGACATCTCCAATGTCCTGCGCACGGTCTTCGCCAACGCCCAGAAGCGCATCATCGTGGCCAGCTTCGCCAGCCATGTGCACCGCATCCAGCAGATCCTCGACGCGGCGCACGAGTACGGGCGAAGGGTGGCGTTCGTCGGCCGGTCGATGGTCCGGAACATGGGTATCGCCCGTGACCTGGGCTATCTGAAGGTCCCCGCGGGTCTGGTCGTCGACGTCAAGACGCTCGACGACCTTCCGGACGACGAGGTCGTGCTGGTCTGCACCGGCTCGCAGGGCGAGCCGATGGCCGCCCTTTCCCGGATGGCCAACCGGGACCACCAGATCCGGATCGTCCAGGGCGACACCGTGATCCTGGCCTCGTCGCTCATCCCGGGCAACGAGAACGCGGTCTACCGCGTGATCAACGGGCTCACCCGCTGGGGAGCCGACGTCGTCCACAAGGGCAATGCCAAGGTCCACGTCTCGGGCCACGCGTCGGCCGGCGAGCTGCTGTACTTCTACAACATCTGCCGCCCGAAGAACCTGATGCCGGTGCACGGCGAATGGCGCCATCTGCGCGCCAACGCCGAGCTCGGCGCGAAGACGGGTGTTCCCAAGGACCACATCGTCATCGCTGAGGACGGCGTCGTGGTCGACCTGGTCGACGGCAAGGCGAGAATCGTCGGCAAGGTCCAAGCGGGCTATGTGTACGTCGACGGCCTCTCGGTCGGCGATGTCACCGAGACCCACCTCAAGGACCGCCGCATCCTCGGCGACGAGGGCATCATTTCTGTCTTCATCGTGGTCGACAGCTCCAGCGGCAAGATCGTGGGCGGCCCCCACATCCAGGCCAGGGGCTCCGGCATCGACGACGGTGCGTTCAGTGCCGTCGTACCGAAGATCGAGGACGCCCTGAACAAGTCGGCCCAGGACGGCGTTCTGGAGCCGCATCAGCTCCAGCAGCTGATCCGTCGCACGGTGGGCAAGTGGGTCTCGGACGGCTATCGCAGGCGCCCGATGATCCTTCCCGTCGTCGTCGAGGTCTGACAG